>NZ_LWHG01000011.1:725845-1088768 GCF_001625445.1 Haladaptatus sp. R4 | reverse complement strand
GACCTCCCCAGCCGATTCCTCCGGGAGAGCTTCGCTCTCCCGTGCTCTCTCTTCACTTCGTTCACGAGAACTCCGCTCGTCGCTGACGCTCCTCGGTCGTCATCCCTCGCACGATTCTGACGAGGCGGTTCGCCGACCACTGGCCGAACCACCTCGTCAGCGTGCGCCACTCGGGAGGACGGGCTTGCCGATACGGAGCAGCTACGCGGCGCGCGAAGGCGCACCGGAGGTGCGCCCGCGCGAGGTCTTCGTGAGCGGAGCGAGCGAACGGCTCGTCAGAGCTTCGCTCTGACGGTGGACGACGAGCGTAGCGAGGAGTCGGTTGGGGAGGACGTGGCTGTCGCGGTGCGGTGATGTGGGTGGATTGAAAGGGGCCGTCCGCTCGCGCTTGCTTTAGTCGCTGTGGGGGCCCTATCCGCGTGAGCGGTGCGGGAAGCGCGGATATCCTGCACAGCGACCGCGAACGGGCGGGGGCTTTCGAGGCGGTCTACTTCTTAGCACCTGTAATCACACACCACCCAGACACGTCTCGGAGCGAGCGGGGAACGTTCGAAATCCATCTCCCAGTTACCGAAACCGCAGAACGATCAAAATCGGGATTCGCTCGTCGTAAGCACTGCCGAACGCAATGTCAGAACGCTCTAACGGGCAGTCTGTTTTAGTAGGATTTAGTACAAAATAATATGATTCAGTAGTTCCCGACTGACTTCAAAATGACATAACGATTTCGCGCAATCGGTCCGTCTAGCCCATCTTTTCGACGAAACTCGGATGAGGGACGGGGCGCTCGTCCTCCCACTCCTCCACGTACTTTCGGAGGCGGTCGTGGGCCTGCCGCGCGCGGCGCTGGCGTTCGTCCTCGGAAATCTCCTCACAGCCCTCGGGGACCTCGCGGTCGCGGTTAGTGAAGTAGCCCTCCGGGGCGACCCAGTCGTGGTAGAAGTCCGGATTCGCGTCCTCGATCAGGGTGAGTCCGACCTGCGAACCGTGACCCGCCGCGACGATGGCTTGGTGGTACTGTTCGGCGAGTCGCCCGGCGGCGTAGAGTCCTTCGACGCCGGTTCGTCCGGTCTCGTCCACCGAGACGTACTGCTTGCTTCCGGACTGCTCGAAGTCGAGGTCGAGACCTTCGAGGTACGAGGAGTTCGACCACGACGCTGCGACGACGCGTTCGGCGGAGAGCGTTTCACCGTCCTCATCGCCGCCGGTCTCGACGGTGAACTCGCCGTCGTCCGCGTGACTCACTTCGGCGACCTTCGCGTCGAGGCGTGCACACCCGGCACGTTCGGCCTGCTCTTCGAGCATTAGGGAGAACAACCGCGAGTCGATTCCGGCCGGAAAGCCGGGGAAGTTCTCCAGAATCGCGTTTCGGTAGAGGATGGAAACTCCGTCGTTCACGACCAGCGTGTCGAGGTCGGCGCGGGCGGTGAAAACGCCCGCGGAGAGTCCCGCGACGCCACCGCCGACGATGACCACGTCGTAGTCCGTCATGGTCGATGGTTGTCGGTGCGGTGGTATAAACGGACTGTTGGCGGAGTGGGCGTTCACGTCCCCTCGCCGGAATGTTTACTTTCGATCCCGCAAAATCGAAACGCGTGGATCACCTCGAACTCAGTACCGTCGTCTACGTGCCGCCGGAGGAGGCCTACGAATTCCTGCTCGACTTTCCGGGCTACGCGAACTACTCGGAACACCTGACGAGGGTTACACACGACGGGGACGGCGGCCCGGGGACGGAGTACGACATCCACCTCAAGTGGTGGAAGATTCAGTACGTCGTCCGCTCCGAGGTGACGGAACTCGACCGACCGAACCGCATCGACTGGAAGATCATCAAGGACATTCACGCCCACGGCAGTTGGCGCGTCGAGGAAGTCCCCGAGGAAGCCCCCGAAGGCAGGGAAACCGCCTCGCGGGTGTGGCTCTCGATTCACTTCGACGCCGATTCGGCGAGTTCCGGCATGCTCGATTTACCCATGTTCGTCTCGCTCGGGTGGGTCGTGGACAAGGCGAAACCACTCGTGCTCTCGGAAGCCGAAAAGGTCGTCAAACGCATCGTCACGGATTTGGAGGGGCAACCGCGAGACGTGAACCTCGAAATTCACAGCCAACCCGATTCGGTCTGATTCTCGGTTTCGTCTGCTCACGTCAGCGCAACTCAGAACGCCCCGTAAACCATGATGGCGACACCGACGAGAGCCATCGATTTTCCCAGATAGTTCGCCCGCGTTCGATGCTTTTGCTCCGCGGCGTCGGCGTCTGCTGTCCACTCGCGGGTCGAAACGAGACTTCGGAACGACATTGGCGTGTAGATGAACAAGCCACCGATCATCACGAGAACGAGACCGAAAAACATCACTCCACGGTTCATGCCACAGTGGTTTCTTTCACCTTCTCTTAACGATTGTTCACCCACACCCCGGCTACAACTCCAATTGGACCAGCGCCGCCGTCACGAACCGCTCGAAGCCGAGGCTTTCGGCCAGCGCGACAGACCACGGCCATTCGTCTGCGGTTCGGTACTGTGGAAGGAGTCCATCGCCGAGCACCTGTTCGGTCACTTCGGAGACGACCTCGCGGCCGTAACCGTTCCCGCGCTGGTTCGGATGGACGACGACTGCGATGTGCGCGAGGAAGTCGTCCCACACCTCGTAGCCCGCGGTGGCGACGAGTTCGTCGCCGTCGAACAACCCGACTGTCGTCCCGATTTCGAACTGCGAGCCACCGTTCGACCACTCCTCGTCAGGGACCGTCGTACGAAGTCGCTCGTACGCGGCGTGATCGTCCACCGTCAGCAAGCGAGCGTCCGAAAGGACGGGAGCGAACGATTCTTCGTCGGCGTAGCCGTAAAACGTCGAGTCGAACACGGCCGTCACCGTTCCGAGAGACTCGAACCGCCGACGAAGTGCCTCTCCCTCCGTCACAATCGTTGAATCACAGTCGGAGAGGCGTTCGCGAACCGCCGCGACGCGAGACTCCGGTGCACCGACGACGAGCGCTTCCCCGCGCCGAAACAGTTGTATTCCACCTTCGTTCGCCGGACCGACCGTAACTGCTTCGCGGTCGAACGCGTCGTCATCGACGCCGAGGCGGTCCGTCCAGTACGAGACGAGCGAATCGAGGGTTCGAGGAGAGAGCGCCATCGCTCGTCGGTGGTTCGTCCGGCGTGATAGGTGTTCGGTGGGCGTACGAAAACGACTCAGGATTCGTAATCACAATCGCGCTACTCGCGGGCGCTATCAGCGAAAGACGAAGAACGAAATTACCGATTCAGACCAGGCTACGGCCTTCGAGTTCGCCCTTCGGATAGTCGAGTTCCATCAAGTCGAGGATGGTCGGGGCGATGTTGAGCAGGTCGGTGTCCTCCGGGATGTTCGCGTCCGGGTCGTCCACGAACAGCGTCGCGTTGTCGAAGCTGTGCATGCCGTTACGCGGCCCGACGCCGAACACGTCGTCGTGACCCTTGAATCCGGCCTTCAGATCGAAGCCGTGGTTCGGAACCGCGACGAGGTCGGGTGCGATGTCCTCGTGGTCGCCGTCGAAGGCATCTTCCTTCTCGACCACGCGCCAGCAGACCTTCTCGCCGTTCGGCCCTTCGAGGTTTTCGAGTTTCTCCTTGAGTTCGGCGCGTTTCTCCTCGTACTCGTCCTGTGGAACGCTTCCGCGCGGTTCGCGGCCTTCGAGGTTGATGTAGAAGCGACCCGGGATGAGCGAGTAGGCGACGGTGTCGTCGCTGATGTCGCCGAGTTCCTCGTGGTCGTCGTCCTCGTAGGAGAGCAGGCCCTCCTGTTCGAGCCACGTGTTGAAGTGAACCTCGTGGTTGAGGCTGGTGAACCCGTGGTCGCTGGCGACGACCATCGTCACGTCGTCCGGCAGCGAGTCACGGAGTTTGCCGAGGTACTCGTCCAGCGTTCGGTAGAACTCGATGAACTCCTCTTTGTACTCGCCGTCCTCCTCGTAATCCTTGAAGAGGAAGTGGTTCACACGGTCAGTCGTCATGAACACGCCGAAGAAGAGGTCCCAGTCGTCCTCGTCGATGTAGTGCTGGAACGACTCGTAGCGCGTCTTGAGCGTCTCGTGTGCGTTCTCGATGAACTCGGTCTTGTCCTCTTTGTGCCCCAACTTCGCGTTCGTGTCGATGGCATAGTCGATGGAACTCAGGTAGTTCCGCATCTCGTCCGGGTAGGCACCTTTGTCCACGCCGGGCGAGAGGAAACCGGAAACCATCCGCTGGACGTTACGCTGTGGCGGGAACGTGACGGGAACGTTCATCACCGTCGCCTTTCGACCCGCGTCGGTGACGCGGTCCCAGATGCGCGTCGCCTGTACGTCGCGTCCCATCGGAACGTAGGTATCGTACGAGCCGACCTCGCGGTCCTGGAAGCCGTAGACACCCGTCTGTCCGGGATTGACGCCAGTCGTGAGCGTCGGCCAGCAGGCGGAGGACTCGGGCGGAACGATGCTGTCGATTGCTCCGGCGCTTCCCTCGCTCGCGAGCGATGCGATGTTCGGGAACTCCGAGGCGTTTTCCTTGAGGAAACTGTACGGCACGCCGTCGATGCCGAAGAAGGCAACACGTGGAGCATCGTCCCCACGAAGCCTATCGAATAGACCCATACGCCGCTCTACCACAGGCGGCTACAAGAACCTTCGTTTCCATGCTATCATCTCACAAGTTTCCGTATTACGAACTCTCGAAGGCAGTGAACAGAGCTTTTCGGGTGCTCGCGTCGATGAGCGAATCCAACGTGTCGGTGTGTTCGCTGTCGACTTGCGCGAAGATACCGAGCGGAACCCGTGCGGTCGCGGCATCCGCGTTCCCGCCCGTCGTCTCGCGTGCGTCGAACGCACCAGTGAGGATATCGACGGCGCTGGTTCGAACGTCCTCCGCCCGACAGGAGATGACGATCGTTTCCTCGTGGAGTCCGAACACGGCGGCCGTCGAGACGCCCTCCAATCGCAAAAGGGAGTCTGCGGCTTCCTCCAACGCGCTTACCGACGGGACGACGCCGACGTTCGCCACGGCAAAACTCGCACGCCGCTCCCGACTGGCAATCGCCTCGCCGAGCACGTCGAACGTGTCGCCGCTGACGCCGGGCGAACGAAGTTCCTCGATCCTCCCGAGGTCGGCATAGGCGTGCAGGAAACCGGCCGCGTCGTAGTCGTTCACCCCGTTGGCCCGCCGGAACTCGCGGGTCCCTGCACGAATCCCGTACAGCAACGCCGTGGCTACGCGCTGATCCGGGACGAACTCCATCTCCCGAACGAGTTCGGTGACGACGGTCGACGTCGCGCCGTCGTCGGTCCGCGTGATCGTCAGGATGTTCTCCTCGGCGGTGGGACGATGGCGGATGACACCGACTACCGGCGGGTTGTTCGATAGTCGGGGGACCGCACCGCCACCACCGATGGCGATACCGGCGTCGCAGTCCGGCAACCCTTCACCGTTCTCGTCCAAAATCGTCACGTCGATATCGAAGATGTTGCAGAACGCCTTGCTGTCCTCGCCCGTCACGTTTCCTTCGGCGGCGATACGCCCCGCGACACCCCAATCCTTGCAGAGCGCTTGGAGTCCGACGGCGGCGGCTAACGAGTCGATACTCGCACCTTCGGGAACGACGAGGGCGACTCGGTTTTGCCCCGCAATCGTCTCTCGGAGTGAATCGACCGATTCGGGGTCGTCGGTACTGTGACGACCCAACGACCGAAATTGGACGGCGTACAGCACGCCGCCACCGGAGAGAAGCAAGAAGAGCGCGGCGACGACCACGGGAGCATTTTCGTTGACGAATCCGGCGAGCATGGTATCGCATAGCTCGGCCAAAACGTATATAATTACGGGTGGATTTACTGGCAGCTTTATAGTCAATGACGAATCGTCGTTTCCGAAACCGTCCTGAAAGCCGATTTTCCCGACGAAATCGGTGGCTTTCGAAAGGTCCATAAATGTACACGAAACAGAATAAGAAAAGACATATAGTTGAGGATTCCGCGCGTTCGACGACCGGGAGAACGCGGTCGTTTCGAATCGCGGGGCAACCGCTGAGGAAGTGGAGGAAAACAAAACGGATCGTTCGAAATCGACCGAAGCGTCAGTTGAAGTTCTCTTCGTACAGCTCTTGGGAGTGCTCGATGGCGTCGTATGCGGCCCGTTTGTCCTCCCAGCCCAACGTCTCGACTTCCTTTCCGGCTTCGAGGTTTTTGTAGGTGGAGAAGAATTCGTCGATTTCGTCCTTCGTCTGCTGGGGGACGTCGTCGATGTCCTCGATGTGGTCGAAACGCGGGTCCTCGATGGGGACGGCGATGACTTTGTCGTCCTGCTCGCCGTCGTCGTCCATCTTCATGAGGCCGACCGGACGGACCTCGATGACGCAGCCGGGGAACGTCGAATCCTCGACGAGGACGAGCACGTCGAACGGGTCCTCGTCGTCGTAGTACGACTGGGGGATGAACCCGTAGTCACCGGGGTAATGGACGTTGCTGTGGAGAACACGGTCCAGCATGACACCGGGAATGTCCTTGTCGTACTCGTACTTGTTCCGGTCGCCTTTGAGACACTCGACGACTGCATAGATCTCTTCGGGGGCGTTCGGTCCCGTTTCGAGGTCTTCCCAGAGATTCGTCATGGATCGGGTGGAAGTCGAAGGGAAGACCAAAAAGTCCTTTCGGCGGAGGTGTAAACGGGCGCTCTGTACCCGCGTAACCACTCAGAACTATGATATCCCTCCGTAGACGACGGGTGGCAGTCAAGTGTTAAAATCGAACAAAATAGACGAGAAACACCAAGAAACTTGAGAAGGGTTAAATATCTCGGTTACATATCTCGTCGTGTCAAAGCCTATGTCAGAGGCACAAACACTCACCGAAAGCAGTACCGCCCGCGACCTCACCGCGTTCCAGCGCAATATCCTCATCGTCCTCACCGAGGAACCGATGTACGGACTCGCCATCAAGCGTGAACTGGAGAGCTACTACGACGAGGAAGTGAACCACGGCCGCCTGTACCCCAACCTCGACACGCTGGTCGAGCGCGGACTGGTGGAGAAGAGCGAACTCGACAAGCGAACGAACCAGTACGGCCTGACTCAAGAGGGTCTCGAAGTCGTCGAAGACGGCTTTGCGTGGTCGCTCTCGAAGTTCGTCACCGACGACTCGCGCGCGGACAAAGTCCGCGCCCTCATCGAGAAGTACGACTAACGCAGTCGAACACGAGTTCGACCGATTCGTTTACGGTTTTTTTCTGCTCCCCAGTCGGCCAGGCATTGCGCGGGAAGTATTCGGTCAGAAACTCCTCCACTTCGTTCCTCGTCGCCGATTCGACGGGGCGGGCGTAGTGATTTCCCATGAAGTCGGCGAACGCCTGGGCGTTCGCGCCGTGAACGTCGCCGTGTTCGTCCCGAACGCGTTCGACGACGGCACGATTGTGTTCGTCGATTTCGTCCCAGTCGTCCGGGTCGCCGGCACCGGTGAGGGGGATTTCGACCGCACGGTCCGTATCCTCAATTCGCTCGACGCGGATCGTTCCGTCCTCGACCCACTCGTCGGGGTGGAGCACCAACACGGTTCTCGCGCTCTCCTCCCGAATTCGGGAGACGAATCCGTGTTCCGCGAGCAGTCGCTCCCGCTCCGCTCGGTACTCCTCGGCTTCCGTTTCCGCTCCGGTATCCTCCCGTTCCCGTGCGAGATGGGTCAACCGTTCGGCCTCCGAGACGGCATCGTTCGGGAGCCCGTCGTCCAGTTGTTCGTCTTCCGGAAGTTCGTCGTCTGGCAATCCGTCGTTCAGTCGTTCTTCGTCCGTCCGTTCGTCGTTCAGTCGTTCGTCGTCGGGTCGGTCAGCCATCGTCCAACGCCTCGTTCGCTAACTTGTCCGCACGTTCGTTTACCTCCCGCGGACGTGTTTCAGCGACCATTTGTCGAACCCGTCCAGCAGTTCGCGTGCACGGACCCGACGCTCGCGGAGTTCGGGGTTGTTCGTCTTCCACGCGCCCGTCACCTGCTTGACGATGAGTTGTGAGTCCCCTTTCACGTCCACGGAATCGAACCCGTAGTCGCGGGCGGTTTCGAGCGCCTCGATGAGCGCTTCGTACTCGGCTTGGTTGTTCGTCGCCCGACCAATCGTCGTTCCCCCCTCCGCCGCGATTCCGTCGCTGGTGACGATGGTCCATCCGGTGGCCGCTGGCCCCGGATTGCCGCGACTCGCGCCGTCGAAGTAGAGA
The DNA here is from genome assembly GCF_001625445.1 of Haladaptatus sp. R4. NCBI lineage: Archaea > Methanobacteriati > Methanobacteriota > Halobacteria > Halobacteriales > Haladaptataceae > Haladaptatus > Haladaptatus sp. R4. Next base: position 1,080,552 of record NZ_LWHG01000011.1, on the reverse strand, counting down.
TAGGCGTGACCGCCCGCATCGCGCAGTATCGCCTCGATATCCTGTGGGTTCGCTCCCTGGATCACGAGTTTGTCGTCGTACGCGATGGCGACGGCATCGCCGTGTTTCGCCCGCCACTGTTCGTACTCGGATTTTCCGTCCGAGACGATGATTCCCGCGTCGGCGAGCGTCCGGCGTGCCTCTTCCACGTCACACTCGATGACTGGCATTGCCGACACTCGTCTGTGTGCGAGTAAACAGATTCCGGTCTCGCGAGAATATTCGGGTGATCGTCAGACATATATGGGTTTTGCCCAAGGGTTTAAATGTTTAGAGGTTACTACTATAAAAGTGCGATGACACGGTCCACTCGTCAGCGGGAGCGCCAACTCGAAGGGGAGCAAACGGCGAACGAACGAGAGGGAGAGCGTGCTTGTCCTGAATGCGGGTCCGAAACGTTGGTCAAGAGTACCGACCGCGCCGAACTGGTCTGTGACGACTGTGGGTTGGTCGTCGAGGAGGAACGGATAGACCCCGGACCGGAATGGCGTGCGTTCAATCATCAGGAACGGCAGAAGAAATCGCGCGTCGGCGCGCCGACCACCCAGACGATGCACGACAAGGGGTTGACGACGACCATCGACTGGAAGGACAAGGACGCCTACGGTCGATCCATTTCCTCCAAGAAGCGCAGTCAGATGCACCGCCTACGCAAGTGGCAGGAACGCATCCGGACGAAGGATGCGGGCGAACGAAACCTCCAATTCGCCCTGTCCGAAATCGACCGGATGGCATCCGCGCTGGGCGTCCCACGATCGGTGCGCGAAGTCGCGTCGGTCATCTATCGGCGAGCGCTCAAGGAGGACCTGATCCGTGGTCGCTCCATCGAAGGCGTCGCAACGAGCGCCCTGTACGCCGCCTGTCGTAAGGAGGGGATTCCACGAAGTCTCGAAGAGATTTCGGAAGTATCCCGGGTTCAACGGAAAGAGATCGGACGAACGTACCGATACATCTCACAGGAACTCGGTCTGGAGATGAAACCCGTCGACCCGAAAAAATACGTCCCGCGGTTCTGTTCTGAACTCCATCTCAGCGAAGAAGTGCAGTCGAAGGCGAACAACATCATCGAAACCACCGCTGAAGAGGGACTGCTGTCCGGTAAATCGCCGACCGGCTACGCCGCCGCTGCGATTTACGCCGCTTCGCTTCTCTGCAACGAGAAGAAGACACAGCGCGAGGTCGCCGACGTGGCGCAGGTGACGGAAGTGACCATCCGGAACCGCTATCAAGAACAGATCGAAGCCATGGGAATCCACTAACCCCACCGTTCTCCCGTTTTTCTCCCTTCCGAGCGACGGCCAGCACTCCCATCTCGGACCCTCGAAGTCGGCCGGATTGCCGAACGTTCAAGCCCTTCGCTCACCTACGTTTCGTGAATGCGGTTGGACGAATATATCGACGATTTGCGCCCGGACGAGGAGGAGCGCCGACGTCGTCTCGCCGAGGAGAAATCCTACGAGATTCTGGACTACGTCGACGATTTCGAGGAACGCTTTTCGGAGGTCGCACAGGGTGACTCGCTCTTCGGAAGCACGTCGCCCTCGGTGTTCGTCGGCCGGTCGTCCTACCCAAACGTCTCGACGGGTATCCTCTCGCCCGTCGGGGCCGAGGAGAACGCCTCGGAGTTCGCCACCAGCGGCGACTGGTACCAGCGCGGCCTCGACATCGACAACGTCCTCCAGTACCGGACGGGACTGCTGAACTCGAACCGCTCCGCGAAGGTGAACGTGGACGACGTGTGGGACGGTTTCGTGGGGGTTCAGCGCGAAATCGCCATCGCCGACCGCCCGGTGGACGTGGAGATAGGCCTGACCGAAAAGCTCGATTTGGACGTGAACGTGGACGACATCGCCACCCCGACAGGGCCGACTGCCCGCGCGTCCTCGGCTGACCTAACCGAGAACCCGCACGTCCCCCGCGCCGTCAAGAAGACGCTCGAAGACGACGACTGGCAGGCCCAAGGCGCGATGAACTACCTCTACCGACGCGGGTTCGACGTGTACGACATCAACACCATCCTCTCGGCGGGCGCGCTCGGGCAGAATCGTAATCGAAAGCTCGTCCCGACGCGCTGGTCGATCACCGCCGTTGACGACACCATCGGCCAGTACCTTCGGGGCCGCATCCGCAACGCGCCCAGCATCGACGAGACGCAGGTCTGGGTGAACGAGTACATGGGCAACCGCTACTGGGTCGTCCTCACGCCCGGCCAGTGGGAGTACGAACTCGTGGAGATGAAAGCGCCGGGCAGCATCTGGAACCCATCCCCGACCGGCGACATCTGGATGGGGAGCGCCCACGAGGGCTACGAAGGTCGGACGGCTTACGTCGATGAAACCGCCGGAGCGTACTACGCCTCCCGCCTCGGCGTCCTCGAACACCTCGAAGACATCGGCCGACAGGCCAAGGCGCTCGTCCTCCGCGAGGTCAGCGACGACTACTGGGCACCCGTCGGCGTCTGGCAGGTCCGCGAGAGCGTCCGCAACGCCTTCGACGGCCGGTTCGGCGAATCGGAATCGTTCCACACGGCCGTCCGGGAAATCGTGCCGCAACTCCCCATCTCGATGAACAGCCTCCGACGCAAATCCGAGATGGTCTCGGGCGTGCAGGCCAACCTCACCGACTTCGGAAAATAGGACGGCGATCACAATTCGTCACAGCCATCCCTCCTGCCGGAAGTAGACGACCAGAATCGCGGTCATCAGGAACATCCCGAGCATGACGGCGGGGTAGCCGTACTCCCACCCGAGTTCGGGCATGTTGAACGGGCTGTTCTGAAAGTTCATGCCGTAGACGCCGACGACGAGCGTGAGCGGGAGGACGATGGTGGCGACGACGGTGAGTTTTTTCATCACCTCGTTGGTCGAGACCGAGAGCATGTTGAGGTAGATGTCGCGTGCGCCGCCCGCCAAATCGCGGTAGGTCTCGGTCAAGTCCACGAGTTGGACGAGGTGGTCGTACACGTCGCGGAAGTACTTCTCCGTCTCCGGGCGGACTTCCTCGGGGTCGCCACGGGCGAGGTAGCCGACGGCTTCGCGGGTGGGCCACGCGAGTTTCCGGAAGGAGAGGAGTTCGCGGCGGACGCCGTTGATGGATTCCAGCGTCTCGATGCTGGTGTCGGTGATGACGGCCTCCTCGACGGCTTCGATCTCGTCCTCGATTTCGTCGAGGACGGTGAAGTAGCTGTCAACGATGCCGTCGCAGACGCGGTAGGCCGCGAAGTCCGGCCCCCTATCGAGGATACGCCGGTCGCCGTCGAGGGCGGCCTGCCAGATACGGCGGACGGCGTCCATGTCGTGTTCCGAGAGGGTGACGAGCCAGTCCTCGCCGATGAACACGCCGACGGCCTTGACCTGCGTCTCCTCCTCGAAGGTCGTTTCGCCACGGCTCAATTCGACCGTCTTGAGCAGGAGGAAGGTGTAGCCTGCGAACTCCTCGGTCTTCGGTCGGACCCCGTTCTTGATGTCTTCGAGCGAGAGATGGTGAATGTCGAACGACTCGGCGACGCGTTCGAGTTCGACGGGGTCGGCCTCGCTCACCCGCACCCACACGGTTCCGGGGTCGACTCGGGCGGCTTCGTAGTCCTCGACGGTTTCGACTTCGCCTTCGGAAAATCGCAGTGCCTTGATGGTCATCGTACCTCCTCCGTATCGGGACTCATCGTTCGACTCCCGTTTCGATACTCATCGTACCTCCTCCACGCCGGTCGCGTTGGCGATGGCGAGAAGCGTGATACCGACCATGACGCCGGTGATCGAGAACGCCCGACCCGGATACGGCGTCTCGATGCCGATGAGGTACCCCACCAATCCGAGCGCGGTGAGTCCGAGTCCCGAGGCGTACGTCCGGTTCATACCACTCGTACCCGGAGGAGGAAGAAAAAACGTTGCCCGTTCAGCCGTCGTGTTGAACGCCGGAAATCAACTGGGACACGTCGTCGACTCGTCCAACTTCTTCGGATAGACCGCGAGCACGACGATCCAATCGCCGTCGTGCTTTACCTTCGTAGCCTGAATCGTCACGTCGATGCTCACGCCGTGTGTTTTGGCGGTTCCGGTGAACTCGGTGACTTTCGTCTCCTTGCCGAGCATCGTCACGTTTTTCGACCCGACGGTTTTCACGTCGTTGACGTTAGCGTACCCGGCGACGAACTTCTCGACCAAGTCCTTGTTGTCGAACTTCGCCAGCGGGTTGAACGATTTCTTCCCGACGGAGACGGACGGACTGCTCACGACGGTGAACTTCGCAATCGGCTGTTCGCCGATACCCGCGATGCTGATGGATTTCTGATACTGCGCCACCCAGTTCGTTACCTTCACGTCGCGGCTCTGCCCCGCCGCCTTGAACGTCCGTTTGATACCCACCTTCTTGACCTTCGCTTGGTCGTAGCCCGTTTGGGAGAGCGTATCGTCTCCCACCGTCGCCTTCGAGGCGCTGACTGAGTAGGTATCCCCGAGGAGGAACCCGAGACAGCCACTCGAAAGCACGAGGACCGCCAGAAGCGCGCCAGCAACCAGTTTCCGGTTCATTGGTACCTTGCGTGTATGCGCCCCACTATATCAATGCCTTGGTCGGGAATACGCAATATTAGCGGGGAGATATGTTTCCCATTCGAAGATCATTTTTAGTGATCCGAGTCGGCGAGGAATACGGATTCGGGGTTACGAGATGTTCTAAATCTGACTTTTATTTGTCGTAGTATTATGTTGTAAGATTCTAACGTGATGTCTGACTATAGGAGAATATAGAGCCGATCCGATTCAGCGAGATTTCTGGGTGCCGTTGTTTACCAGCGCAATCGTGTTCGTCGTCGCGTATTCGCGGCGGTATCTCGATCAGCTACCGAAGGAGTTCTGAGAACCGGTTTCGGACGCTACGGGAGCTTGAACGACGGGCCGGAATCGGAGTCCTGCACGTCCACGCCGAGCGCTTGCAGGTCGTCTCGCAGCGCGTCGGCGCGTTCGTAATTGCCCTCCTCACGTTCGTTCTCACGCAGTTCGAGGACGAGTTCGACGAGGTCTTCGGCGAGTCGCACGTCACCGCCAGTCTCGCCGCCGAGCGAGAAGCCGAGGACCTCGCCGCCGAGGTCCTCGAACGTCTCGACGGCCGACTTGAGTCCCTCGTAATCGCACTCATCGCCGTCGTCAACGTGACGGTTGACCGCCGTCACGAGGTCGAGCAGGGCCGCCAGCGCGCGCCGCGTGTTGAAGTCGTCGTTCATCGCGTCCGCGAACTCGGCTCGGGTTTCGGCGACTGCCTCGCGCAACTCGTCGTCCTCGACCTTCGTCCGGGCGTTCTCGCTGTCGAGCGCATCCACGGCGCGGTCGTAGCCGTCTGACAGTCGCTCCCAGCGTTCGACGGCCTCGTTCACGGTCTCGTCGTTGAACGTCTGGCGGTTCGAATACGAGGTCGAGAGCAGGAACATCCGGACTGCGTTCGCGCCGATTTCCGAGATAGCGCCGCGAACCGTCGAGTAGTTGCCCAGACTCGAACTCATCTTCTCGCCGTCGGTTTCGAGCAGGCGGACGTGGAGCCAGTAGCGCGCGAACTGGTGGCCCGTCGCGGCCTCGCTCTGGGCCACCTCGTTTTCGTGGTGTGGGAAGACGAGGTCCTGTCCGCCGACGTGGATGTCGATGGTCTCCCCGAGGTGTTTCATGCTCATCGCCGAGCACTCGATGTGCCAACCGGGGCGACCCTCGCCCCACGGCGACTCCCACGTCTCCCCGGACGGGCAGGAAACGGCGTACTCCCGGTCCGACTTTCGGTGATTCTCGATGGCGTTCTCGCTTACACCGTCGGCTTTCCACAGCGCGAAGTCGCCGGGATTGCGCTTCTCGGAGCGCTCGTCGCTCTCACCCTGTGCTTCCATCTCCTCGACCTTCTGATTCGAGAGTTTGCCGTACTCCTCGAACTTCGTCACGTCGAAGTAGACCGACCCGTTCGATTCGTAGGCGTAGCCCTTGTCGATCAGCGTCTCGATGAGGTCGATGATCTCCGGAACGTGTTCGCTGACTCGGGGGTACACGTCGGCGCGCTTCAGGTTCAAATCGCGCATGTCGCGGATGACCTGCGTGATGAAGGTCCGTGCGACGTCGCCTCGCTGTCGCCGAGGTCGTCCTCGCCGACGCGGGCCGCGATCTTCTCGTTCACGTCGGTGAAGTTCTCGACGTGGTGGACGTCGTAGCCGAGGTGTTCCAGCCAGCGATGCATCACGTCGGTGTGAACCCACCCACGTGCGTGGCCCAGATGGGCGAAATCGGAAACGGTCAGCCCACAGTAATACAGCAGGACGGAATCCGGGTCCCCTGGTTCGAACGGCTCCCGTTCCCCCGTGAGCGTGTTCGTTACGGAGAGTGTCATAGGGAACGGTAGTGCCAGCAACCGTTTTAAATCGTCGGAAGCGACACCAACCGCCTCGACCCACCGAATCGACGCAACCGATCCAACCGCCTCGACTCACCGAATCGACGTAACCGATCCAACCGCCTCAACCTACCAACCACCCGAGTACGCACCCGTCTCGATGCTACTTCGGCACGGCGTCCAAGGCGTCCTCCACGAACCGAACCGCGTTCGCGCCGTCCCGCCGTTCGACGACGACGACGAGGGATTCCGCGACGGCGGCCGCGACGACTTCCACGTCTTCGGTGAGGAGGCGGGAGAGGACGGAAGCCAGCGACGGGGCATCGACGTTTCCGGTCACGACGATGCCCGTCAGCGACCCCGAATTCGGCGCGAATCCCGTACCGCCCACGGAGAGGACGGCCTCCTCATCATCCTCGTCCGTTGGATCCAAGCCGCTCCGCATGGTGACGCGGACGTCACGAGATTCGGTTTCGTACGTCGGTAGTTCGTCGGCGAATCGGGAGAGCGCGGTCGAAACCGCGTCGGTGTCGTCGGCACCGACTTCGGCCGCGAGAAATCCCGCGGCGGCAGTGTAGTTCACGACGTCCGCGCGGAGCGCGGCGAGGAGAAACGGTCGTCGCCGCGCCGCGGTTCGGGTGGCTTCTGCGAGAGACATTATCGGGATGCAGGAGGAGAGCGGGAAAAAGGAATACGATTGAGACGTGGTGGCAATTGAGACGTGGAGACGATTGGGACGTGGAGGCGAGGCGATTACGACGAGGAATCGGCTACTGCGTGAGGAAGTACGTCGCGACGCCGATACCGATCAGCACCGAAACCGCGCCGAACAGCGCGACGACCCAATCGACGAGGACACCGACGCCGAGGACGAGAACCACGGCCAACACGATGAGGACGATGAGCGGGAGGTTGCGCGTCAGTTCCGACGCTTCGTTCGACTGTCGGGGGGATCGAGGTTTGGGCTTCGAGAGGGCCTCGTCCACCAGAATCTCGTTAGCTTTGGGATCGTGTTCCTCGATATCCACGTCCACGTAGGACGTTTCGGCCCCGTAGCTCGTGACGATTTTCAGTTTTCCGCGACCGGGACCGTTGCGGACCGAAATCGGGACGACCTCCGTTTCGCCCTCCTCGATGTAGTGGTTCGTCGCGGACAGCGAGGCCACTTCGGAGAGTTCGTCGTCGATATGGAGGTGTACGTGAATCGGCGCACCGTGATTTTCGAGCACGATGTCGAACGAATCGTCTGTTTCGAACGACTGCGCTACGTCGATGTGATGCAAACCGTCACGGTTGATGTGTATCGATAGCGTGCCAGACACGGTACACCTCGTTCGTTAATTGTGGTAAACTCTTCAACTATTAAAAGATTCAGGCCTCTCGCATGTCCGGCGGCAAGAGGTTCGGAATGCCGTCCTCGATGGGGTACTCCTCGCCACACTCCGTGCAGGTGAGCGTCCCGAAGAGGACTTCCTCATCCTCTTCCTGTCGCACGTCGAGTTCGAGTTCCTGTTTATCCAGCGGACAGCAGATAATGTCCATCAGGGATTTCTTCATGTCCGGGTGCACGAAGGGGCGGGGCAAAAGCGTGACGGGTTCGATGGTAGCGACCACGTCGCCGAAATTATCGCCGGTAACGCGGATTACCGGCGCGGAAGCCACGCTACTGCCCCGCGATGGACGCTTCAGCTCGAATTGGTGATCGAAATCCCAGTTCCAAGAAAGGGCGACACTATCCGAGAACGAACGTCGCGTTTTATCGAATCCCTCACCGACTAGATTCCCCATGGTGACCGGAACTGTGAGTCGTCGCCAACTCCTCGGGGGGGTTGCTGGCGGTATCGGGATGGGGTCGCTGCAGCGGAACCGGCAGAAACTACCGAACGTCCTCGTCATCTTCGGTGGGAGTCCGGGAAACGTCATCGAGTACGAGTTCAGCGTCACGGGACGCGTCCGAAAGACGCGGGAAAACGGCGGTGCGCCAATAGATACGCGATTTCTCACCATCGACAAGGAGGACAACGTCGGTAACGGAAACGTGACGGGAGCTATCGCCGGAGGCGGCGACGCGTACCGATATTCGGGCGTTATCACGTATTTCAAGGTGAAGGGAACGGCGAACGTGTATCTGAACGGGCACAAACGCACACCGAAGGCGCTCACCGCGCCGAGCGGGTCCGTCACGTTCGACGGGTGTCAGCGGGTACGCGTCAAGGGCCCCTTCCAGATCGTCGCCATCAACACGGCGTGGTACGACCAAGTCGGATTCGCGACGTCGTACTTCCAGTTCGGACCGATCCGTCGGCGGCGCGTCCTCCCGCCGAAAGCGCTCGCCGACGAAGGTATCTCCGGGTTCGTCGTGACGAGCGTCACGGCGTACAAGCGATACCCGGACGGGCCGCAAATCGACGTGACGAACCCCTCGATCAAGCGGTGTATCCGGCGAATCCGTCCGCCGCGAGTGGAACCCTACTTCGTGGACTGCCGACCGAACGGGGACGGAACGATCCGAGTGCTGTTCGGGTACAACAATCCGAACGCAACGGCGTTACGTCTCGGTAGTTCGTTCGAAGGAACCGTCGAAGGGCGTGCACCACGTCGATTCCGGCCGAACCGACACGCCTTCGAGGTCGATTGGAAACCGACTGGAGACGACGACCGACTCGTCTGGCGGCTAAATCTCGAATCGTTCGGCTACGCTCGGGATGGTATCGCGGTCACGCCGCTCGCCGCGGATTGTGCCGAGACGACTACGACGACCACGACTACCACCACGACGCAAAACGGAGGAACACCGACGGAAGGAACGCCGACTGAACAGCCACCAACGGGACAACCACCGACGGAACGACCAGGAACTGAACGGGGAGGCACGACGACTTCGTCTTCGTAAGGGGCGACGGGGACGACCAGTTCGAGACCGATCAGTAACTCGTCGGAGGGAGGAGGCTTCTTCCGTCGCTCACCCACGAACGCTATCGTCGTTCCGGCCGTAGTTTCCACGAGGGGGAAAAATGATTCATTCAACGGGGCGCGATGCGCTCGTCACGCTGCTCGCAGGGGGTGCTGGGGTCGCCGGTTCGTACGCGGTCACCGGGAACACGCCGGATTTCGTCGCCGCGCCGGTGAATGCGTTCGTCATCGAGGTCACGCCACCGGCGGTCATCGCGTTTTCCATCCAAACGCTCGGTGAAGTCGGCGATAAACTGGCGTTCGCCTCAGCACTGATGCTCACGATACTGCTGTTCGCGCTCGGCGCGTTCGTCGCACTCGTCGTCGGGAGGCGGGCGAGGGGGACCGGCGGACTCGTCAGCGTTCTTCTCGCCGGGGTGCTCGCGTGGGGTACCGCAACCGTACTGACAGGGACATTCGTGCCCGCGCTCGGCGCTGCACTCGGCGTCGGCATCGTCGTGGGAATCGCCAGCGTATCGGTCGGAAACCCGGCGTTCGACACGGGACGACGACGAGTGCTCGGGTCGTTGGTCGGCGCGCTCACCGTCGGTATCGCGGGCTATCTGCTCGGGTCGCGGCGGACCGGTCAGCCTCGAAAACTACCGGAGCGAACGCCGCCGGAAGGTCACACCGACCAGTCCAATCGGTCGTCGAGTAAGGGGATGGGAAGCGGGAAGAAAAAGCGGATGCCCGACATGCGAACCGTGGAGGACCTGCTCGCGGAAGCCAAGCGGAAGTCGCTCGACGTGGAGGGGCTTCCCGGATTGGTGAGCAGCACCGACGAATTCTACGAGGTGGACATCTCCTCGTTCAATCCGGACGTGAACGAGACGGAGTGGTCGCTCGCGGTCACGGGAAGCGTGGAGGAGGAACTGCGAATCGATTATGCGGACCTCACGTCGATGTCGTCGGTGAACGTCTACAAGACGCTTCGCTGCGTCGGCGAGCAGTTGAACGCCCATTTGCTGAACAACGCGATATGGACGGCTGTCCCGATGATGGACGTCATCGAACGGGCTAAACCGAAGGGCGACTGTGGCTGCGTGATGCTCCGAGCGGCCGACGACTACTACGAGGAGTTTCCGCTGGCCGCGCTCGAATCCGGCCTGCTCGCGTTCGGCATGAACGGGTTTTCCCTGCCGCGAAATCACGGCTATCCCGTCCGCGCCCTGATTCCCGGCCACTGGGGGGAAATCAACGTCAAGTGGCTCACCGAGATAGAGGTTCTCGACAAGCCAGCCGAGGGGTTCTGGGAGGAGAAGGGTTGGCACGGGACAGGGCCGGTCACCACCGTGGCGAAACTGTGGGTGGAGAACACGCTCTCGGACGGTCGAAAACAGGTCGGTGGACTCGCCTACGCCGGAACGCGCGGCGTCGAGCGCGTCGAGGTATCGACCGACGGTGGCGAGACGTGGAACGATGCGCGCCTGTCGAAGCCGCTGAAGGGAGACGACGTGTGGCGACAGTGGGCGTACGAGTGGAAACCGTCGGGAACCCACGAGGTCGTCGTGCGGGCGGTCGATGGAACGGGAAAACTGCAACCGAGAGCCGAAAATCAGCCGTACCCGAACGGCGCGACCGGTTGGGTGTCGGAAACGATATCGTAGTTGGTATCCGACGGACGATATCGTTATTCTTCGAACGGGCGGTTCAGGATGACGGTGTCCTCCCTGCTCGGGCCGACACCGACGGCGTAGACGGGGGCGTCGAGTTCGTCGCTGATGTATTCGAGGTAGGTTCGCGCGTTCTCCGGAATCGCGTCGTAGCCCTCGTCGGCGACCTCGCTCCAGTCCACTTCCGGCCACCCGTCGAAGGAACGGAAGTTCGGCTCACAGCGACCCCAGCGTTCGGTCGTGGCGGGAACCGTGAATATCTCCTCGCCGTCGACATCGTAGCTGTATCCGACTTTTACCTCGTCGAGACCCGCCAACACGTCGATGTGGTTGACTGCGAGACCGGTGAACCCGCTGACGCGGGCGGCGTGGCGGAGCATGGGCATGTCGAGCCACGCGACCCGGCGCGGGCGGCCGGTGACGGTACCGTACTCGCCACCCTCCTCGCGGATGTACTCGGCGAGGTCCTCGTTTTCGCCCGCACCCTGTTCGTCGTAGTCGGGGGTGTCACCGACGACGCCTCCGAGTTCGGTCGAAGCGGGCCGCTTCCGACGCGCGTGAGGTACGCTTTCACGATGCCGATGACATCGCCGTCCCCGACGATACCGGGGCTGAGGCCCGTCCCCGTCGCGGCACGCCCGCGGTCGGATTCGAGGAGGTGACGTACGGATAGTTACCGTGGTCGATGTCGATGAGGGTACCCTGTGCGCCCTCGAAGATGATTTCGTCGCCGTCATCGAGACGCGAGGCGAGGAAATCACCAGCTTCGACGGTCATGTTCTCTTCCTTCATGCGCTCGCCGTAGCGCTGGTACTGCTCGTGGACCGCATCGACGTCGAACGCCTCACCGGTCTCGACGCCGAACACTTTCTCGGCGAGTGCTCGCTTTTGGGGGACGACGTATTCGAGTTTCTCGCGGAGGAGTTCGGCGTCGAGGAGGTCGCCGACGCGGATGCCGCGTCGTCCGGCTTTGTCCTCGTAGGTCGGGCCGATACCCCGTCCCGTGGTTCCCACTTTGCGGTCCGAATCGCTCTTCACGTCCTCCTCGATGCCGTCGAGCACGCGGTGATACGGGAGAATGACGTGTGCTCTGCGGGCGAGTCGAACGTCGGGTTCGAGGCCACGTTCGCGGAGGGTGTCGATCTCGTCGAAAAGCGTCTCGGGGTTGACGACACAGCCGTTGCCGAGAACGCCGGTCTTGCCGCGGACGACGCCGCTCGGAACGAGGGAGAGTTTGTATTCGTTGCCGCCCTCGACGACGGTGTGGCCTGCGTTGTCGCCGCCTTGATAGCGAGCGACCACGTCAGCGGCCGCGCCGTAGAGATCTACGACGCGACCTTTGCCTTCGTCGCCGAGTTGCGAACCCACGATGGTTACGGTCATACCGAAGATGGTTTCTCCCGCACCTCCTAAACCGATTACGGTCTTCGAAGCAAAAGGATACACGAACGTGATCATTTCGGTGTCCGAATCGCGTCAATTCTAGCAGCGACGGGGATATTCACGCGCCGAATTCGGAAGTGTTAACTCTCCCCAAGAGAAAGTTTCGTTCTACTCTTCGTCATGCGATGCGGACAATAACCTTTAAAAGCTTCTAAGACAAGTTAACACATGCCATGATAGATCGACTGGAGAAGGAAGTCGATATGCTGGAACGCCACTTGCAGGTCCTGAAAATGGTCATTGAGAGTGAACCGATCGGCATCGTGAAGATGTCGAACGAGACGGGATACCCCCATCACAAGGTTCGCTACTCGCTGCGAGTTCTCGAAGAAGAAAACCTCATCTCGCCCTCCAACCAGGGCGCGATAACGACTGACCGAACGGAGGAGTTCGTCTCCGAACTCGACGAAAAACTCTCCGAAATCACGACCAAGCTCGACTCGATGAAGATCGGCGAGAAGGCGGAAGCCGAAAACTAGAGTTCTGGAACCGTCAAGTGGAATTCACCGTTACGTGATTCGACCAGACACAGATGATATCCCCGCTTTCGGGATAGCTTGACGAAACTCTCCCTTTTTTCTCGCGTTAGCAGCCCGCCACTGGTTGCGTCCTCCGTCGTCTCCAGTGCGGCCGGTTCGAAGAAGCTCTTTGTCACCTGGAACGCCGCGCTGAGTTCGTCGTTCACGCTGGCGACGCTCGTCGCGGCATCGACGAGCGATCCCATCATCTCGCCCGTCGCGGGGTCGCGCGAGTCGTTGATGTTCGCCACGACGAGCGGGTTGCCCATCCGGTCGCGGAGGATGACGTCGAACGCCAGTTCGGTCTCCTCGCCCTCCTCGTCTTCCGTCACCAGACTGCCGTGGAGTTCGACCCGATCGATCTCCTGAATCGATTCGAACAGGTCACCGAGTCCGCGCTGATGACCCGTCTCGATGATTTCGTACAGGAGGTCGACGACGAGCCACGAGACGAACGTATACTCCATCGAATCGTGGAGGAACGCATCGAACTCCCGCCCATCGACCGCGATGCCCTCCGCGTCGAACTGCGTGTGGTGTTCGAGTTGCAGGTTCGACTCGATGGTCTCGCGGCTGGCATCGCCCGCCGCCGCGTCGGCCAGCGTCCCTTTCGCTTTCGACCCGTAGCGAACGAAGAGGTTCGTCTGCGTCAGCGCTTGTTCCGGCGTCAGCTGTCGTTCGGCAGTGATACCCGGACCCTTCTCACGGAGCGTTTCGAGTTCGTCTTGCAGTTCCTCGACCCGTTCTTTCAGCCGGTCGCGTTCCGCCTTCAGTTCGTCACGCTCCGATTCGGCTCGGGCGAGTTTCGACTGCAACGCTTCGATCTTTTCGGCGCGCGCGGTCAGTTCGGCTTCGATCTCCTTCGCCCTGCCGGATGTCGAACGACTCTGTGACCGTTGTTGCGGAGGTTTTCGCGTCGGACGACGCTGTTTGACACCCACGTCGTGTGACTTCGCGGAGCTGCTCTTGTCGGGGTCGAGCGACGGAATGGTCGTGGTCTCTCGCCACTGCTGTTCGTCCGAGAGCGGATCGGATGCACCCGTTCCTGCGGCGCTTTCCGCGCCGCCGTCGTTTCCAGCGCCCCCGGAACTCGACGCGTTCGGCGTCGAGTGCGTGGATTGGGCCGGTCGTGCGTCCGCCTCGGTCGGCGACTGCTCCGACTCCAGCGAAGAGGGTCGAACGGCCTCCGCCTCCGCTGACGACCCCGTTTCTTCAGCACGTTCCGGCGTGTCGGGGGAAGTCTGTGCGGACTCTTCCGGTGGCGTCTCCGGTTCGTTCGTTTCCGCCGGTTCCGGGGTCGATGGGGATTCTGGCGTCGGCGTCGAGGCTGGCTCGGGTTCCGATTCCGGTTCCTCTACCTCCGGCAGGTCGATGACGTTCACGTCGGCCGCGACGACTTCGTAGATTCCGACCTCGTCGTTGGCGCGGGACAGCGCCTCGTCGCCGGTGTACAGTTGCTCGCTCTGACCGACGTACGCCGCGCTCATCGACCGTCCACCGTGGTACACCACGTAGTAATCGCCGCTGAGAACGTTTTCACTGAGTTCTATGTACCCGGTGAACTTGTTCGATGCGAGCGTTTCGCTCGCCTCCTTCAGCGGTGTGTCGTTCGTGTAGTATTTCGCCTGTGTCTTTCCGCCTCGCTCCTTCATGCTGAACAACAGCGGAAGCGAAGGATGAGGAGCGTCGAACAGCGTCCCGTCTGCATCTTCGAACGAATCGATAGTGCCGTCAAATAGGCCAATGACGCGGCCGTTCAACATGAACAGCCACGCGCCGCCCGCATCGACCGCACCGGAAAATTCCTCGTCGGCAAGCGTGTGGAGCGTCTCGAACCCACCGGAAAAGGGCCGAGTTTTCCACTCGGATATCTGCTCGACTGTGCGCGCGTCCATAATACGTCAAAACGGAATCCTCCTCAAATAGTTTCGGGTTAGTCGGATACACGCATCAAGTGGGGGACCCTCGTCGGGGGGGCAAAATCGCGCGATAACGCCGAAAATCAGATCTTCTGCTCGGCGTCGTCGGCCAACTCCTCCATGCGCTTGCCGATCCGGCCCGCTTCGCTGAACTCGTCTTCGCTCATCACGTCCGCGAGCGAGTTGCCGAGAACGAAGACGGCGTGTTTGTGCTCGCTCTTCGATTTGTGAACGTGCGAGGGATCGACATCGAGCTGGTCGTATGCGTCGAACGCGCCGTCGGGGACGTCGTCCTGTTCACGGAAATACTCCATGATGGTCACCATCTGCTCGTGTAGCTCGAGAAGCTCATCCTTATGCATGCAGGGCCATTAGAAGTTAGCCGGTTTAAGAGTTTCTGAGAACTATTCACACATCGGGGTGAAACGCCCGCTAGAAGACGTACTCGTCCTCGTGACCCATCATCCCCTCGTCTTCGAGTCCCGGTTCTCTATCGTTGTCCATCGGTCCGCTGGTCTTGTATGCCTTGAGACCAGTTGCGAGCAAGTCCTCGATAGCTTCCTCCCGGTTGACGAACTCACCTTGTTCGACCATTTGGGCAATTTGCATTTCGAGGTGCTCTGGGACGGTAATCTCTACCTTTGGCATTGGAACAATTGTGGGCTTCGGGAGGGGTGTTCTTAAGTCTGACGGGGCAGATAGTACAGGTATTGAAAACTATAGTTTTCATCATCAAATTATACTTTTCGATATTTGGTTATATATTTCAGTATCTCCGAAAATCGGTCGGGACGGGACCGAAGAAACGAAAACTTGTTCGTCGCGGTTCGCCGCTGCCGAATCGGAGGCCGTTCGGGAAGAGGTCGAACCGATTTCGTACGTGGCCGTCTCGCGTGCGACGGTCAGTGACGACGCGACGGCCGTCCGCGGTCGGTTACGAGGCTATCGTTTGCGGTAGACGGCTTTTGTTACTCGGTCCGTACCGAGCCACAGGGTCACGTTGGACGAAGATATCTGGATTACCCTCCGCCAACCCACGCGTACACTCGACGCTGACCGCAGTCGGTACATCCGACGTTGACCGCAGTCGGTACATCTACGTTTCCAGCGACCCGAGTCCGTTCCATGAGTACGACGGACAAGACGGAGCTCCACCGGGAGTTCGACGGGAAGCGATTGCCGCCGGGGCAACGGAAGACGAGCAAGTTTCCGGTCCTCTCGAAGGGGTCAACGCCGGACTGGGACCCGGAGACGTGGGAGTTTTCGGTGACGGGGGCGGTCGAAACCGAACTGGCGTTCTCGTGGGAGGAGTTCCGTGACCTATCGAACGAGACACAAACGCAAGACTTCCACTGTGTCACCGGCTGGAGCAAGTTCGATTGTGAGTTCACCGGCGTCACGTTCCCGACGCTCGCGGAACTGGCCGGTGTGGACGATGACGTCGTTCACGTGATGTTTTCCGCACTCGACGGCTACACCACGAACCTCCCGTTCGAGGACTGCATGCGCGACGAGGTACTGTTCGTCTGGGAGTACGACGGCGCGCCGCTCCCCCGCGAACACGGCGGACCGCTTCGCGTCGTCACGCCACACAAGTACGCGTACAAAGGGGCCAAGTGGGTCGATGGAATCGAGTTCCTCACCGAACCCGAACGAGGATACTGGGAGAAACGCGGTTACTCCAACACCGCAAATCCGTGGAACGAGGAGCGATATAGTTAGGCTGAAGGGTCACCGCTCCCGAGTTATCACTAAATGCCACCGCACCGTGACGGTCAACTGTCGGCGGGTTCGCCGCTCGTAACCCGAACGTGCAGAGTACCCGACGTTTCGTTCCGCTCCTTTCTCGCGGGACAGGCGGCTCCACGCCTCTACTGGACTTCTCCGGACGGTCTCGAAATCGCCGCGACTGGCGCAGTTACGCGCATCACTGCCACTGGTGGGGGGCGGTTCGACGCGGTTCGCAACCAAGCGACCGATCTCTTCGATTCCGTCGATACCGACGACGGGCCGGACGCGACGCGTCCGCGCCTGTTCGGCGGGTTTTCGTTCGATACCGAACACCAACCGGAACCGCCGTGGGACGGCTTTCCGAGTGCGGAGTTCGTCCTGCCACACGTCCAACTGACGCGTACGGAAACCGAGACGTGGCTCACGGTTTCCGCCTCCGAAACGGCGACTGCCGAGGAAACACTCACCGAGATGCAGGCGGAAATCGAGACGCTACCGACGATGCGCCCCCGCGGTGAATCGCCAGGAATCGAGTCCACGACACCCATCACCTCGCGGGAGGAATGGTGTTCACAGATACGCCACGCGACGGATCGAATCCGCGACGGACAGCTAAAAAAGGTAGTCATCGCGACCGCGTTGGAGGTCGAACTCGGCGAATCGGTCGTCGTTCCGGACATCCTCGAACGACTTCGAACGTCCTATCCGGAGTGTTATCGATTCCTCGTGCAACCCACGTCGTCGGGCGGGTTTTTCGGCGCGCCGCCTGAACGCCTCGTCTCCCTTCGCGGTGGAACGGTCGAGACGGAAGCGCTCGCCGGATCCATCGGCCGCGGCGAGACGCCCGAAGAGGACGACGAACTCGCGACCTCGCTCGCGGACAGCGAGAAGGTTCGGGAGGAACACGAACTCGTCGCCGAGACCATCCGTGAGCGACTCGAACCCCTCGCGTCGTCCGTTTCGGTCGGCGAGCGACGACTCAAGCGACTTTCGACCATTCAACATCTACAGACGCCGATTTCGGCGGAGATCGGCGACAGAGAGCACGTTCTCTCGGTCGTCGAAGCCCTCCATCCGACTCCCGCGGTCGGCGGGCTTCCGCTGGAAGACGCCATGCGAACGATTCGTGAGACGGAAGGGTTCGACCGTGGCTGGTACGCCTCGCCGGTCGGCTGGTTCGACGCCGACGGAGACGGCGAATTCGCCGTCGGTCTGCGTTCCGGTGTCGCAGCCAACGACCGTGTCACCCTGTTCGCCGGAAACGGCATCGTCGCCGATAGCGAACCCGAAGCGGAATGGGACGAAGTGCAGTTGAAATTCTTGCCGATTTTGAACGAACTCGAATGACCTATCCGAACCGAAACACGCTGTGGGCCGAAACGTTCGTGGACGAGTTGGCCGCCGGTGGGGTCGATGCCGTCTGTCTCTCTCCCGGTAGTCGGTCGACGCCGTTGACCGTCGCGTTCGCCCTGCACGACGATATCGAGGTGTTCTCCCATTTGGACGAGCGCTCGGCGGCCTTCTTCGCGCTCGGGCGAGCGAAGCGCACCGGCAAGCCGACCCCCATCGTCTGCACCTCGGGAACGGCGGCGGCGAACTTCCACCCGGCCGTCATCGAGGCCGACCGTGCACGGGTCCCATTGCTCGTCTGCACGGCGGACCGACCGCCGGAACTCCGCGATAGCGGCGCGAACCAGACCGTAGACCAGGAGAAACTGTACGGCGACGCCGTCCGTTGGTACGCCGACGTCGCCGAACCGGAAGCCACCCCGAGGAAACTGCGCTACCTTCGCACGACGGCCGCCCGCGCCCTCGGTTCGACGACCGGAACACCGCCGGGACCGGTACATCTCAACTTCCCGTTCCGAAAACCCCTCGAACCGACCGACGTCGATGGGGACGTTCCCGACTCGTTCGCGGACGACGAACCGCTCGCGGCCGAGGGGCGTGACGGGCCGTTCGTTCGCCTCTCGCAGGGCGTTCCCGAACTCGATTCCGCCGCGCTCTCCCGGCTCGCCGAGTCGGTCTCGAACGCGGAACGCGGCCTGCTCGTCGTCGGCCCTGCCGACACGCCGACACCGGACCGTGACGAATTGGAAACGCTGGCCGATGCGACCGGGTTTCCCGTGCTCGCCGACCCGCTGTCGGGGCACCGGTTCGGCCACGACCGGCCCATCGTCGGCGGCTACGATTCGTATCTCGTGCCGGACGTGACCGACGACTGGCCAGACCCGGACGTGGTTCTTCGGTTCGGCGCGTCCCCGACCTCGAAGGTCCTTCGTCAGTACCTCGAACGCGTCGACGCCCGGCAGTTCGTCGTGGATTCCGCGGGCGGATGGCGAGAAGCCTCGTTCACCGCGACGGACCTCGTCGCCACCGACCCGACGCGCCTCGCCCGGCGACTCTCCGACGAACTCGAAGACGGAGAAAATGGAGGATGCGACGAGTGGAGGGCACGGTTCGAACGTGCCGAGTCCGCCCATCGGTCGCTGCTCGCCGAAACGGAGGAGCATTTCGAGGGCGGGGTGCTCGCCGACGTCTCGCGACTCGTTCCCGATCCGGCGACGCTGTTCGTGTCCAACAGCATGCCGGTCCGGGATTTGGACCGCTTTGCCCGCCCGCGGTCGGCCGACGTGACCGTCCTCGGAAATCGGGGCGCAAGCGGTATCGACGGTATCATCAGCTCTGCACTCGGCGCGGGGAGCGCGACTGATGACCCGCTCGTCCTCGTCACCGGCGACATCGCGTACTACCACGACATGAACGGACTGCTCGCGCTCGACCGCTGTGGCGTGGACGCGACCATCGTCGAAATCAACAACGACGGCGGTGGCATCTTCCACATGCTTCCCATCGAATCGTTCGACCCGCCGTTTTCCGGGCAGTTCCGGACGCCACACGGACTCGATTACGCCGCGACTGGCGACCTCTACGACCTCGATTTCCAGCGCGTGGAGACGCGTTCCGAATTCCGTGACGCGTTTTCGGATTCCCTCGGCAGCACCGGGACGCAGGTCATCGAAGTGCTCACGGACGCCGAACCGAGCCATCGGATTCGGGAATCGTTCCAAGAGCGTCTCGTCACCGACCTGTCCTCCGATTCCGGAGTCTAGTTTTCAGCGAAGATAATCCCGGGAAGATTCATGTCTTTCGTCGACGAACGTGGAGGCGGATAGTTATTATGTCTCATACAACCACGGAATCCAGAGAACTCGTCACGTATCTACAGACGCACGTCGGGGACCTTCTTCGAAGCGTTCTCTACTACGATGCCGATTCCTGCGAACTACTCTACATCCGTGACGACGTCGCCGACGCTTACGACGAACAGGAGCGTGCCGACGTACGCCGCGACATGCGACTCGAAGCCATCGAGAAATCACATCAGGAAGACCTCTACAATCACGGATCGTTGAACTGTACCATCCGTTGTTTCGACGACGCCATCGAGATGCACTTCACGCACGGCGAACTTTGCGGTACCGCCGTCGCGCTCGACGGCGAAGCGTTCGCGGTGCAGAACACGTTCGTCGGCGCCTGCCTCGACATCATGAACGAGGAGTAGCCCACGGCAGTCACCGAACTCGGTCACTTCTACTCTCGTTCTTGTTCTCGTTCCCGCGTTTCGAGTTCCGTTCGCAGTTCGTCGACCTCGTCTCTCAGTTCGGATACCTGCTCTTGTGACCGTCGATGGAGCACGAATATTCCTCCGAAGATGGTCAACGGAACACCGAACAGCAAGATTGCCATGATGAAGATGACGATCAACTCCATGCCGCCCGGGACGGGACCGAACAGGGGGATCATGACCTCAAATTGACAGCAGGTGCGTAAATGCTTCGTGGTTACACGCCGACGATGAGCGGACCGAGCAACACCCCCATGAGATGAACCCGTCGGCACCCCAATCGCGGTGGCAGGCAACCGAGGATGGCACTGCAAACGAAGAGACCGACACCGACGACGCCCGCGAACAGGAACGACGCCGCGATCAGCAGACAGAGGACGCCGACGGAGAGCTGTCGGTAGTTCAGCCGACCGACCGCTTCGAGGTAGGTGTCGCCGAGAACGAGGACGAGGACGAACCCGACGACGCCCGCGATGGCGACGCTGGCGAGGAGCACCGGCAGGTCGAGCGGCGCGTTCGTCTCGCGCAGGGCAACCATCACGCCTGTTCGCGGCGTTCCGAGCGAGACGAGCGCGAAAAGCGCGAAGATGGTGTTCGAAGTGTTGACGCCGCTAGTCGCCACGATGAATCCACGTGCTTCGGTTCTTCGGGGAACCAGTGCCAACGCGATGACGGCCGCTATCGCGCTCGACACGCCGGGGAGATATCCGACGATTCCACCGGCGAACGCACCCGCGAGTGCGGTTACGGCGATTGCCCGATGGGGCATCGTGAGCGTCGCTTCGGCCTGTGGCGGAACCCCCGTTCCGTTCATCGCGTCCACGAGCACCGGCGCGCCGAACAACCCCGCAAACAGTGGCGTGAGTACTCCGCCGATACCGAGGGGTGCCGCTGGTGAGAGCGGAAGGGCCAGGATGCCGAGCACGGCACTCGTACAGAAGACGACGAGACCACCAACTTTCCCGCGGGTCGTCGGTTCCGTGAGCACGAGAAACGCCGTGATTCCGACGAGAAGGAGCGGAGATGGTTCCGAACCAGCGGGTAGGCATCCGTCATCAGCGTCGTGACCGGAATCGCCAGCGGCACCGCGAACGCCACCGCCAACCCGCTCCCCAGCGCCGAGAGCCGAAGCGCCTCCCTGCCTTGGCCTTCGATGACCAACCGATGGCCGGGGAGCGCCCCCGCCGCCATCACCGGGTCCGGAACCCCGAGCGCCAGCGACGGAACCACGTCCAGGAACGAGTGAGCGACCCCCGCCGCGAGTATCGCCGCACCGACCAGTTTCGGCGGACCGGCTATCGACCCCGCCACCGACGCCAGCAAGAGCACGAGGTTGTTGACGTGGATTCCCGGTGTGAGCCCGCTTATCGTACCGACGACGACCCCGCCGAAGACGAACGCGAGCGTCGTCATCGTCGTCGACGAACGCAGTAGGAGTCGGGTTCCGAGCACCTCCATTGCGCCGGAGTGGTCCCGTTTCGGTATTTAAAATTCGGGGTGCTCGATTTCGAGGTTGCGAAGTGACCTCGCGAGCGGACGGAGGCTTTCGAAGTCCGTTGTACTCTCCGAGACGGTAGCTTACTTTACGCTCGCGCCCCATCGTTGCGATATGAGTTCGATAACGCTGTACTCGCTCGATGGCTGCCCGTTCTGCCAGAAAGTCCACGACGCGCTCGATGAGGCGGACATCGAGTACGAGACGGAGTGGGTCGAAGCGCTCCACTCGAAGCGGAACGAGGTCAAACGCGTCAGCGGTCAGCGCGGCGTGCCGGTGCTCGTGAACGAGGATTCGGGCGTCACGATGGCCGAGAGCAAGAAAATCGTCGAGTACGTGGAGCAGTCGCTCGTATGAAGATATACACCGGTCGCGGCGACGCGGGGCAGACCGACCTGCAGAACATGTCCCGCGTCTCGAAAGCCAGCCCGCGAATCGAGGCCTACGGGACGGTGGACGAGGTGAACGCCCTCATCGGGCGCTGCAGACCGACGGGGCACGACGACGTGGACGAACACCTCCGCGAAATCCAGAACCACCTCCACATCGTGCAGGCCGACTTGGCCAACCCGGAACCCGACGAGGACGACCCGCAGGTGAGGGCCGAACACGCCGACCTGCTCGAATCGTGGATGGACGCCTACGACGAGGAACTGGACCCCCTCACGTCGTTCATCCTCCCCGGTGGCAGCGAATCGGGGGCGGAACTCCACCACGCCCGCGCCGTCTGCCGCCGCGCCGAACGTCGCGCAGTTGCACTGGCAAGCGAGGAGGAGATCAACGAGAACGCCGTGACGTACCTGAACCGGCTATCGGACGCGCTGTTCATCCTCGCCCGCGTCGTGAACAAACGCGACGGGGAACGGGAAGAGAGTCCGACGTACTGAGTTCTTCTTTTACTACAGCGTCCGAGGTTCACACGAAAGAGTGTTCAGTTCACCCACAAGCTTATGCCCCGAACCGAGAATCGTGGCGATATGCCTCCCGCATTCTTCACCCTCTTCATGGTCGTATTCGTCGCCATCGGCGCGTTGAACGTGCTGAAACCACGTGCGATGGCGCGACACCAAATGCGAGTGCGATACGGCGCGAAAGGGGACATCGAGTTCAGCGATACGCGCATCATGATGCAGCGATTGGTGTCGCTCGTCGTCCTCGTGGTCGGCGTCTGGACGATGCTCTCGTGGGGGGTCTGGTGAGAGAAAAGATCCGTTTCTGGGCTTACAGTCCCAGTTCCCGTCCGATGACGAGGTGCTGAATCTCGCTGGTCCCTTCGCCGATTTCCATCAGTTTCGCGTCACGGAGGAACCGCTGCGGGGCGAAATCCTCGGTGTAGCCGTAGCCGCCGAGCACCTGCACGGCGTCCTCGGAGACTTTCCGCGCCGACTCGCTGGCGTCGAGTTTTGCCAGCGCACTCTCGTGGGAGACGGAGTAGCCTTCGTCGTACTTGCACGCCGCTTTGTGGGTCAACAGGCGCGAGCGCTCGATTTTGCGGTCCATGTCCACGACCTTGTTGCGGATGGCGTCGAACTTCGAGATCGGCTTGCCGAACTGCTCGCGCTCCTGGCTGTACCGGTGGGCCGCCTCGTAGGCACCCTGCGCGATGCCGGTCGAAAGCGCGGCGATGCTGATTCGGCCGCCGTCGAGCGTCTTCTTGGTCTGCTCCCAGCCCTCGCCCGCCTCGCCGAGGAGTCGGTCCTCGGGAATCCGGCAGTCGGTGAACTGGATTTCACAGGTCGGCGAGGCGTTGAGTCCCATCTTGTCCCAGACGGTCGTGACCTCGAACCCGTCGTCCTCCTCGGGGTCCACGATGAACGTCGAGATGCCGCCGTAGCCCGCATCGGAGTCGGTGACTGCCTTGACGAGGACGCTTCCCGCCTCGCTCGCGTTGGTGATGAACTGCTTCGTGCCGTCGAGCACCCACTCGTCGCCGTCCTTCTCTGCGGTGGTGTCCATATCGCTCGCGTCCGACCCGGAACCGGGTTCCGTGAGCGCCCACGAACCGAGGTAGTCGCCCTCCGCGAGTGGCGTCAACCATCGCTCTTTCTGTTCTTCGGTGCCGAACATCTCGATGGGTTTCGACGCCAGCGAGATGTGTGCAGCATACGAGAGACCGATGGACCCGGACACCCGGCCCAACTCCTCGGTAACGAGCGCGTACATCAACTGGTCGCCGCCGAGTCCGCCGTACTCCTCGCTGATGGGAACGCCCATCATGTCGAGAGCGGCGAGTTCGTCGAAGACCTCCGCGGGGAAGCGGTGTTCGCTCTCGATTTCCTGTGCGATAGGTTCGATTTCCTCGTCACAAAACTCCCGGACGGTGTCGCGTACCATCCTGTGTTCGTCGGGGAGATTGAAATCCATACGCAATTTTTGCGCGGGTTTCGCTATAATGTCTTCGACTGGCCCCTCGTGAGCGGAGCGAACGAGGGGGAAGCAGGTAAAATGAAACCTCCTTGACGGTGAGTGAGTTTATCAACGATGGGGACGAACCGGTCTCCAATGGGTATTCGGCGACTGGTACGTGGCACGATCGAGTGGCCGCGTATCGAGGCAGTCATTCGAGAGATCGCGGAGCGATACGACCGCGAGGAAGTTCGCGTCGAGTTCATCGACGCCGACAACTGGCTCTCGACGCCCTGTGTGGTGGACGACGAGTGGTTCGTCAAGATCACGACTGACCAGAACTCGCTCGTTCACGCGCTCTTCACCAGCGTGCGGAATCTGGGCGCGTTCAGCAGCGGCACCGAGGGGTTTTTCGAACATTTCGCCGGGCCGGACGAGATGGCGGAACACGAGCTAGAAGCAACGAAGAAGATGCGCGAAATCGGGTTGAACGTCCCGGCACCGATAGAGGCGTTCGAATACGACGACCTCGGCGTGCTGGTCATGGAGTATCTGCCCTCTTTCGAGACGTTCGAGGGGATTCCCGAATCGGACGTACGAAAGTACGCCCCCGACCTGTTCGGCGCGCTCGCACGGATGCACGAACACAACCTCGCACACGGCGACCTGCGCGGGGAGAACGTCCTCGTCGCGGACGGAGAGATATACTTCATCGACGCGACGAGCGTCAACGAGGAGCGAATCGACGAGGCCCGTTCGTACGACCTCGCGTGCGCGCTGGCGTCGCTCACGCCGCTGATCGGCGCTCGTGACTCGGTATTGGCCGCCAACGAACACTATTCTCCGGAGGAGTTGCTCGCCGCACGCGAGTTCCTCGACTTCGTGAACATGCGCCCCGACCACGATTTCGACGCCGCGAGCGTCAAAGGTGAAATCGAAAAGCTCGCCGACAGGGAAGAGGCCGAGAGCGGCTAACCGCTCGCCGGTGCCTATTTATCAACCGTTTGTGATTAATCGAGTATGACCGACGGGCGACCCCAAATCGTCAACGAATCCGCAATCGACTGGGACGAGAAATCACACGGCACTAACTTTCAGATCCGTCGCAAGCAACTCGGTGGTGCGGCAGGCGGCGAGCGGTTGGGCTGTAGTCTGTACGAACTCCCGCCGGGGAAGAAATCGTGGCCGTACCACTACCACACCGGAAACGAGGAGGCGATTTTCGTCCTCGACGGGGAGGGAACGCTCCGAATCGAGAACGACGAACGGGACCTCGAAACGGGCGATTACGTCGCGTTCCCGGTCGGGGAGGAGTACGCTCGCCGCGTCATCAACGACTCCGAGGCGACGCTTCGATACCTCTGTTTTTCGACCATGCGCGAACCCGACGTGTCGGTGTATCCCGATTCCGGGAAGATGGGTATATTCGCCGGGACCGCACCCGGAAAACACGAGGGGAGAACGTTGAGCGGCTACTTCCCGCTCGACGGCGAAGTGGATTACTGGCGTGGAGAGGACGAATAGCGGCTTGGAGTTCTTCCGTGTTCCCCCGAACCCCACGTCGGTGTGCTCTCCAAGTAAGAGTCTTTTTTAAGGTGCCGCGTCAAATTTTACCGAGTACAACATGAGTCAACAAGCCAGCGAGCAGGTTTACAGTCACTACATCGACGGTGAGTGGCACGACGGGGCGGGCGACGAAACGTTCGAGAGCGTCAACCCGGCGACGAAGGAGTCGCTCGGCGAGTTCCACCGCGGAACACCCGAGGACGTCGAAGCCGCCCTCGACGCCGCGGAGGAAGCGAAGGACGAGTGGCGCGAACTTTCGTACATCAACCGCGCGGAGTACCTGTGGGACATCTACCACGAACTCCGAGAGCGAACCGACGAACTCGGCGAAGTCATCACGAAGGAATGCGGGAAGGAAATCTCGGAAGGGAAAGCAGACGTCGTCGAGGCCGCGCACATGGTCGAGTGGGCCGCGGGCAACGCCCGACACCCGCACGGTGACGTCGTCCCGAGCGAGATTCCGAGCAAGGACGCCTACATGCGCCGCAAGCCGCGGGGCATCATCGGTTGTATCTCCCCGTGGAACTTCCCGGTCGCCATCCCGTTCTGGCACATGGCCATCGCGCTGGTCGAGGGGAACACGGTCGTCTGGAAGCCAGCAGAACAGACGCCGTGGTGCGGTCAGATCATCGCCGAGATGTTCGAGGACGCCGGTCTCCCGGACGGCGTGTTCAACATGGTACAGGGCTACGGCGACGCCGGAAACGCCATCGTCGAGGACGAGCGCGTGGACACCGTCCTGTTCACCGGTTCATCCGAAGTCGGTCACAAGATCGCGGGCAAGGTCGGCGGCGAACCCGGCAAACTCGCGGCCTGTGAGATGGGTGGCAAGAACGGCATCATCGTCACGGAGGAGGCGGACCTCGACGTCGCCGTCCACAGCGCCATCATGTCCTCGTTCAAGACGACGGGCCAGCGCTGTGTCTCCAGCGAGCGCCTCATCGTCCACGAGGACGTGTACGACGAGTTCAAGGAGCGCTACGTCGAAATCGCGAAGGACATCTCCGTCGGCGACCCGCTCGACGAGAACACCTTCACGGGTCCGATGGTCAACGAGGATCAGGTCGAGAAGTTCAGCAAGTACAACCAACTCGCCAAGGACGAGGGTGCGAACGTGCTCGTGGACCGCGAGGAACTCGACGACGACGAGATTCCGGACGGCTTCGAGGACGGCTACTGGGTCGGCCCGTTCGTCTACGAGGTCGATTACAGCCCCGACCTGCGCTGTATCCACGAGGAGGTCTTCGGTCCGCACGTCGCCCTGATGAGCTACTCGGGTGACATCGAAGAGGCAGTCGAGATTCACAACGACACGCCCTACGGCCTAGCCGGAGCCATCATCAGCGAGGACTACCGCCAGATCAACTACTTCCGCGACTACGCGGAAATCGGCCTCGCCTACGCCAACCTCCCGTGCATCGGCGCGGAGGTCCACCTGCCGTTCGGCGGCGTGAAGAAGTCCGGCAACGGCTACCCGAGCGCCCGCGAATCCATCGAAGCCGTCACCGAACGCACGGCGTGGACCCTCAACAACTCGAAGGACATCGAGATGGCACAGGGTCTCTCGGCGGACATCAAGACTGAAGACGAATAATTGACCGGGAGGAGTCGAACGGAGTGAGACGACTCCCCGAAATTTTCGTGTTCACAGAGGACGAATAGACGGCTACTCCGTTTTTATTTTATCGTAATGAATTCCGGAAAGTACGACAGACGAAAGTATTGACCGATCTGCGTACTGAATCGTCTCGACTCGTCGATGAGACGGTTGCTCCGTTATAGTGCCGATTCAGCCGAAATAAGGGTTCGCGTAGAAGACGACGTTTCGATTTTGATTTGCAAAGGGTGGAGACGACGGAGAGACGAGACGGATGGTGGGTGGTGGCTTCCGGAAGCCGATGTGGGTCCGACCAGTTCCCACGCGACGAAGCGCACAGTCCCAGTTGAGTTGCCAACATACGACGAGAAAAGCGTCGCATACCGGCGTATGTTCATTTTCGTTTCTCCGTCTTAAATCTGTGCAACTTGACTCGCAGAGCGAACGGTTCGCGAGGGGACTGTCGTCGTCGATAACTCGCCGCGGGCACGGCAAAGTTTAGGGCCGTCGTTGTAGTCGTACCAATACCGACCTACCATGACCGGAGATTCACTCGACGACCTCTTTTACGAGGGGCTGAAGGAGATGTACTACGTCGAAAACGAACTGTTCGATGCGCTGGACGAACTGGCGACTGAGGTCAACGATGGCGACCTTCAAAACGCGTTCGAGGAGCATCGAGGCGAAACGAAACGACACGTCGAGCGCCTCCAACACGTGTTCGACCACATCGGCGAACCGGCCAAGAGAGAGCAACTCCGTGCACTCGACGCCCTCGTGGAGGACCACGAGAAGTTCGTCGACGGGAAACCGAATCAGGAACTCCGGAACCTGTTCGACAAGGGAATCGCTGAAAAGTTCGAGCACCTCGAAATCGCGGCGTACGGCAACCTGCTGTTCATGGCCGACAAGTTGGGCCACGACGAAGCCGCCGACCTCCTCAAGAAAAATCTCCGTGAAGAACGAGACATGCTGGACGAGTTGAAAACCATCGGCGAGCAGTACGACGTCGAATCCGTGCCGATGCAGGACTGAACGAACTCCGTTTTTGCCGATTACACCCGCTTGCTCACGTACGGCCCGTCCTGATGATAGCCGAGTTTGTTCCGGTAGTACTCGCGTGCGCCGATTCCGGAGATGACGCTGACCTTGTCGTAGCCCGCGTCGGCGGCGAGTTCCTCGGCTTTAGCGATGAGTTTTCGCCCGTAGCCACGGTGTTGGTGCTGTGTTTCCTCGCTCGCCGCACCCACGGTCACTTCACTGCCGTAGACGTGGAGTTCGCGGACGAGCGCGGCGTTGTCGAGTTCGCGCCGCACGGGGTCGCCGGGGAAGCGAAGTCGGCAGAAGCCCAGTAGGAGGTCTTTCTCGAAGTCGCCGGATACAATCCGGCTATCAGCCGAGCGCCGCTCGGCGAAGTCCTCGAAGCTGATGAAGTGCTCCGTGCCGCCTGCCGCCTCGTAGGTCATGACGTCGAGTTCGACGTTCTCGGGTTCCTCGTCGTTCATGCCGACCTCGCGGCAGCGGATGCAGTCGCAAGTCCACCCGTGTTCCTCCATCCGCTGGCGTGCGAGTTGGCGGAGGTTGGACTTCCACACGCCGCCGTCGATGAAGTCCGCCGGAATGTCGCGCTGGACGCGCTGGAGGCGGACGTACTTGGGAATCATCGACTTGATTTCGGCGACGAGTTCGGCCGCCTCCTCGTTGCGGAGCGGTTCGAACTCGCCCTTGTACCACCAGTCGTACGTCGCGGTGCCGCGGACGACCAGCGTCGGGTAGATTTTGAGGTAGTCCGGTTTCCACTTCTCGTCCTCGAAGATGCGGCGGAAGTCCTCCACGCACATCCGCTTGGACATACCGGGTTGGCCCGGCATCATGTGGAAGCCGACCTTGAACGCCGAATCGCGGAGGCGCTGGTTGGCCTCGATGGACGCCTGTGCGCCGTGCCCGCGGTGCATCTCGCGGTTGATACGCTCGAAGGTGGTCTGGACGCCGACCTCGACTTTCGTGCCGCCCAAATCGAGCATCCGGTTTATCTGCTCGGGATCACACCAGTCCGGCTTCGTCTCGAACGTCGTCCCGATGTTGCGGATGTCGCCCGTCTCGTTCTCCGCGATGACGTCCTCCAGATAGCGGAAGTCGTGCTCCTCGGGGCTCTGGGCGAAGCTCTCGCCCTCCGCGGGTTCGGGTTCCTTGTTCACGTCGTAGTCGTTCATCGCCTCCAGCGCGCGCTTGACGAACCACTCCTGATAGTCGTGGCTCCGGGCGGTCATCGTCCCGCCCATCAGGATGAGTTCGACCTTATCGACGGGGTGACCGATCTGTCGCAGTTGTTCCAAGCGGAGCGTGACCTGCCCGTACGGATCGTAGTCGTTCTGCACGCCGCGGGCCGCCGCGGGTTCGTGACCGGTGTAGCTCTGGGAGGAGGAGAACTCGGAGGACGGGCCGCCCGGGCAGTAGAGACATTTACCGTGCGGGCACTGCTCCGGGCTGGTCATGATTGCGATTGGCGAGACGCCCGACGCGGTGCGGACCGGTTTGCGCCGGAGCACGGCTTCCAGTTCCTCGCGGCGCTCGTCCGGCGCGTGGTCGAGAATCTCGGAGTTCTTCGGCACTTTCGGCGCGGAGAACTCCGAACAGGCGTTGAGCTTGGCGCTCTCTACGTCGTCGCGCTCGACCTCGCCAGCGAGGATGCGGTCGATCAGTTCCTCGCAAACCTGCTCGAACGCCTCCGTTTCCGTGGCGTCCGGCGTCTCGGTACTCATTACGTGATATTTGGTTGGTTCGGGCGGATAAGCGTGTCGTCTACGGATACGGGTTCGGAGATGGCGTATCGAAATCGATGATGGTCATTTTAAATACGAAGACAGTATAATCCATTGATATAACGGATGGAATCGTTACAAAAGAGAGTCCGCTACGTTTGGTTCACGAAGACGGTTGGAGCGGGATTGATCGGTGGAATCATCGCCGGGATCATCGCGTCACAATCCACCATCATTCCGGTCTGGAGTCCGATACCGATCGTTCTCTGTATGCTCGTGGTCGCCCTCCTCGTAACGCCAATTCGATACAGAGCGTGGCGCTTCGCCGTAGACGAAGACGGAGTGACGATCGAACACGGAGTGTTGCGTCGACGGGAGACCTACGTTCCGATAGACCGCATCCAACACATCGACATCAACCGCGGTGTTCTCGAACAAGCCGCCGGGTTAGCGAGCATCATGATTCACACGGCCGGGTCGCGCCGCTCGAACCTACTGCTCCCGGGGCTTCGACCGCAACGCGCCAGCAAACTCCGCAGTCGAATACTGAGCCTCCGCGAGGAGAATCGCTCGGACGAATCGCTCTCCGAGGCGAACGACGTCATCCGAGGTGACACTGTGTGAGGTTGCACCCGTACAGCGTCATCCGAGGAACGATGGACCGACTAAAAATCCATCCCCTGATTTTCGCCGTCGGTTTCGGACTGTATAATTACGAAGATACACCGCTCACCTATATCGTCGGGTTCGCCCTGTGCTACGTCCTGATTTACGTCGTGCGCGAAAGCGTCCGATGGTACTCCGTCTCCTATCGTTTGGAGGACACCGCAGTAGAGACGGAATCCGGTATTTTCGACCGGCAGCACCGCGTGATTCCGTACGACCGAATCCAGGAATCGAGCGTCGTTCAGAACGGAGTGGATTCGTTCCTCGGAATCGCGAACGTCTCGTGTGAAACGGCGGGGAGCAGTAAAGAAAGCGAACTGGAGTTGCGCTACGTCGGTATCGAAGAGGCCGAACGAATTCAGGACCGTCTGGGGAACGGAAGTAAGGTCTCGACGGAAGAGGAGAAACTCTATCGACTTCGTTCGGCGATGCTGTTCGCTCGAAGCGTCCTGTCATCGCATCCGAAACACCTCTTCCTCGCGATTTCGATCGCGATGTCTATCATCTTCAGTCCGGCGTGGCTATCGGATTTCCTCACCCCGACGTTACCCGCGTCGCTGGTCAACGGACACTTCACCGTCGAGAAATTCCTCGTCGTTGGTGGGGCAACGGTCGTCGGCGCGTGGGGAGTGGGAGTGATACAGTCCGTGCTCGAATTCCACGACACGTCCGTCGAGTTTCGAGACGGGGAAATCCATCAGTCCGGCGGACTCGTCTGGCACTATTCGAACGACATTCCGCTGGATAACGTGCAACTGTTGCGAGTTTCCACGAACCCCTTACAGAACGCCTTCGGATTCGCACGGTTGACCGTCGAATCCGCCGGTGCGGCCGATTTCGACATCTGGCCCGCTCGGACACCGGTCATCCCGCTGGGGAATCGGTCGGAAGTCGAGGAGATTGCGGGGACGATTATCGACCACGACGACCCGGAGTTCGAGCGTCCACCGAAGCGTATGCGACGCCGTCTGGCGACTCGGTATCTCATCGCCCTCGTACTGCTCTCTTTCCTCCTCTACGCCGCACAGTTCGTTTGGAGCGGGTTCCCCGTTCCGTGGTTACTTCCCCTCGTCGGCGTACCGTTTGCACTCGTCGCTGCACACGTCCAATGGCGATATCGCAGCGTCGCCATCGGCGACGACTATCTCGCGGTCCGAAACGGAATCTTGGTTCACAGCGAGTTCATCGTTCCGCTCGCGAACGTTCAATCTGTTTCGAAGTCACAGTCGATTTTGCAGCGACGGTTCGACCTCGCGACGCTATCCGTCGAGACTGCGGCATCGCTACTGTCCGCCGGAACTCGTGCCACGGACTTCGATACGGAGACGGTCGAGATGATATACGAGACGGTACAGGACAGTTCCGGGGAAGTTGCTCCTCGGACGGAAACACGACGAGTGGTCGAACCCGAACAGGGAAATCGGTAGACTGCGGTTCCGAGGGAGAACGGTCCAATCAGTAGCTATTTGTGACAAACGAAGGAGGGTTGAAACATGACTGAAGGGAACGAGTCCAGTATGCAGAACCTGAGTCGCCTGACCACTCTCGGCCTCCTGATGGGGATGGTCATACTCGCCATCTATTCTGCCGTCTCGGGCAGGGACGTATCCACGACACTCGCGTATTTTCTCATGGCCACCGTAATCGTCTACGGCGCTCACCAGGTGCTCGATGATCGGTCGGTTCCCGCAATCGCCTCCGCGCTGGCTCTCTGGGTCGGTGGCATATACGGAATCATCGTCACCTATCACGGTATGGACATCGGTGACAATTACGCGGTCCTCGGGTTGCTGGCAGTCGGCGTGATACTCACCTACCGGGACAAGAATCTGCTTACAAAGTGAGATCCCACCCGCTCATCCGGATGCTCGTTCTCACCGAAATCCGACGTAACGCTGAAAGAATCGTTCAAAGAGAAGAAAGCCGAGAAGTCCAAATCAGCGCCGCGTTCAGTTCAGCTTCGCGCTGACGGCTTCGATGACGGCGTCGAGCGCTTCGTCGCGCTCGCCGCGGAGGAATTCGAACTTGCCGTCGCGCGTGCCGACGGGGACGATTCCGGCTTCCGGTGCGCGGTCCTCGACGTCCTCGGCGATGTCGCGGACGTTGATTTCCCCGTCGCTTCGGATGTGAACCTCGTCGTCGGCGAGACCGAGGGTGACGTTCTGGTCGCCGGGTTGTCCCGTCATGTCGCGGCGGTGGAGCGCGTCGAGGAGCACTGCCGTCGATGGGAAGTCGAAGCGGTGGGTGTACGCCTCGGTGTCGAGGACGGTGAAGGTGACGCCGTTCGCGCCGCGAACCGTGAGGTTCGGCTCGGCGGTGTCGAGTTCGTTTTCGAGCTTCGTGCGGAACTGCTCGCTGACGTGCTCGGCGAGGTCGCGCTTCGCGTGCTCGAACAGCAGGTCGGTGATGAGTTCGCGCTTGTCCTCGTAGGACTGGTAGTAGGCTTCCAGCGCGACTGCCTCGCGCAGGGCCGTAACGTGGTCTTCGTCGTAGCCCGCATCCGTCGCGAGGTCGGTGTATTCGGACGGGGTGTCCTCCCAGTAGCTGACTGCGGGGAGGTGTGCGACATCGTCGCGCACCTCGTCGTTGACGTGGGCCGCGACGTTCGCACCGAGGACGGCCGCGGTTACGTCGTCGCCCGAGTCGCCGAGGAACGGGTTGACGACGACGTCGGCAGTTTGGGCGACTTCGTCGTCCGGGTAGTGCGTGTCGATGACGACGTGGGGCGCACCGTAGATGTCGAGGAGCGAGAGTCCGTCGCTCGATTCGACGGTGCTTCCGGCATCGATGAGGACGAAGAGGGGTAGTTTCTCGTCGTGGCGCTCGCGGTTGTCGAGCATCATGGTCGCGTCCTTCGTCGCGTCCTGCATGTCGTAGAAGCCGTCTTCGAGCGGTCGCCGGTCGAAGTAGTGATACTGGGCGTCGCTTCGTGCGTGTTCGTCGCGCACGAGCGGGAGGACGGCGCGTTCGATGGCCGCTCCGGCCACGTAGCCCTCCGCGCTCGCGTTGTGTCGGACGATAACGGGGCGGGATTCGATGACCGCGCGGCGAATCGCACCGGCGGCGTCGCGGACGTCCCCGTGAATGGCTTCGACGGCAGAGTCGTCGGCGAGCGGTTCGACGTCTTCGGGACGGGCCTCGTCTTCGAGTGCCTGTGCCAGTCGGTCCTCGACGGTCGCTTCCTCCTCTTCGGTGAGGGCTTCGAGGTGTTCGGTCTCGACTTGGAGTTCGTTGTTACGGAGTTCGACTTCGCCGACCAGTCGTGCGATGTCGCCGGTATCTACTTCGGGGTAGGCACGAACGCCTGCCTCCTTGAACGCGGCGCAGTCCACGACGGCGGTTTCGTCGCGGAGTTCGAACACCGTCGGGCCGCTCGTCTGGCTCGCGCTCACGATTTCGCCCTCGATTCGAACGCTGTCGCCGACTCGGTCGCCCAGCGTTTCGATCTGGACGCGTTCGGGCTGTTCGATCTGGGAGGAGACGGTAGCGCCTCCGACCGCGTTCCCGGAGCCGTCGGTCGTCGCCGGCTGTTCCGGTTCGGATTCGGATTCGTGTTCCGGTTCGGCTTCGTGTTCGGACGCAGATTCGGCTTCGGATTCGGACGTAGATTCGGCTTCGGATTCGGACGCGGATTCGGAATTCGATTCCGGTTCGTCCGACGTGGTTTCGTCGTTCGATTCACTGGGGAGGTGCACGTCGGTACCGTCCTGAATCAGCTTGCCGCGGAACTCGCGTTCCGATTGGCGAATCGACGAGCTGAGATCGACGTTGCCGTTGTCGCGCACACCAATGACCTCGACGAAGACCGCGTCGCCTTGGTCCCAGTCGAGGCTTTCGAGCCGCTGGTCCAACTCGCTCTTGTGAAGCAGGCCGGTGACGCGGTCACCGATGTCGATGAAGACGCCGAAGTCGGCGAAACCGTCGACGGTACCTTTGTAAAATCGTCCAGTAACGAGCTGCTCCGGGCTGTTTCCGTTGAATTCAAAGAGAACGTCCTGCTCGTGGCTCGAACAAATCGGGCCGTCAGCAGGCGTCCCGCAAATGACGCAGTTACCCATTTATACTGGCAAAGAATAGTCCAGGCCTAAAACGATTGTCGAATTCCCGGCGCGGTTCTGAGCCGACCACGCGAACGCCAACTCAGTAGTAGTAGAACGAAAAATCGTCACCACAGGATTGGCATCGGACGAGCGTCCCCTTCAACTGGTCGTCGGATTCCGCTTGACCTTGTCCGTCGGGTGCGATATCGACAGTCGATGCGGACCCACAGTGGGGACACCCGATGTTCATACTGCTCGTAACTGACTGAGACATACGCTTCCTTTCAGCGGTCGAGCCCATAGTTATACCCCCGTTAACGAAATCGGCACGAGGAGCGAAACCACGAAACGGTCGGATTATAGACTCGTTACATTCTCGCGCGATACGTTCCATTCACGCTCTGTACCGGTGACCGAAGACGAGCGCGACGACGTTCAACACAAGCAACAGGATGAACGTTTGTTGTTGTCCAGCGGTATCGAGACCGCTGATGAACAGCGGAATGTAGAGAAACGGGAGTACGACTGCTCCCCAAAAACCGATGAACCGAAGCGAGGTGACGACGGAATCCGGGAACGATGAGCGTCGCTCGCCGTCGTCCGATGAATCACCCAGTTCGTCCGGGGCGATGATGGTTGACATGGTCTCCGAACAATGGTACACCATGACACGATATTATTATTGGTTCCTTAACGAATCGGGGAGGAAAAACAGGGCGAAACGGACGATGGAATAGGGTGAAGCAAATAGTCGGATGGGATGAAATGGAGATCGGAAGGGTCGCCGTTCGGTCGCTACTCGAAGACGGGACTGTCGTCTTCGAGCGTTTCGATGTCGTCGACGATCTTCTTCGCGACGTCGGGGAACAGCGCGACTTGTACTTCGTTGCCGTCCTCGTCCTCGAACACGAGTTTTACGCGTTTGTCCCCGAACGCACGCGCTTCGGCGGATTCCACGTTGAACAGTTTCGCCGACGCCGTTTTGTTCGCGGGTCCAACGTTCTTCAAGGAGCCGTCTTTCAGTTCGACCATGAAATCGTCCAGCCGTAGGTTGAGCATACTCCCGATACGCGCTCACACCTTTAGTTACCACGGAACGACGTGCGCCGGTTCGATCGTCGCCGTCGTCGCCGTCACGACTCCGCTACTCGCGCCGTAGGATGTGGCAGTTTCGACACCGGGCTTCGTAGGACTCCTGTGCGCCCACCAAAATCGTCGGATCGTCCATGTGTGCGGGTTCGCCGTCGATGAGCCGCTGGTTTCGCGTCGCGGGTTCGCCACACTGCGCACAGATGGCTTGGAGCTTTTCGACGTACTCGGCCACGGAGATGAGTTGCGGGACCGGGTCGAACGGCTCACCGCGGAAGGTCTGGTCGGTGCCGCTGATGATGACGCGTCGTCCGTCATCCGCGAGGAATTCACACACGTCGACGAGTTCCGCGGAGAAGAAGTTCGCCTCGTCGATGGCGACGACTTTCTCGCCGTTCAATCCCCTCGGGATTTCCCACACGCCGTCGTCGTCCGGTTCCACGACGGTCGCTTCCCACGAACTGCCGTCGTGGGAGCCGACCGTGTCCTCGCCGTAACGGTCGTCCAGTGCGGGTTTGAACACCGCGACTTCCTGCCCCGCGATTTCCGCGCGGCGAAGCCGTCGGAGCAGTTCCTCGGTCTTCCCGGAGAACATACAGCCGGTGATGACCTCGACCCACCCACTGTTCGTGATTTTGTGCATACCCGTGTGACGCTCAATCCGACGGCAAAAGAGTTGCTCATTCAATCGGCCGCGCCGATATTTTCCCCGCTCTCGAAACTCGGCGGACACGGCTCGATGTGCGAGTAGCGGACGATTTGCCGCCCGAGCGTGACGACGCGATTCGCCAACTCCTCGTCGGTGAACGCGCCGTCCATCACCGCGCTGTGCGAGCGGGGAATCGCCACCTCGTACGGGAGCACCCACGCATCGAGCGCGCGACAGACGGACCGGAGGTGGTCCATCGCGGTGACCGGAAACCGACCACCCGCCACGGCGAGCAGGCCGACGGTTTTCCCCTCGAACTCGTCGAACCCGCAGTAGTCGAGCGCCGCCTTCAGCGGCGAGGAGTACGAGCCATGATAGACGGGTGTGCCCAGGACGACCGCGTCCGCCGCGCGCACGCGACGTTTCAGTTCGGGGGTATCACCCGCTTCCCGTTGGTCGGGGTCGAACTGCGGCAGGTCGAATTCGCGGAGGTCGAGGAGTTCGCCGGTTCCACCCGCCCGTTCCACGCCGACGAGGACGTGTTCGAGCGCGAATCTGGTCACGCTTTCCTCCCCGAGACTGCCACAGATGGCTACAACGTGCGGTTGATTGGTCATGGGAGAACAGTCGCTCGGCAAAGCGAAATACGTTGCAGGGGAACGCCCAAGTGTCGGTACTCCGAACGGTCGATATGAATCCGCCGGACGTCGAACCCTTCGAGTTCTCACACACGCTGGTCGCCGCGGACTTCCACGACGCTTCGAGCGCGGTCCTCCGAGGCGCGCTCGACCGCGCCACCGACGGCTACGTCGGTATCGACCACGACGAACTCGAAATGGGCCTACCCGACGCGCCGCGCTGTCGAGCGACGTGGGAGGAGGTGCGTGACTCGCTCTCGTGGTGTGACGACCGCCATCCGGGTGCGTGGTATCACGGAGCGCTTCCCGAAACGTCGGAAACGTTCGAACGACTGTGGTCGCTGGAGGATGGCAACAGCGGAGCCTTCTTCCTTCACACGCTGATCCTCAGCATCGGTGACGAACCGCTGCTTTTCGCCGTGCCGCATCATTCGATTTACCGACTGGAGGCACCCGATGAATCGTTCGTCGCGGCGGTGGACGATGCGCTCGCGGGAAAACAAGCCACCGCTCTGCCATCGACGCCGGATATCGAGTGGTCCGCTGGCGAACGGGCATATCGGCTGACCGGAACGGTCCTCTGCGTTCGCGGCGGGGGCCTTCGGGAGCGTGGCTGTTACCACCTGACTAACCTCCGACGTCTCGAAGCGAACCCGGAGACACTGTCGCTCTCGTTGGACTGGAAGGCGAAACAATCGACGGACGGAGTAACCCGCGTTCTGTCCGAACTGTCGCCGCTCGTGTCCGACCCGCCCGAACGCGTGTATTTCGAAGACAGGGAGACAATGCGTGAAATCGAGACCGTGATTCGCGACCGGTTGGAAGCGTATTATCGTTGATCGGGGCGCGTATACGAGACCACACGAACGGGGGAGTTCGTCCGGCCTTCTCAATTGAACCGGACGTAGTAGTTGAAGAAGTCGGACCACGACGGTTCGGTCACGTCGATGTCGTCTGGGAGCGCTGGTTCGTCCGTGTCGGCGTCGAGGAACCCGCGATAGCCGTCGTTCGTCTCGAACAAGCGGTCGTCGCCGACGTGGTCACGGAGAGCATCGGCGGCGGTCCGCGTGGGCGCGAGTGCGACCGGCGGAACGGTATCGAGCAGCGCGTCGGGCGCACCGACTTTGCCGACGTGACCGTCGCGAACGAACGCCACCTTGTCGGCCAGTTCCACGTCGACGGCCGTGTGGCTCGAAAATACGACCGTTTTCCCCTCACGACATCGCTCGTTGACGAGCGCGTGGACGGTGTTTATCGCCGCCATGTCGAGTTCGGCTGTCGGCTCGTCCAACAGGTAGAGCGGCACGTCCACGCCGAAGACGATTGCGAGTTCCAGCTTTCGAATCATCCCGCCGGAGTAGTCCCGAACCGGGTCGTCGAGGGAGTCCGCAATGCCCAACCGCTCCGCGATACCCAACCACTCACCAGTCGCGTTCGGATGGAGGTCGGCGTAGAACTCCGCGTTCTCTCGACCCGTGAGGTCCGGCAGCGTGAGACTGTCCTGTAAGGTGAAGTTGAACGACGTTCGGGCCTCGGCCGGTTCGTCACCGAAACACTCGATGGTACCGCTCGTGGGGTGGAGACCACCGGCCAGACAGGAGAGGAAAATCGTTTTTCCGGATCCGTTTTCACCCATCAGGAGCGTCGTCCTTCCCGCCGGAATGTCCAAGTCCACACCGTCGAGAACGGTCTTTCCATCGAACGACTTCGTCACGTTACGCACGACGACGGCCGGTTCGACCTTCGAGGTAGCGGTCATTCGCCGACCTCCCCGTCGTAGACGTAACGGCGGAAGAGCGCGGCAGCGACGGCTCCGGCGATGAGGGTGTAGACGGCGAGAAGCCCGCCCCACGTGAGGGAATCGGGAAGGGCCGGTGGTGTGAGGGAGCCGAGGTGGGTCGTCGTGTACGCGAGTTGCAGACGAACGGCGAGCGAATTCGGCACGTAGTTGACGGCGTACTGGAGGTCGGGCGGAATCACGGCCAGAGAAACTCCGTTGAAACCCGTCGCGGCGAAGACGACGAGGACGAGGAGAACCGTCGCACGGTACACCCCGTCACCGCGAAGAACAACGGCGACAACGGTGGCGACTGCCATTGCCACCACGCAGAACGCGAACAGACTGCCGAGGAAGACAAGCACAGAGACGGGACCGAACGCGTCGAAGGAAGCGCCGTCGAGCGCGGCGACGACGAGCATCAGGGTGTAGGCGACGAGCGCGATGACGTAACTGCCCAACAAGCGGCCGGTGAAATCGGCCGAAGGCGAGATGGGAAGCGAGCGGAGTTTGCGATAGCGTTTTTCGGTGATATCGTCCCCGAACAACCGGGCGAATCCGGTGAGAGCGACGATGAACACGGCGAACATACCCATTCCGATGGCCGCGATGGTCTTGCTCGTGGGGGACACCCCACCCTGTCCGGCCGCGAGGTGCGTATCGAGGAGGTAGTAACCGACCGGAAAACCGAACGTGATGAGGAGTGCACGTCGGTTCTTCAACTGCGAGAGAATCGTCCGTCGCATGAACGCGACGACCTGTTGTAACCACAGCACCGGATCTGAGGGGGTAGAGCGTGCTGTTTCAACCGCCATGGACGCTCCCCCCGGACGTGGGTGTAAAGTATACCATACAGTAATGAATCGAATACTTTCGACTTAGTTCTTCGGGTGATGGGTCCGCAATATTTCTCGGAGAGGGAGCGAAAAAGAATACTAACGCAAAACAAATTTGATGGAAAAACCACGTTGCATTACTATGAACCATTCCAACGGGCGGCGTCTCAGAGATTCACACCGTCTGCGATACGTGGGTGTTTTCGTCCTCGCCGCCGCGGTGTACGCCGTCCTTATCGTCGCCGGCTATCCCTTCGTGGGAGTCGGTGCGTGGGTCGCCATCTGTGCCGTCGGTGTCGCCTATCGCCACCGTCTCGACCGCCCGCTCTTCGACGAACGCGACGAGATGCTCAACCGCATCGCCGCGCGCAGGACGATTCGCATTCTCGGGATCTGCTCGGCCATCGGCTTTCCTGCCGCAGTGGTTCTCTGGGCGACTGGCTACAACGAGTGGCCGCCTTGGATGCGTTGGCTCGCCATCTACACCGCAGGTATCGGCTTCCTCTACACCGGACTCCGTCTCTATACCCGATACGAGCGATGAAGTCGGAACTCAAACGATACCGCGAAGCGCTCGGTCTCAGCCAAGGCGAACTCGCGGAATGTGTTGGCGTCACGCGTCAGACGATCAACGCCATCGAACGCGACCGCTATGACCCCTCGCTCGAACTCGCGTTCAAACTAGCGTACTTCTTCGAAGTTCGGATACACGACCTGTTCATTTGGGAGGACTACGACGATGTCAGAAAACCGTGACCGATGTATTCGTTTGTACTGACGCTGTAAGCGTCTATTTGGAATTTACCGCCTAAGCCGCGCGACCCACTCCTCGCGCTCCTCCAACTTCACCAACCCATCTCCTTCCAGATCCGAACACAGTTCCCGGAGCCACTTCTCGCCGTACTGGCCGCCGTAATCGATTCGCACCCGCGGGCCGAGTTTCGAGAGCGGGAGTTCGTCGTACTCCTTCAACAGCGAGACCACGCGGCCGCGCATCTGCCGACGGCTTCCCTCGAATTTGGGTTGGGTGGGAACGTCGGGGGCGGTGAAGTCGCCCGTCTCGTAGGCGTGACACCACTCGCGCCACGGGCAACCCGCCGTATCACAGGAGGGCGTCTTCTCGCAGGCCACGCCGCCGAGTTCCATGATGGCGTTGTTCCAGACGCGGGACGCCCCGTCGGGCATGACGTCGCTCGCGACCTCCTCGAAAACCGAATCGTCGTCCGGCACGTCGAACGCCCGGTACAGCACGCGCTTGACGTTGGTATCGACCACCGCGTTGCCGTTGTTAAACGCGAACGAGGCGACGGCGTTGGCGGTGTACGGCCCGACGCCCTGCAAGTTCTGGAGTTCGTCCGGCGTCTCGGGGAACGTGCCGTCGTACTCATCGATGACTTGGTTCGCGGCCTCGTGGAGGTACTTCGCGCGGTTGTTGTAGCCCAGACTGTGGGAGGACCAGAAGCCGACCACGTCCGAGCGGTCGGCCGCCGCGAGGTCCTCCGGGGTCGGCCAGCGGTCGAGGAACGCCTCCCACGCCGTCACGACGCGGCCGAGTTGCGTCTGCTGGCTCATCACCTCGGAGACGAGGATGGCGTATGGGTCGTCGGTTTCGCGCCACGGGAACGACCGATGGTCGTCCTCGTACCACGAAACGAGGGCGTCGCGTACCGCGTCTCTGTCGGGGATCGACGGCGCCGTTTCGGTCATCAGTGGGATTTTGGACGGCGACGGTTTACGGATAGCGGTTTTCGAAGGGAACACCGGAACGCGTGAAGCTTTCGACTGTCGCGGGGCGCTCCACGACACGGGATACCAAACGGCCGAGTTAATCTGAAGGCTTATTGCACGTTCGTCTTAATCTTCGCTGGATGCACGTACGTCCCTCCACACTTTTCCTCATCGGCGTCGGCATCATCGTCGCGCCAGCGGCACCACTCGTGTTCGCCCGCAGTCCGTCCGTGTGGATCGCCGTCGGGTGTACGTTCATGCTCGCAGGTGCTGGTATGTCGCTTCAAGAGCACCGAGGGCAGCGCTCCGCACGCGAATCGAGTCCACAGTCCTATCACTACATCGTCTGTGGGAACTGTAGCGCTCGCAACTTCGCAAGCCGGGACGAGTGTCGGTGCTGTGACGAACCGTTCTAGAGCGAAAGCCGTATCCCGCTACCGCACAACCACCCGGCAATGAGTCTGGACGACCTGAACGACGACGTTCGAGCCACCTACTCGTCGCTCGACGAGGACTTTTCCGTCTCTCTCGACCGTGAGACACGCAACGAACTCGCCATGCTCGGCACCGCGTTCGACACCGACGACCCCGCGGAGATCATCCGACGT
The DNA here is from genome assembly GCF_001625445.1 of Haladaptatus sp. R4. NCBI lineage: Archaea > Methanobacteriati > Methanobacteriota > Halobacteria > Halobacteriales > Haladaptataceae > Haladaptatus > Haladaptatus sp. R4. The sequence continues at coordinate 1,038,549 of NZ_LWHG01000011.1, read as the reverse complement.
GCCGTTCATCGACTGTTTCAGACGACGGTCGAATCCGGAACCCTCGACTTCCATCTCCGAAGCACGTACGACGTGACCTACGACGAGTATCTCTCGGGCATGACGTTCGAAGAAATGACCGGTGCAAATCAACTCCCCCAACGCGACGACGAGCGCCGCTATCAGTTCTGAGCGGTACTGGCGACCGAAAGCCGTATCGTCTCGTCTTCTCGATTCCACCGAATCAACCCGGAATCGTCGAGTTCGGGCAGATGTGCGTGGTTGAGAATCGTCCGTGCCCGGCGGCGGTCGGGTTCGATACCTGCCGCCGCGAGGTAATCCGCCATCTCGGTGACTGGTACCTCCCTGTCGAGGCCGTACAGATACGCGAGAACTTCCCGTCGTGACTCGGCCGCCAGTGTCTCGTGTAACTCCGTCGGCAAACGGAGAAGGACTCCCAATCCGAACATCCCGACCGCGTCGCCGAACGTCGTGGTCGGGTTGCATGGGGGTGCTGTGGTCCCGCTCGATTGTCGGTCGTCTCGCATTTCGGCCATCGTATTCTCGAAAAACGGAGTAGTAAGGATAGCAATGGTGCCTGTTATTACAGCCCACTTTTACGTGGACCCGGTGTCCCGCCCGTTCGCTTCGAGGAGCACCGCTTCGAGGACGCTTCCGGTCCCGCGTCGGACGCGTTCGGATACCGACTGCTGGGTGACGCCGAGTTCGTCCGCGAGTTCGCCGAGCGTCACGCCGCGCGGAACGTCGAAGTAGTCCCGTTCGAGTGCCAGCATCAGCGTCTCACGTTGTTCGGGTGTCAACCCGAACTCCTCCCGCTCCTCGGCGAGGTCAGTCACAACGCGATCCAGTGTGTAGCCGATGTCCCGGACTTCACAGTAGTCGTGGAACGCCGAAAGCGCACCGTGATCGTGAAATCGGAGTCGAAATCGCCAGACGCGGTCGCCGGTCGCTTCGAGGATGGTCGCGCCGACTTCCGCGATACCGTAGATGAAACTCTCGACTTCCTCGCTCCACTCGACACGATAGAGAACACGCCCTTCGACCCTGTCGAGCGCGATGAGGCTCTGCACGTTCGGATTGCTCCGCACGTCGTTCTCGAACGTCTCGAAGTCCGACCCGATGGCCCAGAAAAACGGGAGTACCTGCCGTGAGGAAGGGACGACCCGCTCCAGTTCGATATGAACGTCGGCATCTGTAAGGAGGGCAGTGCCGAGAACGAACTCTTCTCCGGATATCGACAAATCAGCCGTGACGCTCATACTAGAGGAACGTCTCGGCCGGATATAGCGTTACGCTACCTCGTCGATGGAGTCGAGCAAGCAGTTGACACCGAGGTCGATTTCGCGCTCGGTCACGTCGAGCGGCGGGAGCAGACGGAGCGTCTTGTACCCACAGCCGAGGGTGAGGAGGCCGCGTGAGAGTGCGGCGTCCACGACGGCTTCGCGCCGGTCCTTCGAGTCGAACTCGACGGCGAGCATCAGGCCACGGCCGCGAACGTCCACGACGGATTCCGGCGCGGCGTCCTCGATGATTTCACGCGCCTGTCGTCCGCGCACGGTGGCGTTCGCGAGCAGGTCGTGTTCCTGAATCGCGTCGAGGGTGAGCACGCCCTGCAGCGAAGAGAGCACGTCGCCAGCACCCCACGTGGAGGAGAGGCGGCCTTTCTCCTCCGGAAACACGTCCGAACGGGAGATGGTCGCGCCGACGCGCAGCGCCTTCGCGCTGGTGATGACGTCGGGTTTCAGGTCGAGGTGGTCCACTGCCCACATCTCGCCCGTTCGGCCCATTCCGGACTGAATCTCGTCGGCGATGATGGTGATACCGTAGGTGTCCTGAATCTCGGCGATGTCCGCGACGAACTCGTCGTTCGGGATGCGGTAGCCACCCTCACCCTGCACCGGTTCGAGGATGATGTACGAGACTTCTTCGGGGTCGATGACGCCCTGGGCGGGGTCGAGTTTGTCGGCGATGACGTTGCCGCCCGGACCGTCGGTCTTCCACCCACAGCCACACTGGCCCTCACAGGAACAGTACGGAACGCTCACGATGCCCGGAATCTCGGGGTAGCCCTTACGGTGGGCGACTTTCGAGCGGTTGAGCGAGAGCGCGCCGAGCGTCCGGCCGTGGAACGCGCCGTCGAAGTTGAACGCGCGGTGGCCGCCGTTGTTGTAGCTTATCTTGATGGCGTTCTCGACTGCCTCCGCGCCGGAGTTCGACAGGAAGACGGTGTCCATGTCGTAGTGGCTCGTGACCTCGGTGAGTCGCTCCATCAACTGGGTCGGCCCGGGGAATTCGGGGTCCTCCGGCGGCCAGCCACCGGCGGCGTAGAAGTCCTGCCCGGCGATTTTCGTCGGGTCGGGGAGGGGAAACTCGTCGAGTTTGTCCTTGATTTTGGGGTTATTGTATCCGAGCGGGGCGGCGGCGACGTGGCTCGTGAAATCGAGGAGGACGTTTCCGTCCACGTCGGTACAAAACGGCCCGACCGCATCCTCGGTCAAGTCCCAGACGAAATCGTACACGTACGTCGTCGGGGCGGCAAATTTGTGATGATAGTCTGACCACTCTCGCGCCTTCTGGCCCGGCATGTCCCGAACCTGTGGCTCGGCTGTTTCGCGGTCCATGTAGCTGATAGGAATAGCCACATTTTAAACGGTTCGTTATATGTCCTCACACGACAGCGACGATTGCCGCAATTCCCGACCCGGCGAGCAGAACTGTACTCCAGACGGCAATTCGGCGTGCGAACGAACGGTTCGGTGCAGAGATGGTCAACGCTGCCTTGACGATGATGCTCGATGCGGTGGCGAGCAGGATGCCGAAGACGGCCGTCTGCTGGCTCACGTTGCCCCCGCTGTACAGCGTGACCGCCGAGGCAGTCACGCCCGCGCTCGAAACGAGTCCCGACAGCAGTGCGGTGATGTAGAACCCCGTCTGACCGAACTGGCTCTTTGCGATGGCGCCGCCGATGACGACGAGGAGGAAGATAGCACCGAACCCGAGGGCGTTTCGTAGCGAGAACGGACTCTCCAAGTCGATGTCCATCCGTTGGGACCAGTCGGCCGTGTACGCCGCGATGGCGATGCTACCGACGATGATCGTTCCGAGCGGGATGATGGCACCGTAGAGCGTTTTGTGTGGGGTACCGATGGTGAACGCCAGCGCGATGACGAGGTTTCGGAGCGCCATCGCGGCGTCGGCCAGCAAGATGGCGGCGACGCCGTACGTCGCCGCCTCCGGCTGCTGGCGAACGTGGTCGAGCATGGTGCCGACGACGGCCGTCGAGGAGGCTAACCCGCCGAAAAACCCGGTGACGGCGATACCGCGTCCACCGTACGTTTCGACCACGGCGTAGTTGGCGATGCCGATTCCGGCGACGGTGACGACCATCAGCCAGATGAGGCGGGGACTCAACGTGACGCCGCCGAACGCGACTTCACCGGACGGGAGCAGCGGGTAGATGACGAACGCGAGGATGGCGAACTCACCGGCGGAACGGAGTTCCTCGCGCGACAATCCCCACGCGAACGAGTGTAGTTCGCGCTTCAGGATGAGCAGAAGCGAGGAGACGACGGCGACGGTGACACCGACGAGGATGTACCCCTCCGCGACCAGCACGCCGACGCCGAACGTCACGAGCATGGAGACCGACGTCGTGAGCGAAAGACCGGTTTCCTCGTCGTCGTCCAGGAGTCCCTGCACCGCAAGCAAAATCCCTTGCACGATGACGAGCAGGCCACCGAGCGCGAGCAGAACGTCCTTCCCGACGATGGTGAACGCCGCACCGAGGAGGCTGATGAGGGTGAACGTCCGGATACCGGCGGATTTCTGCGACCATTCGCGCTCCAATCCGAGGAAGAGACCGAGCGCTCCGGCGAGGGCGATATGGACGACGTCACTGCCCAACGTAGTCGACGTGACGAGGTTTTCGAATCCGGACACTCCCCGTACTACGCTCCTATTCGGTTAAAAGGATTGTTGCTATCGTCGTCCTGTGCGCGAAATCTTTAAGGCCAGCCCGCAAACTTCTGTGGTATGGTCTCCGGATTGAACATTGACAAGTCCCGGGCGGCGTGGTGGACCATCGGTGGGCTACTCGGTCTCGCGGCGCTGTTCGTCATCTACTCGTTCATCGGGACGTTCGTCTTCGGTCTGTTTCTCTACTACGCGACGCGGCCGGTATATCGCCGACTCCAGCAGCGGGTTCGCCCGCGAAGCCTCGCCGCCGCGGTTGCGTTACTGCTGCTCGCCCTTCCCGCGATCCTGCTCGTCGCCTACACCGTCTCCATCGCGTTTCACGAACTCACGATGGTCGCGAAGACGGCCAATATCGGCACGCTTCCGGAGCCGATACAGCAGTACAGCGACATCTCGAAGTTGACCAAAAATCCAGAACAGCTCCTCCAGAACAAGGACAACACGAAGCTCATCCAGCAGGCGTTCGGTTCGACGTTCCAGTATCTCAAGTTCGTCGGGAACGGGGCACTCCACTTGTTCGTGATGATCGCCATCGCGTTCTACCTGCTCCGGGACGACCACAAACTCTCGCGGTGGTTCCACCGGACGTTCGCGGACAGCGGTGGGGTCCTCGAAGCGTACGTGGCCCGCGTGGATTCGGACTTCAACAGCATCTTCTTCGGCAACATCCTGAACGCCTTCATGACGGGCACCATCGGCGCGATTTCCTACAACCTCCTCAATATGATCGCACCCCCCGGCTTGGCGATTCCGTACCCCACCGTCGTCGGGTTGCTGACCGGCGTCGCCAGCCTCATCCCCGTCGTCGGGATGAAACTCGTCTACTTCCCGGTGACGGGCGTCATCAGCGCCGAGGCGTTGATGGCTCGTGACCCCGGCATCCTCTGGTTCCCCGTCGTCTTCGCGCTCGTCTCGTTCGTCATCGTGGACACCATCCCGGACCTCGTCCTGCGGCCGTACGTCTCGGGGCGCAACCTCCACGTCGGGATGGTGATGCTCGCGTACATCTTCGGGCCGTTGCTGTTCGGCTGGTATGGGATCTTCTTGGGACCGATGATACTCGTGCTCGTCGTCCACTTCGTGAAAATCGTCCTGCCCGAACTCATCACCGGCAACCCGATTCGACCGTGGGCCGTGGACCCGACGTATCTCAAGGACGCCGATATGCATCCACAACCACCGCATGACCCGTCCGATTCGGATGACGAGGAGTTACCGCCGGGTGGTGACGAGATGCCCGTCCAAGCGCCGACGCCCACGGACGGGGATGGTATCGACTGACGGGGTATTCGGTGACTGCTGATACCGTCCGGTTCAGTCGAGAAACCGCTCTTCCCACGTACGTCGGTGTTCGAGGAGCGACCGACCCCGCTCAGTCAGCGCGTAGTAGTTCGTCCGCTTGTCCCGTTTCCCCTTCTCGACGAGTCCATCATCGACCAACGAGTCGAGGTTCGGATACAGACGACCGTGGTGGACCTCGGTGTCGTAGTAATCTTCGAGACCGTCCTGAATGGCGAGTCCGTGCGGCTCGCCGTGTCCGGCGATGACGTACAGTATGTCCCGCTGAAATCCCGTCAACTCGTGCATTATTACCACTCGAATTATGTGTCTACTTAGTATAAGGATATCGGTTCCGATAGTTTTGGGAAGATATAGTATCAGGACGTTCGTTGATGAATTCAACCATGTTTCCCGCCGTTTTCTCGGGTGTCTCACCCCACCAACGAAGTTGTTCTATTTTCCAATCAAAATCGATACCAGTCGTTCTCATTTCAAATAAGAGTTTGTTCAGTAAAAATCCATATATTTATAAGAAAAAATCTTATTGATTCTTGCTTCCCAGTTTTTATGGCATGTCAAAGGATACCACGAGCGGCTCGTCGCGGCGAACGTTCCTGCAAGCGTCCGGGGGAATCACGCTGGCAACGGCACTGGCCGGATACCTCGGAGAGTCCGCGGTCGCCACGAAGCAACGAGAGCCGAGTCGCCACGTAACCGAACTCGTCGACGAGATGACGCTCGAAGAGAAGGTCGGTCAGATGACACAGATGGCCGCGGGCGAGATTTCGACCGACGACCCGGCCGAGACGCTTCGGAAGTACAAGCCGGGGTCGCTCATGTACCTGACGTCGTTCGATCCGGAGGAGGTCGCTCGAACCAGCAACAAACTCCAGAAAGCGATGGTGAACGAGACCCGTCTCGGCGTGCCGTTCGTCTACGGTATCGACTCCGTTCGCGGCGACAACAACGTGGCAGGGGCGACGTTGTTCCCACACAACCACGGCGTCGGCGCGACGTGGGACGCGGACAAGGCCGAGGAGATGGCGACCGTGACGAGCAAGGTGATGCGTACCACCGGTACCCACTGGAACTTCTCGCCCGTCTGTGACATACAGCGCGACCCACGATGGGGACGGTTCTACGAGGGGTTCAGCGAGGATCCGTTCCTCGCCTCCCAGATGGTCGCCTCGAAGGTTCGCGGCTACGAGGAGGAGACGAACGGGTACAAACGAACCGGTGCTTCCGTCAAACACTTCGCGGGGTATTCGGCACCGGCGAACGGGAACGACCGCACCGCCGCCCTTCTTCCGTATCGGACCTTCGTGAGTTCCATCCTGCCGTCCTATGCTGCGGGCATCAACGCCGGAGCGGAGACGGTGATGGTCAACAGCGGGTCGCTGAACGGGCTCCCCGCCCACGCGTCGAAGGAACTGTTGACGGACATTCTCCGCGACCAACTCGGGTTCGACGGGATGGTCGTCACCGACTGGCACGACTTCTACCGGATGATAAAGGTCCACGGCTTCGCCGAGGACCTGAAGGAGGCGACCAAACTGGGCATCAACGCCGGGATAGACATGTACATGGTTCCTGCCGCGGGTATCGAGGGCGACGACGCCGCGGGCTATCAACAGCGACTCATCGAACTCGTGAAGGAAGGCAGCGTCAGCCGGGACCGCATCGACGACGCGGTGACGAACATCCTCGCGTTCAAGGAGCACGTCGGCCTGTTCGAGGACCCGTACGGGACGCCATCGAAGGTGAGCGACGTGATTTCCGACGGGCGGGACCTCGCGGAGGAGGTCGCCACCGAGTCGATGACGTTGCTCACCAACGACGGGACGCTCCCGCTCGACTCCGGGAGTTCGATCCTCGTCACCGGCCCGAGCGCCGACAGCGTGAGGAACCAGATGGGTGGCTGGGCGCTCGGCTGGCAGGGCGTCGGCGACACCGAGCCACCGGCGACGACGGTCCTCGAAGGCCTCACCGATGCGGCGGATTCGTCCGCGTCCGTCACGCACGTTCCGACCGGCCTCCACGAGTTCACGAACGAGGACGACGTCCGACGTGCGGCCGAGTGCGCCGACGTCGTCGTGGCCGTTCTCGGCGAGGGACCGTACGCCGAGGAGAAGGGTGACACGGACACGCTCGCGCTTCCCGAGGCACAACAGCGACTGGTCGAGGTCGTGTCGGGAACGGACACGCCAACCGTCGGCGTGATCATGGCGGGCCGCCCGCGCGGCACGGACGTGTTCGACGACCTGTCCGCGTCCATGATGGCCTATCTCCCGGGAACGGCCGCCGGACCGGCCGTCGCCGCGACCCTGTTCGGCGACGCCAACCCGAGCGGTCGGTTGCCGTTCACGTGGCCGAAGGGGACCGGGCAAATCCCCAACCTGCACAACAACTATCCGCCGGACGAGTTCAACAAGTCCACGAACGTCAACCCGCCTCAGTCACACGAGACGCCACTGTTCGAATTCGGCCACGGACTGAGTTACACCGAGTTCGAGTACGCCGACCTCCGCGTGGCACCGACGAAACTCCAGCAGAAGAACGCGACGAACGACATCACCGTCTCCGTCGCGGTCAAAAACACGGGCGACGAGGCGGGCGAGACCGTCGTTCCCGTCTACGGCGGCCGTGATCTCGGTCGAGTGATGTATCCGCAGGAAGTCGTCGTCGGCTTCGAACGCGTCGCGCTCGACCCCGGCGAGACGAAGCGCGTCGAAATCCGTTCGACGATCCTCCCGCTCGGGACCGTCCTCGGCGACATCTTCTCCCGCGGCGAGTTGGTCATCGACACGGGCGAGTACTGGCTCTCCGTCGGCGACCTCACCGAAACCGTTTCGGTCGTCTGAGGTCGGCGGTTTCTGTTTTTCCACGACGTCGTCGTTCCACCCTATTTTGGGTTATGTATCAAAATCTATGCAGAAGCAATCGCTCGGATCGGAAACGGCGAAACCACTATCCGTCGATAGAAACGATGTGCACGAAGCAGTGGCTCAGAATTTGATTGTCGAAAGGAAAGCGGAACACGCGGGGGCGAAAAGACCCCGCGTACCGCTTGCCGCCCTGAATTGGTCCCCGCTGACGCTTCGGCCCTCCAAAGCGAAGCGTCAACTGCAACAAAACGGCGTAGTGACTTAAAGGTAACGATTTCGATAACTGTGGGTCACAGGGTGAAAAAAAGTTAGATGTACTCCTCCTCCAGCGTCCATCCCAACGCCCGCTTGTAATACGTGAACATCTGACGGATTCCTTGATGGTTCATTTCGTCGCTTTCTAGCTGTTCTTTGAGGAACTCGTACTGCTCCCGAATCTCTTCTTCGTCTCGCATATTTCGCCATTTCGTGGCTTCGGCGGTTATGCGTGTTGGTGGATTCGAGGGAACGACTCGGAGTGGGCGGAGCTGTAAATCCACCAACTACTGGGGAGTAATCGCTCGAAAAGCCCGACTACAGACTACGAGACCGTTCTGATTTTGTTGTGATTGCAACGACCGAGCCCCGACATTACCGCACCGCGCCACACCGTCCCCAACCGACTGCGTTTCTCGCGCGGGCGGGGGCTTTCGAGGTCTGCTTCTCAGTGACTCCAATCGAAAACGAATCATCTCCCACTCGCCTGTTCATCCGAGAGCGCAACGTGTTTTTCCGCCCGCTTCGAAACCCCGTCCATGAATCCAACGGAGACCTCCGAACTCGGGCCGAACGAGCGTCAGGCGCTGTTCGACCGTGACGCGGGTATCGAGGGCGTCAGGGGCGACGTGCGGGACATCATCGACCGAGTGCGCGAGGAAGGCGACGTGGCGGTCCGAGAGTACTGCCGCGAGTTCGACGGCGTCGAGGTGGGTAACATCGACATCACGGACGACGCCGAACGCGCCTACGAGGAGATAGACGATGACGTGCGCGAGGCCATCGAGGACGCGGCCGACAACATCCGCGCGTTTCACGAGGCCCAGGTGCCGGAGGACTGGCGTGCGGACTTCGACGGCCGCGAACTCGGCCGTCGATTCCGCCCCATCGAGCGTGTGGGCGTGTACGCACCCGGCGGTACGGCGGCATACCCCTCCAGCGCGCTGATGGGCGTCATCCCGGCGAAAGTGGCTGGCGTGGAACAGGTCGCGGTCGCCACGCCGCCCGGCGAACCGCAGAACGACATCACGCTGGCCGCGATTCACGCCGCCGGAGCAGACAAGGTCTACCGCGTCGGCGGCGCGCAGGCCATCGCCGCGATGGCCTACGGAACCGAACAGATCGACCGCGTGCAGAAGGTCGTCGGTCCCGGCAACAAGTGGGTCACGGCGGCGAAAGCCGAAGTGCAGGGCGACGTGGCTATCGACTTCCTCGCGGGACCGAGCGAACTCCTCGTCCTCGCCGATGCGACCGCGAACCCAGCGTTCGTGGCCAGCGACGTGGTCGCGCAGGCCGAACACGACGAAAACGCCTCGTCCGTGGTCGTCACGGACGACGCCGAGTTCGCGGAGGCGGTCTGTGAGGAAATCGAGGAGCAGGCGAGCGAACGCCGACGCGAGGACGTGATTCGGGCCGCGCTCGACAACGACGCGAGCGGCGTGTTCGTCGCGCGGTCGATGAGCGAGGCCCTCCTCTTCGCCGAGGAGTACGCGGCCGAACACCTCTCGATACAGGCCGACGACGACGAGGAACTCCTCGACAGGATCGACAGCGCGGGAAGCGTCTTCCTCGGGTCGTACACCCCAGTCGCGGCGGGCGACTACGCCTCGGGGACGAACCACGTGCTCCCGACGACCGGACTGGCGAAGATCACGGGCGGACTGTCGGTCGACACGTTCCTCCGCTCGACCACCGTCCAGCGGTTGGACGAGGACGCGCTCGACTCCCTCTCGGCGACGATCACGACGTTGGCCGAGTCGGAAGGACTGGACGCGCACGCCGAGAGCGTGCGGAAACGGTTCGAAGAGTAGGGATTCCAGTAGCCGCAGTCAGTTTTCGAGAAACAGCAACAGACCGCCCAGACACGCTCCGAAGCAGAGCGGCGGGCCGTGAATGTCGTGCAGTGCGACGAGAGCGACGCCCACGAGTAGCCACACGACGCCCCAGATTCGAACCCGGAGCGGCAACGATTTTCCGCGCCACAGAAGCCAGACGCACAACCCGCCGAGCAGTCCCGCACCGGCGACCGACGCCCCGGAACCGTTCGGTTGCCACGCGTAACCGGCGAGTTCGCCGACGACTCCACCGCCGAAGTACAACAGCAACCAGTCACGGCGTCCGTATAGCCGCTCGACGGCGACGCCGACGATTGCAATGCCGACGAACACCGTCAGCGTGGCCCACCACGAGTCGGCTTGGACGAACAGGGGCGTGACGAGTCGCCACCATTCGCCCGCCGCGAGTGCGTCCGGATTCCGACGCACCGCGGGGAGCAACCCGGGAATCACGAGGTGGAGGGCGGTGCAGAGGATAGTCGTCCCGAGAACGACGGCCGTCAGGACCGGTGGGTCGTCCGTCAGAACGGATGGGGAGTTATCGAACGGTGAACGGCGTCGATTCGACACGACGAAGCGAGGTCGAGGAAGGATAATAAGTGCCGCGTCACAGATGCGATTTCGACGGCTCGATCCGAATAGCACACCCGGAATATGCCGGTGGTGAATGCCCCGAGCCATAACTCCTTTCCTGACGGACTGCCATTGGCGGACACGGTACTACGATCCTTATCCTATGGCACAGTCTACTAACTCCGATACGCAAGCCGACGGCCTGAAATCGTACGAGAACATTCTGAGAGAACAGATCAATCTCGGACTGGAGGAGTTACAGCGTCCCACCAGCGGCCTCTTCCTGTCCGGGCTTTCCGCCGGGTTGGATATCGGATTCGGTCCCCTCCTCATGGCGGTGATGACGGGGCTGATGACCGGGTCCCTGTCGAAACCCGTCACGGAGCTACTCATGGCGAACATGTACGCTGTGGGGTTCATCTTCGTAATTCTCGGCCGTTCCGAACTGTTCACCGAACACACCACGCTGGCAGTGCTCCCCGTCCTCGACAAACGGGCGTCGTACGCCTCGCTCGCCAGACTGTGGGTCGTCGTGTTCGTGGCGAACATCCTCGGAGGAGCACTGTTCGCCGCCTTCGCGGTGACGATCGCCCCGAAACTCGGCATCGCGCACGCCAAAGCGTTCACCGAGATATCGGCGGCACTTGTCAAACACGACTTCCTGGTTCTGGTCGGGAGCGGCATCTTCGCGGGGTGGCTCATGGGCCTGCTGTCGTGGCTCGTCACCGCCGCACGGGACACCGTCAGCCGAGTCCTCATCATCTGGATCGTCACGACCGCCATCGGATTGGCCCACCTTCCCCACTCCATCGCCGGAAACGTCGAGGTCCTGATGGGGATGTTCCTCTCCGCGAAAATCACGTTCGTCGATTACGCCCGCTTCCTCCTCGCCGCGACCATCGGCAACGCTATCGGTGGCGTGTTCTTCGTGGCCCTGCTGAAGTACGGGCACGTTACCAGAAATACGGACGCCGAGAATGTGGATGACGTGGATACCGCTACTGCCGCCGAATCGGAGTAGGCGTCAGAACTCCCCGTTGACGATGTCCGCGACGCGCTGGTGGTCGTACAGTTTTTCGTCCACGCCGTACAGCAGTTCGGCGGTTCGTTGCGTGAGGACGAGGTTCGTGATCGGTCCTTGGTACAGTCCACCGGCGCGGTAGACGTCGCCGTTTTTGACTGCCGTGAGATTGCTCGCGGTGTTGTTGTTTTCCAGGAATTTCACGACCGTGTTCTCGAACTCCTCTCTGCTCTTGTCTTCGTAGCCGCGGAGCAGGAGTACTTCCGGATCCACCTTCAGGAGCACTTCGAGGTCGATGGCCGCACGGCTTCCGTGGAAATCCTTGACGTCCGTCTTCGCCAGCGCGTCATCGACTTTGAGGTCGTTCAGGTGTTTGAACCCGGTTCCCTTGCCGATGATGTACGGATAGAACTTCTTCGGTTCGTCGCCGACGCCCCAGACGACGGCAGCGGACGGCCGTTCACCCTTCGACGGGACGACCGACTCGATGTTCGACTGGAAGTCGGCGTGGAGGTCCGCGAACGCCTCGTAGCGGTCGTGCCGCTTGAACACCTTCGACAGTTTTTCGAAGCCCTCCATGAGGGTGTAGTATCGGTAGTCGTCGTGCCACGTGTAGTGCTGTGCGTAGATGCAGTTGCCGAACAGCGGGCCGACGTTCTTTTTGATCTCGTCCACGTCCGATTGGGACCATCCCTTGAACCGGTTCATCAGGAAGTTGGGGTCCATCACGTGCACGTCTGCGTCGAGTTGGTAGAACAGCTCCTTGTTGACGCCGTCCTGGTACAGGTTCTTCATCCCGCTCTTGTCCACCGAGACGCCGTCTATCGCGTCGTAGTACTGGGTGTGATACCGACTGGTGAGCCAGACCGCTTTCGGCGGTTCGAGGCCGAGCGCGATACCCATGTCCGCCCAACTGCCGTTGTTGGCGACCCACGTCTTCGGAACGCTCTCGAACTCAACTTCGCCGACGGGAACCATCGAGACGGAGTACGGACCGTCCGTGGTAGTCGTCGATTCGCTCGTCGTGGACTCGTCCGACGAGGCCGTCGTGTCGGTGCTGGTCTGTGTGCTATCAGCGCCGTCGGAACCGTCATCGCTGTCGCTGGTACAACCGGCGAGCAACCCGCCGCCGAGTGCCGCGCCAGTTCCCTTGATGACGGTGCGTCGCGTCCGTAGTCCGCGTCGCCGTGAATCGTCAGCCATGATTTTAGGCTCGCCTAAACACCTATAGTCGTTTCGAACTTTAGGTGGGCCTAAGATAGTGATGGCCGTGGAAACGGCGGCTTCGGGGGAGAAAACGGCCGTACCTCATTCGATCACATCTGTCAGATATTCAATCAACATCATATACTTTTAACAGCCGGGACGGGCCTTCTGTTTCATGGAGAAAGGGGCGCTCGTCGGGCGACGGACGTTTATCGCGGCGAGTGTAGCGACGACGCTCGCCGGGTGTACCAGCCACGGGAGCGACACGACGGACGCGGGCACGTCGTCTTCCTCGACGAGCGCGGAATCGGCCACTTCGTCCTCCGGGACGGACAAAAACGGCGACACGGAACGGCGGCGAACGGAAACGACCGTGTCGGTCGGTTCGGTCGTGAAGGACGACACGCTCGCCATGGTCGTTCGCAGGGTGACGACCGAGGAGGAGTTGGGCGAGTTTCGGGATGCGGAGGAGGGTAAGACGTTCGCAGTGATTCGGATGGCGGTCAAAAACCGAGGTTCGGAGTTCATCGATTTCGAGGACTTCCTCGATGCGAGCGTCGTGGACGGGGAGAATCGGACGTACGACCCATCGATCAGTTCCCCCGACCACCCGATTCGAAGCGGGGTGCTCGCCCCGGGTGAAGTCGTGCGCGGCGACATGGTCTTCGAGGTGCCGAAGGGGGCGTCCGAGCTATCGCTTCGACTCGATTTCGACTCGTTCACCAGCTTTCGATTCGAGCAGGTAACCGTCTCGCTCGGGAAGAAAGCCGACTCGGTCGCCGACCTGAAACAGTCGCTCGACGACGTACTCTCCTCGGGGGAGAAAGCGTCACACGGCGGCGTCTCGGTCGCCGTCCACGGCGTCCGAACGACGACGCAATTGAACGAAATCACGGACGCGACCGACGGACACGAGTTCGTCGTCCCGGACATCGAAATCACGAACGACGGCGACGAGCGACTGCTCGTCTCGACGCTGCTCCAGATGCACGTAAAGACGGGAGCTGGTCTCGCGTACACGGCGGACATCGGTGCGAGTTCCGGTTTGAAACAACCGCTCAACGAGAGTTCCGACATCGAGTCCGGGGAGTCTCACCGCGGTGAACTCGCCTATCAGGTCGAAACCGGCACCAAGCCGCTCTACTGGGCCTTCAACTTCCTCGAAGCGGACGAACCGTACAAGGGGTTTTGGAAACTGCGCTGACCGTTCGGTAGTCCGCCCGTGCATCCGTAGAAATCGGTTTTCGACTCAGTTGCCGAGCGCTTCGCTCGTCGCCGCGAGTCCCGCCTCCACGTCCACGTCCGCGCCGTGTTCGCGGAGCGCGTCGCCGAGCGCGCTCACGAGGTACGAGACGGTTTCCGGGCGGGCGGAGTAGCCCATGCAACCGATGCGGAAGATTTCGCCGTCCAAATCACCGAGTCCGGTGGCGATTTCGAGGTCGTACTGGTCGAGCAGGTAGCTCGTGATGTCGGTGTCGGTGACGCCGTTCGGTACGCGAACCGCGTTGAGGCTCGGGAGCCAGTACTCCTCGGGCGCGTTCATTTCGAGACCCATCGCTTCGACGCCCGCCTTGAGCGCACCGGCAACGTCGCGGTGGCGCTCCCAGCGCGATTCGATGCCTTCCTCGCTGACGAGACGAAGCGCCTCACGGAGTGCATATACGTTCGTGATGGGTGCCGTGTGGTGGTACGCCCGGTCATCACCCCAGTAGCCTTCGAGGAGCGAGAGGTCGAGATACCACGAGCGAGGGGATTGCTCGCGGGAGAGCACCTTTTCCATCGCGCGGTCGTTGAGCGTCAGCGGACTCGCACCCGGCGGGCAGGAGAGACACTTCTGCGGGCCGGAGTAGGCCACGTCGATGTCCCATTCGTCCACCTTCAACTCGACGCCCCCGAGCGATGTCACCGAGTCGGCGATGACGTAAGCATCGTGGTCGTGGGCGATGCTCGTCAGTTCGGAAACGCCCGGTTGAACGACGCCGGTGCTCGTCTCCGCGTGGATAAATCCGAAGATATCGGGCTGGTGTTCCTCGAACGCGACCTGCACGTCGGCGGGGTCGAGTGGTTCGCCCCACGGCGCATCGACGTGGACGACTTCGCCACCCGCCCGTTTCGCCATGGATTCCATCCGGCCGCCGAAGTAGCCGTTAGTCGGAACCAACATCGTGTCGCCGGGTTCGACCAGGTTTCCGATAGCGGCCTCCATGGAGGCGGATCCGGTTCCCGAGACGGGAATAGTCCATTGATTCTCCGTTCTGAAGGTGTACCGGAGGAGGTCCTGAACCTCGTTCATGATGTCGATGAACGACGGATCTAAATGGCCGACCAACGGCGTGCTCATCGCGCGGAGGACGCGTGGATGTACCTCGCTCGGACCGGGACCCATCAGCGTTCTGTCGGGCGGTGTCAACTCGCCTACCGTAGGGTTCTCCATGCCTTTCCGTATCACGCGCGGTGACAAAAATCCCGCCGTCCCGGCAGTCGATACCCAACGGACCGTTAAATCGCACAACGCAGCGTTTCTCCCGGCGAACGGATCACGAACGGTCGAAACGGTCGGTCCGGTTTATTCGGGTCATGGGTGTAGGACGGGGTACCCCAGCACGTTGCTGGGTGGAGAAATACCATGACACAACAGAGACCCATGCAGCACTCGCAGGCGCGGAGCGGCGGTGGCAACGAGTACGGCACCGAGTATCAGCAGGGGTACGGGCAACCGCCCGTCAGTCAGCAACGTGGCCGACGAGGGGGAATCGGCCAACAGGTGCCCAATCAGGGATACGGCGGTGAAACCGGCCCCGGCGGAATGGGCCAACGAGAAATGGCTCAAGGAGGGACGACCCAACGAGGGGGAATCGGCCAGCAGATCGGACGAGGGATGACACAACCGGGCGGCCAGTTCGACGACCAGTTGCCGGGCGAGATGCGTGTCGCGCTCGAAGATTTCGAGCAGGCCGCGAAAGTCTGTGATTGGTGTGCCGATAAATGTCTCGACGAGGGGCCGGAGATGGCCGAATGTATTCGGCTCTGCCGTGACGTTGCCGACCTCGGAACGCTGAACACGAAGCTCATCGCGCGTGACTCGGTCTTCGGACCGGAGCTCGCCGAAATCTTCGCGAACGCGGCCGAGGAATGTGCAAGCGAGTGTATGCGACACCAGAACCCGCACTGTCAGGAGTGTGCGTCGGTTCTTTCCCGGGCCGTCGATTCGACCTACCGATTGCTCGACCAGTTGGGGACGACGGGACAGGAGCCATCGACCGGTGGTATCCAACAGGAGATCATGGGCGAGCAATCGAGGTTCTAACTCTCACATTTTCGGGCCGTCACACGTGCGACGCGAACCGTCTCGTACTCGATTCCAAGCGGCTATTTCTTTCCGAACGGTCGATCCGGTGCAGACCGAAGGTCGGATGCAGTAGGGGTCGGATGCAGTAGGGGGCGGACTGGAGAGAAGCTTATGACGACTGAACGCGAAGGGTAGTTCCATGATGGTCGGCCACGCGCTGCTCGCCTTCGGGGTGGCAGCGCTCGTCGCCCGACGATTCTGGTCCACGGAGCGCGCGCTCGCGTTCGGGGTCGTCGCGGGCGTCTTCGCTACGGTCCCGGACGTTGACATGACGTACGCGGTGATCGGGCTCGTACAGTCGGGATTCGGCGGCGTCTGGCGGATGACAGCCGAGTTCTGGGGGAGCGCACACCTCGTCCACCGCGCCGTGACCCACTCGCTCGTCGTCGCCGCAATCGCCGGTCCCGCGTTCGTGCTGGCGACCGGCGATCGGTGGAGGAAACTTCTGTCCGCGGGCCTACTGGCGGGACTCGTCTGGATCGCGTTCGCAAACAGTGGCTTCCTCGGAGCGGGCGTCATGTCCGTCTTCGTCGTCGTCGGAACGGTCGCCGCGCTCGTCGCCGATTCGCGCACCGACCTCGGGCCGAGGGAGCTAGTTCTCGCCGCCGTCTTCGGGCTGATGTCCCATCCGTTCGGCGACGTGTTCACGGGGGCACCGCCACAGTTCTTCTACCCCTTCGACGTGACGCTGCTGCACTCCCGCGTCGCCATCCTTTCGGACCCGACGCTGAACCTGCTCGCCATTTTCGGGCTGGAAGTCGTGCTGGCGTGGTTCGCCGTCTCGGTGTACTTTCACCTCAGCGGCGGCCGCGTTCGTGAGCAGTTCCGCGAACACATCCACCCGCGTGCGGCGCTCGGGGTGGGATACGCGCTGGCCGCGCTGGTGATTCCCGCCCCGACGCTCTCGGTCTCGTATCAGTTCGTGTTCTCGGTGCTCGCGGTAGGTGCCGTCGGCGTCGGACCGCAACTGCACCCCGAACGACCGTTCCGCCCGGTTCGGAACCCGAGGGCGTGGCTGTGTACCGGCATGGCCGCGGTGACACTCGCGGCCGTCGCGTACGCCGCGGTGTATCAGTTCGCCTGAACCGCTTTCCCGACCGAATAGTCCGTTCAGCTGAAATTCCCGACGGATTTCGTTTTTCGCGTCCTTCCCTATCATTTCTTACCGCCCGCGCTCGTATTCAGGGTATGGCACAGCGGGTCAGTCAGTTGGACGCACTCGTGGAAGACAAGCGTGTCAACGCGGGACTGGCGTGGCTACTCGTCGGATTTCTGGTGATCGTGATGATCGGGAGCCTGGTGCAGGACGACCTGCTATGGGCGATGTTCGCCGGAAGCGTCGCGGTGCTCGCGCTGGTACCACCACTGGCCTTTCGGAACACCGAAGCGATGCTCCCGTGGGAAGTGCTCATACTCGCCGCACTCCCCGTCCTCGGACGGGAACTCGCTACTCTCGCGCTCACCACGCGTGTCGCCACGTATCTCTCGGTCGCCGCGCTCGCGCTCATCGTCGCCGTCGAGTTACACGTCTTTACCCCGGTTCGGATGAACCACTGGTTCGCCGTCCTCTTCGTGGTCATCGCCACGATCGCGACGGCCGGGGTCTGGGCAGTCGTCCAGTGGCTTTCGGATAGCTATCTCGGAACGCACCTCCTCCACAGCGAGTATCGACTGATGTGGGATTTCGTCTACGCGACGGTCGTCGGCATCGTCGCGGGACTCGTCTTCGAGTGGTACTTCCGACGAGTCATCCCGACCGAAGAACGGTTGCCCGCCGAGATTCAGGAGCATCTCGAATGAGAGTACGCGAACGCCTCGGTATCTCCGAGCATAGACAGCAACAGTTGACGCGCGTGATGGAACTCTGTCTCGTCGGCATCTTCTTCGTCGGCGTGGACAGGGGGAACCTCGGAATCATGATCAACAGCGCGCTGGCGTTCGCGGTCACGCTCACCCCCGCAGTTCTCAAGCGCGATTACGGGATTCCGATGGACGCCGGGTTGACCCTGTGGATCACCACCGCCGTCTTCCTCCACGCGGTCGGCACCCTCGGACCCTACCAGAACGTCTGGTGGTGGGACCACCTCACGCACCTGCTGTCTGCGTCGCTCGTCGCTGGCGTCGGCTACGCCACCGTCCGGGCGCTCGACTCACACTACACGGACGTGTATCTCCCACCTCGGTTCATGTTCGTCTTCATCCTCATGTTCGTCGTCGCGTTCGGCGTCATCTGGGAAGTGACCGAGTTCGCGGTCAGCGGCCTAGCATCCATCGTCGGCGGAAGTGCGGTCCTCACCCAGTTTGGACTCGACGACACCATGCTCGACTTGGTGTTCGATACGGCGGGCGGCCTCGTTACCGCACTCTGGGGGACGGCCTACCTCACCGACGTGACGGGTGCCCTCGCGGCCCGCCTCGACGCACGGATGCAGGGGTCCGAGTAAGGAGCGGAATACGGAACGGGATGGGAACGGGAGGGACCGGGACGGCCGATGCGGTTTTTACCGGTGCGGAACAATCACATACCCCATGGTGTTCAAGAAGATCACCCTCATCGGAACGAGCGACGAAGGATTCGACGAAGCGACCGAAAGCGCCATCGACCGGGCGGAGGAGACGCTCGACAACATCAAGTGGGTCGAAGTCGACACCCTCGGCGTCGAAGTCGCCTCGGTCGAAGGGCGTCAGTACCAATCCGAAGTGACGGTCGCGTTCGAACTGGACTAACGGGAAAACAGCCACCGATCCATTCTTTTGCCGATACCGCGAGCTTCGTCGCGTCGAATCAGGTTCGGAAGCTCTCGCCACAGCCACATTCGGAGACCACGTTCGGGTTCTCGACGTGGAATCCCGCACCTTGGAGACCGGTCTCGTAATCCACGACGCTCCCCTCGATGTAGTTCATGCTCGCCGGATCGACGAACACCCGCAGACCGTAATGTGTGAACACCGTATCGTCAGGCTCCGGTTCGTCGTCGAACCGCATTCCGTACGACAGTCCGGCACAGCCACCCTGCTGTACGAACAGTCGAAGCCCCGCTACCGAATGGTCGAGGCCTTCGCTGTCCAGCAACGACAGCGCTTGTTCCGCTGCATCTTCGGTCACCTCGATTGTCGGGCTTTCCTCCCCGTTCGGTGCGGCATCTGTACTCATAGATACTGCTTGTCGGTCAAGCCTCATTAACGTTAGCCCACTCGCAAACGGCTCCGGAATCGGTTTTCTCCGAACTGCAAAAACCACACCCCGTCCTCCCAAACCGATTCCTCGGGAGAGCGTCGCTCTCACTTGCTCTCGATCAATTACAGCAAAAATCGAAATCCGAAAATTCCCTCTCGTGTCGCCGTCACTTCCGTTGCAGTCGGGAGAGGCCGTGCCAGATGGCGTCGACCATCTTCCCTTGGCCGTCACCGGACGACTCGTCCCAGCCGCGTGCGAGGGCGTCCTCCAGCACTGGAAGCGAGTGGTTTTCGAAGTTGTTCAGGCCGCGAAAGTCCTCCAGGGCGTCGCGTTCCTCGTCGCCGAATTCCGCCGATGGCGTCCCCTCGAAAAAGCCCATCTCCGCGAGCGTGCCGCTGACCTGTTCCGCGACGTCGCCGGTCAGTTCGCGCGTCTCGTCCGGGGCTTCGCGCTCCAGAAGGGTCACGTCGTAAATCTTGAAGACGCGTTCCAGTTCGTCGATTGGAGTTTCGTGGTCGTCGACGCGCACGTCCACCCAATGGTCGTTACGGCCCTCGTAGCCGCCTTGCGGTTTGGCGATGGAGAGCGCGGCACTCTGTTCGCCGCGTTTGTCACCACCGGCCTCGTTGCCCGCGTGGAGCGCGGCAATGAGTCGTTCCGGTAGTCCGCCGTCGGTCTCCTCGAACGTCTCGGCCATCGCTTCGAGGGTGGCCCTGTTTTCGAGGATGTTCCCCTGCACGGTGTAGTGAGCGCCCTGAATGTCGCCCGCGTAGTCGAAACACTCCATGCCCGTGAAGGCGGCTATCGAGTCCTCCTGTGCGCCCACGTTGTGGGATTTCGTCCGGCGGCGGGCGGCGATGGGTGCCTCGACGACACCGAGTTGTCGCGACTCGAAGTCGGGGTCGGCCCCGGTGAGTTCCATCACGACTTCGTCGGCGGGAGTCCCCTTCCGGAGCAGTCCGAGGCCGTCCGGTCCGTAGGAAACGTTGGCGAAGCTCTGTGTGGCAATGGCTCCGGCGTCGGCGCTGACGAACGGGACGACGCTGCCGACGCTGACGAACTTCGATTGGACGGCGACGCCGATGGCGTCCTGTTCCGGGTCGCGAGCGACGATGGAGAACGTGGACGGTCGCGGTCCATCGTCTGTGGCGTGGTGTGACATACGCGGGACGAAGCAGTCCATCCCGAAAAGCGTTCACTAGTCGGAAACGTCGTCGGGGTTCCCGCGTCGCTCTTCGTGTACGATTCGTCCGCGTGCTGTCCGCGTGTCGTTCGTCCGCGTTTCTACCCGTCCGTTTTGCCCTCCTTCCGCACGGTAAGTGGCTGGCGCGAGACGAGTTCGCAGTCGAACTCGGGATGTTCGGCGAAGTGGTGGACGAGTATGTGACGTCGCCCGCCGGTCAGTCCCCGTTCGTCCACGTCATCGGCGGTGAACGCCCCGGGAAGCCGGTCGTACAGGTCCACCAGTACGTCGAAGCGCTCGAACACCTTTCGATGACCAGCGGAATCGGCACCGCGACGCGAGACGACGTAACTGCCGTCATCGCGGTGCTCCCCCGCCGTGTGGAGGTATTCGCGGCGTTCGGTCAGCGCTCGACCGAGAACCTCCCGCAAGTGGGTTGCCTCGCGTCTGGTGAGTTCGTGTGTCTCGCCGGAGACGGTCAGCGACACGCCATCGTCCGTTCGCTCGGCGGAGACTGGCGTCTCGGCGGGAGCGGACGAGTCGTTCGCGGAATACTCCGCAGAATCAGCGGTACAAGTGGCCGAGAATTTCTCGACCAGTCGCCACGGGGCGACTTACTCTATCCTCCGAGCTTGTTTCACTCGACATAGTAATACGGAGTAGTTCGTGACCGCTGATAAATGTACTGGGGAGAAAGGAACTGTAGCGGGGACCGAAGGTGAAAGAGGAGCGGTGAAGAAGGAGAAGTGAAAGGGAGAAGTGAAGAAAAGAGGGGAGAGGTGGAAAGGAAAGAGGAGACCGCTCACGCGCGTGAAAGTTTTTACCGCGGGCCTGTAACGGATGGGCATGAAAGTTCGCGGAACCCGTGAGTGCAAGCGCTGCGGGAACCAGTGGTCGTACTACGAGACGGGGAGCGTCACGTGTCCCGACTGTGGAAGCATGGAGAGCGTCGGGTTGGACGAGAATCGTCTCCAACAGACCGACCGTCCGGCGACGCTCGACCTGGTCGAAATACGGAACGCACTCGACAAGGAACCGGCGCGCGAGGTCGCAGACCTCGCGGCGAAGGAGGGCCGCAGATACGTCAGAAAGCGTGGGTTCATCCGCGGCGGCGAACTCCTCCCGCTCGACGGCACCTACCTCGCCGCGAACGAACTCCGCCACGCGGGCGAGTTGTTCAGTCGGTCGATGCGGATGACCGACGACGAGGAGATTTACTTCTACTCCCTGCTCAGCGGGGCCGACGAGGGCGAACGACCGGACACCGAGGACCTCCCGGAGTCGATCTACGAGATTCGCGGGTTGGCCGACGCCGAATCGCTCAAGGAGTATCACCGGGAGATGGGAGAGTGGACCAGGGAACACGACGTCAGTCGGGAGAGCAGGAGTACGCTGGAAACCCTCGGGGAACACGTCCGCAGGGCGCAGGCGCTCGAAGGCGGAACCGACATCGACACCGCGGAAGTGCTCGTATCGGCCGCCCGTGAGTTGCGGCGATATTTCGATGAAGGAGACTTGGACGCCCTCGCAAGCAGTCAGGACAGGCTCGACCGGTTAGGATAGCGCCGTTCGACTCTCCGCTTTACGGCAGTTCGACGTCGATGCCCGTCTGCTCTCCGGCGGCCTTCACCGTGTTGTAGAGCAACATCGCCCGCGTCATCGGACCGACGCCGCCCGGCACCGGCGTGATCGCGCCCGCTTTCTCCTTCGCGCTCTCGAAGTCCACGTCGCCGACGAGTTCGTAGCCCTTCTCGTTGTCCGCGTCCACGCGGTTGACACCCACGTCGATGACCGTTACTCCCTCGGAAAGCATCGAACCGTCGATGAGTTCGGGGACGCCGCAGGCCGCGACGACCACGTCCGCTTCGCGGGTCTTCGCGGCGAGGTCGTCGGTGCGGGAGTGACACACCGTCACCGTCGCGTTGCCACCCTCGGCTTTCTGAATGAGGAGGTTCGCGAGCGGTTTCCCGACGATGTTCGACCGGCCGACGATGACCACGTCCTTTCCTTCGGGGTCTACGTCCGCCGATTCGAGAAGCTTCTGGACGCCGTGTGGCGTGCAGGGTTTGAATCGCGGGTGGCCCGCCACGAGTATGCCGACGTTCTCCGGGTGGAAGCCGTCCGCGTCCTTTTCGGCGTCGATGGCGCGGAGCACCTTCTGTGAGTCGATGTGGTCCGGAACGGGCATCTGGACGAGAATCCCGTGGACGTCGGGGTCCTCGTTCAGGTCGTCGATGGTGTCGTACAGTTCCTCGGCGGGTGCCTCGGGGTCGATTTCGATGTGAATCCCGTTGATACCGACCTCCTCGCAGTCCCGCTGTTTCATCGAGACGTACGTCTCGCTCGCCGGATCGTCGCTCATGAGCACCGTCGCCAGTCCCGGCGTCACACCCTCCGCTTTCAGCGTCTCGATGCTCTCGCCGAGGTCGCTTCGAATGCCCTCCGCAACCGCACGCCCGTCGATGATGTCCGTCATTACCCGACGTTGGCACTCGAAGCCCCTTAAACATCCGGGTTCGTGCGTATTTTTGGCCTTTAGAATTCGGATATATACATGTTTGTGACCATCCCCGGTCAAGTTTCCAGTAACTCCATGCTGTCGAATTCGACGGGTATTGAACGGGAATACGGCTCTCCGCGGAATATTATAGTCGTTTCCACGCGTTTCGGGGTGAGTTCCTTCAGTCGGTCGAACGAGATTGACGAGTTCGAGAAATTTTCGACGTAGTAAACTACCACGGATCGCGCGGCTTTCGCAGTCTCCTCGTCAGCGGACCCGATTCCAGTTGCGATACCGACGAAGTTTCCGTCTACTCGCGTCTCCAATTCCTCCCGGACGGCATCCAGCGCGGCCTTGGCGGCCCGATATTCGATCCATCTTTCGACCGGCATCGTATCGTACTCCAGTGGCTCCTCGCCGTGACAGACGCTCGGATACCGAATCACGTCGTCGCGTTCGACGTATTCGACGTTTCCGTCCTCCACGTGCATCCTCGCTCGAAGAACGTCTGAATCGTCGGTCATCGGTATCACCGAGTCGATTGAACCCGGTCCACCTGCTCGCGTGGGTGGAACTGGTTCGCCGTCTCCGTCTGGATGCGAATCCACCCGGGATAGATGGCGACGGTCACGTCGGCGAGGGACGTTCCGTCGGTGAACACGATGTCGGCGCGTTTGAAACCCGCGAGTTGTTCAGGCATGGTCGAACCTCACGGCGTGCCGAATTAGATGTGTCGCTCGCGAAAAAGAAACGTCGAGGGTCGAGGGTCGAGAGTCGCGTTACTCGTACAGCGGGTTCTCTTCGCAGAGGGCCTGCACTTCCTCGGCGACTTCCGCTTTCACGTCCTCGTCGTCGATGTGGTTTATCGTGCGGGCGATTAGGTCGCCGACGCGTTCGATGTCGTCGGCGTCGAAGCCGCGGGTCGTCAGCGCGGGGGTACCGGCGCGGATACCGCTGGCGACGAAGGGCGAGCGCGTCTCGCCCGGAACCGTGTTCGCGTTGAGGACGATACCGACGTCTTCGAGCGCCTCCTCGGCGTCCTTGCCCGTCACGTCCTCGTGGGATTCACGCAGGTCCACGAGCACGAGGTGGGTGTCCGTGCCGCCGGAGACGAGACCGAAACCGTGGTCCTGGAACGTCTCGGCGAGCACCTTCGCGTTTTCGACGGTCTGGGCGGCGTACTCCTCGAACTCGGGTTGGAGCGCTTCCTTGAACCCGACCGCTTTGCCCGCGACGTTGTGCATCAATGGGCCGCCCTGCATACCGGGGATGACCGCCGTATCGACGGCGTCGGCGTACTCCTCGTCGCACATGATGATGCCACCGCGTCCGGCGCGGATCGTCTTGTGCGTCGAACCGGTGACGAAGTCGGCGATGCCGACCGGCGAAGGGTGTTCGCCCGCGGCGACGAGGCCCGTGATGTGGGCGATGTCCGCGAGGTGGTACGCATCCGCCGCGTCGGCGGCTTCCTGAATCCGCTCCCATTCGACCTGTCGCGGGTAGGCGGAGTAGCCCGAGACGATGATGTCGGGGTCGAACTCGACGGCGTGGTCGTAAATAGCGTCGTAGTCGAGGTAGCCGGATTCGGGGTCCACCTTGTACTGTTCAACGTCGTACAGCTTTCCGGCGAAGTTCACCTTGTGACCGTGGCTGAGGTGGCCGCCGTGGGTCAGGTCGAGGGAGAGAATCTTGTCGCCGGGTTCGAGAACGGCGAGGTAGACGCCCATGTTCGCCTGCGAACCGCTGTGCGGTTGGACGTTGACGTGTTCGGCCCCCCAGAGTTCCTTCGCGCGCTCGATGGCGAGGCTCTCGACCGTGTCGATGTGCTCACAGCCACCGTAGTAGCGCTCGCCGGGATAGCCTTCCGCGTACTTGTTCGTCAGGGTGCTTCCCTGTGCTTCGAGAACCGCCTCGCTGGCGAAGTTCTCGCTGGCGATCATCTCCAGCGTGTCGCGTTCGCGTTCGACTTCCGCTTCGAGAGCGTCGGCGACTTCCGGATCAGTCGCTCGAACGTGGTCGTACTCCATGTGAAATCCCGGGACACCGCGAGGTATAAGTTTACCCTTCGCACGGCAGATAGCCGTCCCCGACAGAAATATAAACTAACAGTGAGATAACGCTTCTATTACCGGTATGATCGAATGGGAGGAAACGGAGACAGGGGTTCGCGCGTTCGACCGGACAAAAACGGGGGTCACCATCGATGCACTCGACTGGAAGTCCGGCGGCGAGACGCAGGAAATCGAACCGCCTATCGACGAGTTAGTCCCCGGTTACGCCTCCGAACTCACGTTTCCTTCGAGTTTGGTGAAGATTACGGAAATAGAGACAGAGGAACAGTACGAACACGGTAACGACACTGAATCCCTCGAACTTCCCGAGGGGGAGTACCTCGCAAACATCCACGGGAACGTCAAAACGTACCTCCGATTTTCGGGTGGGGCGACCGTTCGGAAAACGGAAGATTTCGAGGATTTAATCATCGATTTCCACGAACGGCTTCCGATTACGTTCGGCTTTCGAAGCCATCACGAAGTCCCACTCGACACGATAACCATCCCACCGACGACAGATGGGCTAGCGACTGCGATTTCCTACGCCTCTTCGTCGCACAAAGCGACTGGTCCCGACAGATCGTATCCAACCCTCCGCGGGCATCCACCTCGATTCGAGGTGGGAGACGAATTGAATATTCCGGAGCCGGTTCGCGCCGAGAAGAAGGACGTCGGCATAGAGATACGGGTTCCGGACGATTTTAGAACACTATTCGTCACCGCACCCCTCGCGTACTACCTGCAAGCGGACGTGATTGTTGAAAACCGTGACGCACCGGAGCTTTCGGCACCCGAAGTCAACTTCACGTACTCGTTCAGTCCGCTCCCGTCGTATCAACACGAAGTTGCCGATATGCTCCGACGAGTGTTTTTCATGGATTGTCTCGTCCGCAACGAAGGACCCTACAGCTGGGACCTCGCGGAGTTGTCCTTGCTTGATGAGATCGACATGGACACAGAGGAGACCTACGAGGCGACTCCAGCCGAACAGCTCGTCACTTACAGCTTCGTGGATTTCGAATGTATCGACGATGGTTTTCCGGACTGGCATCTATCAATGTATGTCGAGCCGTCGCTGGAAAATGTCTCTTCTCTCCCATATCTGCTCTCGAACCTGAGTCTCATTTATCTTCCCGAGTCATCGGACCTACAGAAAAACGAACTACTGGACATTTCGCTTGGCGATTTCTACCGTGGCAATGAACAACCGACGCAGTCGACCCCGCGTGCAGTGCCAACTGACGAATCATATCGAACGACCGACAGAGTTCATTCAGTTGATAGAGTGATGCCGGAGCTTCAGCGAGGACAGATTCACGGATGGTTAGCGGACGGCGTACCTATCGACGTGTTCAAAGTCGAACCGAGTGCCTACGAGAATCGTTTCAAATACCTCGAACAGTCAGAAGGAGAGAACATCGGCGTAACACTGATACTGAACGATGAGACGATGGAAGAAGAACACGAAGACGTGGCGGAGATCTACTTGGAGCGGGCTGAAAATCTCCCAATAGAAGTTACCGTTCGCGAACATCTGTCGCGTGTAGAACTCGCTGAAACTTTGGAGACACCTTGTGATTTTGTTCACTACATCGGCCATTGTGAGGCATCAGGGTTGCGCTGCACAGACGGAAACCTTTCAGTGAAATCTATCGAACAGAGCAACGTCCAGACTTTCTTCTTGAACGCGTGTGGTTCGTACTTTGAAGGAATGGAGCTTATTCGAAAAGGAAGTGTGGCAGGAGCGGTGACGTTCAATAAAGTGTTGAACAAACAAGCTGGAAAAGTCGGTGTCTCGTTTGCTCGGTTGCTGATCAACGGCTTTAGTATCCAGCGGGCACTTCAAATCGCTCGGCGGCGTATTATGATGAATAAGGATTATGCCGTCGTCGGTGATGGGACACATCAACTAGCACAGAGTGACAATTTCTTTCCAACTGTCGGAGAGATCATTAAATTAAATGATGGTTCCTTCCAGTTACTCTGTAATGCGATGGCGGAACGACTACCCGGCGGATATTATCAAATAAATACCGGCGGAAACAACAAAGTACACCTTGGGGGGAACAGCACGGATTACAAATTAGATCGAGTAGAAATAGCGGATTTCCTCACCAATGCGGACTTTCCCATCGTATACGACGGAGAATTGTATTGGTCTGCCGAACTCGCGCCGGTGTTTAGCTAGGGTCCCGCTCCAGCATCAACGCGACCCAGTGGCACCAAAACTCCGCCGAAGTGAATGGTCGCTACAAACATCAAACTGAACGCTGCGTTCAATGCCCACGGATGACTCCCGAACCACTGTCGGATTTCGGATCGCATGATACATGTTGAAACATCACATTCATACTTCATTCTTTCGGACTGTTCACGCAATCTTGATTTGGTAATTACCGCTTACCCCTCGGAATTATCCGGTTATTCCCGGCCAACAACGGTTATCGGAAGGTAAAATTACGTGATATTGTGCGATCTGGGCACTCTCGCGGCAACACTGAAAAATTCAAATTCACTGAAGAGATTTCGGAGATCAGGCCGATATTATACAAATTTAGAGATTATAATTACGTCGTTGACTAATTGTTCATGCTACATAACCTATGATTTCCGTTGAGTTCGAGCGTTAAAATTAAATACATGAATCTCTTCCCTGCTACCATGGAAACAAAATCGAACCTCTTGAACCAAAGCGTCCACGAAATCCTGCAGACGGTCATCGATCAAGGTCCCGACGTCATGCTCGTCGTGAACCCATCCGCGAGCGCGATCGAGGACCTCATCGACGCCGCGACGGAATACGAAGGTGACCTCCCCGAGATGCGCATGCTCGCGGACGAGGGTACCCTGAAGGACGTGATGGAGGACTTCATCATCGCCAGTAACGCCGCAGACCTCATCGACGAAGATGCACTCACCCTTCGCACGACTGACGACACCTCCGGCAACTCGCTCCTCGTCACCGACGACGTCGTCATCGCGCTCGTCACGGCGGGCGACCGCGTGGGCGGTCTCACCTCGGACGACGACGACTTCGTCGACGCCGCATACGGCACGTACTCGGAGTTCTGGGACGACGCAGGCTCCTTCTCGCTCCGCACGCCCCCGATCACGCGCGTCCGCGAGACGCTCGGCGACGAGATCAGCCCCGAGGCGGAAGACGACTTCAACAGCGTCCTCGCGTCCCTCGAAACCGCACGTGGCGACGGAGACGGTCTGGACGAAGTGACGATCAGCCTCCTCGTCGCGGCCAAAAACGAGGCACTGCTCTACGACATCAGCAAGTGGGGCGAGGACGTCGGCATCGCAAGCAAAGCCACGTTCTCCCGCACGAAGACCAAGCTCGAAGACATGGGCCTCATCGGCACGGAAAAGGTCCCCATCGACGTCGGTCGCCCACGCCTCCGCCTGAAGCTCGCCAACGACGAACTGCAGAGCGCGGACACCGACCAGCTCGCTGGCGTCGCACAGAGCATCCTCAACTAAGCCGAACTCCTTCCGTTTTTCAGTACCCGTGAGCGGTAGCTATCCGCCGTATTTTTGCCACCACGCTGTCTCGTCCCGTTCATGAACAGCGTGCTGGGCGTGGTCGGACAGGGACGTGGTGCGGATGCGGTCGTCGCGGCGCTCTCGGATATCGAAGGAAGCGTCGAAGAACTCGACGACGACGCGATCGACGAGGCCGATTTCGCGGTCGTCATCGACGAGGTCGGTGCACCCGTTTTCAGGCGTGCAAATCGCGCGGGGATTCCGTGGATCGCCGTGGAACTCGGTGGCGTCGGTGGACACGCGATCACTGAGGTAGATGCCGCGGTTTCCGGATTTTCCCCGGAGACGGCCTGTTTCGACTGTCTCAGCGCACGCGTGGTATCGAATCGAGAGGAAGATGGAGAAAACGTCGAGTACGACGGCGTCACCGAACGATACGCTGGCGCGGTCGCGGGACGGGAGGCGGCGAGACTCGCAAGCGGGGAGGAATCGTCGCTCCTCGGTGGGGTTCGAGAGATTCCCCACGCCGAACGGCGACTGTTCCCGGTTCCGGGGTGTCCGACGTGTGGAGAACCACGGGACAGGACGCTCGGTATCGCGTACGAGGAGCGAACGCTGGACGATGCGGTGGGCCGTGCGGAACTGGCGATGGACGAGCGGATCGGAATCGTTCGCTCGCTCGGCGAGGTGTCGTCGTTTCCCGTGCCGTACTATTTGGCGTCCACCGCGGATACGAGCGGGTTCAGCGACGCACGCGCGGCGGCCCAATCGGCCGGTGTTTCGGCCGACTGGGACGAAGCGTTGATGAAGGCGCTGGGTGAGGGGATGGAGCGTTACTGCGCGGGAATCTACCGCGAGGAGGAGTTCGCGGTGGCACGGCCGTCCGAACTCGGGAACGCCGTATCACCCGCCGAATTCGTGCGCCCGACCGGGTGGGAAGACCCGAGCGACGAAGAGATCGAATGGGTGTCGGGTCGGAATCTGACGACCGGTGACCTGGTTCATCTCCCGGCCGAGTTCGTCCACTTCCCGCCGCCGTCGATGCGGTTCAAGCCATCCATCACTACCGGGTTAGGGTTGGGCAATTCGACGGTAGAGGCGCTTCTGTCGGGGATATACGAAGTCATCGAGCGCGATGCGACGATGCTCGCGTGGTACTCCACGTTCGAACCGCTCGGATTGGCCGTCGAGGACGGGGGCTTCGAGGCGCTGGTCAAGCGAGCACGCGCGGAGGAACTGGAGGTGACGGCCCTGCTGGTGACACAGGACATCGACGTTCCCGTGGTGGCCGTGGCGGTTCACCGGGAGGGCGAGTGGCCGAAGTTCGCAGTCGGGTCAGGTGCGAACCTCGATCCGGACGCGGCGGCACGGTCGGCTCTCGCGGAGGCGTTGCAGAACTGGACGGAACTCAAGTTGATGGGGAAGGAGGATGCGGCGAACGAGGACGGGTCCATCGGCCGGTATGCGGCGTTTCCGGACGCGGCCCGGGAGTTCGTCGCTCCCGAGACGACGATACCGAGTTCGAGCGTCGGATCGGCGGTTCCGGAGGGCGTGGAGGAGTTGGAAACCGTAGTGTCGCTGGCGAGGGACGCATTTCAGGTCTACGGTGCACGGCTGACCACGCGAGACGTCGCGTCGCTCGGATTCGAGGGAGCTCGTGTCCTCGTGCCCGACGCACAACCGCTGTTCACCGGGGATGCGTTCTTCGGCGAGCGTGCGCGGACGGTTCCCGGCGAACTCGGGTTCGAACCGCGTCCCGATCGCGAGCCACATCCGTATCCGTAGCTATCACCGCGATTTCGAACTGCCTTCGGAGAGAGATATGAACCGCGCTAGCTAGACACATGGGTTTTATGTGGGGGGTGGCCGTAACTACTATGGTAGAGGGTGTAAATAATGGGTAATTCTTCATACATGTCCGGAGTGGTAACCGTATGACGACCGAGTTCGACCTATCGTGTGCGACGTGTGGGTCATCCCTATCGAAACGAAACATAAGTATCGACCAACTGAACGCGGGATCAGTCGAAGTTGCGGAATGTCGAAACTGTGGCGACCGATACTTCCCGGAATCGACGTTGGAACGGTTCAGTTAGATTCCGAACGTTGCCCGAAGCATATCGCGAGTCCCTGGACCGAGACCGACCGCGACGATGGCGATGAGGAGCAGAATGGCGTAGCGAGGGCTTTCTTCGAATATTTGCTCGTCGAACACCCAAACGACGGCGAGCGCGGCGACGATTTTTACGAGTAGGAACGGCCATGCCGTCCCGATGACGTTGGTTATCGACGGGGGAAGTACACCGGACGTGATGTCGATAATCGCCCGGTTGACGGGGTGCTTCGCGGTGTAGGGACCCGGGAGACCGAGCGCACCGGACCAGTCGAGAACGGCGACGTTTGCGATGCCGTCCACCGAGTGCCCCCAGATGACGACCGCACCGATGGCGGCCGTTCCCGCGTTGACTTCAGGGGCGAACCGCTCCACCAACCACCAGACGATTCCGGTGACGAGCGTCGCACCGCCGAGGACGACGACGAGTATCTGCGGATAGAATTCGAGTTGACTCGTCGTCATCGCAAGCACGACGAGATGGCCCACCGTGAGGGCGAGTACGAGCGTTCCGATTCCGGCGAGCGGATATTCGTAGTTCTCGACGATACCCCGTCGTTCGAGGGCAACGCTCACGACGAGTGCCGCGAGGGTGACGGCGAAGACGGTGAAATAGATCACCGGGCTGATGATGAGGGTGTTCCACGGGAAGGGGATCGAGCTGTGCCCCGCTCCGAGCGCGTTGTTTGCGTCTTCGACGACCCGAAGGGCACCGCCGAAGAGCATGAACGGGAAGAGCGCGAAGAAGAGGCCTCGCTCCTCGCCGACGTTCAGGCGGCGGAGCAGGAAAACGACGCCCATCAGCGCGACGATGAGCGTAACGGCGTAGCGACTTCCGAGACGAAAGTGTAACCGGGAACGGCAACCGGACCGGGCGCTGTCGCGCACGTGCCCGCGTCGTAGATGTATTTCGTCGCGCCGCCGCTACGGACGGCACACTCTGCTCCTTTCGCGTCGGCCAGTACGGGTCCCCAAAAATACTGCCAGATGAAGCCGTCGTACACTTGTTTCGGGAAGGCGAGCGCACCACCGACCAGGGCGACGATGGCGGCGGCGACCGCCCCCAACCACAGGCGCTCGTTTTCGAGTCCCTCGCTTGCGGTATCCATATCGCACGAAGCGAAGCGAACAGGTTTTAGGGTTCCGGTCTTGTCACTCCTCGGAACCCATCTTCAGGGGGAGTTCGTTGCTTTCGTAGGGCGACCCGAGGACGACCATCGTCTGTGAGCGGGCGAAACCGTCCATCTGCGCGATGTTGTCGAACATCAGTTCGCGGAGACTGTCCGCGTTCTCGGCGTACACCCGTGCTAAAACGTCCCACGACCCAGTAGTGAGGTGAACCTCCTGAATTCCCTCGATCCCTTCGAGTCGTTTGAGCGTGTCCTTCTCACGACCCTGTTCCACGCGGAGACCGACGAACGCGGAGATACCGAGCGATATCTTCTTCGGGTCCACGCTGGCGTGATAGCCGGTGATGACGCCCGCTTCTTCCATCCGGTTGACGCGGTCGTGAACCGTCGCACTGGACATGTCGATCTGCCGTGCTATCTCGCTGAACGGTGTTCGTGCGTTCACTTGGAGGGCTTTCAGAATGGCGCGGTCTGTGTCATCCAGGTTCATATCGCTACGGTAATGCCCCACCGCTAAATAATTGTACACCCGCATCGGAATCGAGTCGCAAATAGGAATTATAAATCATAATCGTCTGCTTTCGATGCTATTTTTCCGCCTCGCGAGCCGCCGCGAGTACGTCGTCGTGTGCCTCCCCGTTGGAAGCGACCAATCCCCGACTTTCGGTCGTCCACGAGTCGCCGTGAATGTCCGTCACCGTTCCGCCCGCCCGCCGAACCATGAACACGCCCGCGACCGTGTCCCACGGGTTCGGGACGACGTTCGTCACGGTGCCGTCGAGCGCACCGCTGGCCACCATCCCGAGAACGATTTGGGCACACCCGAACCGACGCATGTCGCCGAAGCGCTTCACGATTCCCTCGACGGTCGCGGCGTACTCGTCCCGCCGGTCGAACTCCCACCAAATCGTCGGACAGACCGTGAACGTCTCGGGGTCCGTGCGGTCGCTGACCGAAATCGTCTCGCCGTTCAGATACGCGCCGTCCTCGTTCGCCGTATAGACATCACCCAGCGCCGGGCAGACGTTCGCGGCCGCGACGGTTTCGCCCTCGCGGACCGCCGCGACGCTGGTCGTCCACAGCGGAATCCCGCGGACGAAGTTGTTCGTCCCGTCGATGGGGTCCACGACCCACACGTCGCCCTCCGCGGGGACTTCCTTCAGCGCGTCTTCCTCCTCGCCGACGATTGCATCGTCGGGAAACTCGGCTTCGATAACCTCGATGACACGGCGTTGACTCCGGCGGTCGAACTCCGTCACCACGTCCGTCTTGTTGGATTTCGTCTCGACTGCGAGGTCGTGTCGGAAGCCCTCGGACGCGATTTCGCTCCCTGCGGTCGCGGCGCGTTCGGCCAATTCGAGGCGGGAATCGACGTTCGTCATGGTTCGAGAGGCGCGGCGATATGGAAAAGGAGTGTCGTTTCTCGATTCGGAACGTTTTAACACCCGGAGGATGGAATAGAAACTGCGTGCGAGGGTAGCCAAGCCCGGCCAACGGCGGCGGACTCAAGATCCGCTCCTGTAGAGGTCCAAGGGTTCAACTCCCTTCCCTCGCATGTCTGTGCGCAATCAACTGAGCGCACGACTGCGAACGAAGGGCGTTGAATGAGGCCAGACGGAACGTCTGGATGTAGTTCAACTCCCTTCCCTCGCACTCACACGAGTGCAGGAAGACCGCAGCGAGCGTTCTTCCCTCGCAACAACGCGAAGGGGCCTAACCACAGGCTCTCGCAAAACTTCTGACGACAATAAATAGAGAGCGATGGCAACGAACTGGAGAGAGGTGAGTTCGGGGTTCAAAACGCTGGTTTCTGCCGAATTTTCAACCTCACAAACCAATAGAATTAACTCGTCGTAGTCAAAATTCCCACGGGAAGTAATCGGGGTATTCGCTGAAAGGCCAGTGTCAGAGCACTGACCCCGATTGCTTCGAGGCTATCGAAGCATGCCAAACAACGAACCTTCTCAAGAAAAGAGTACCGTCACCGAACAGACTATCCTACGTCTCAACGGACTCGGTCCCGCCGATGTGGACGAGGAGTTACTGGAGTTGATTCACGACCATTGTGAGGGACTCGACAGCATCTCGATTGAAACGGTTGGAGAGTACCCAACTGGCTACAGCTGCAACAGGGGATCGTAACAGCGGATTCAACGCTGATTTTTTCGTAAGAGTGGTGTCGTCGGTCGGTTCTGAAGAGACATGTTTGGTTAGTTTGTTAGTGGAGTTGCTGGGACGTAAACCGCCTCGAAAATTGCCCCCGCTCCAAGTCGTGGTTGATGATTCTGCGATTTCAGTTACCGAGAAGACGACTTCGAAAGCCCTCGCCACGCTCGTTATGACACGACTTTCCTAGTTTTGCGATTTCAGTTACCGAGAAGACGACTCGAAAGCCCCCGCCCGCTCGCGGTCGCTCCACGAGATATCCGCGTCCGCACCGCGTGCGGATAGTTGCTCGTGTAGACGACCACGTAAACGCGAGCGACGGCCCCTTTCAGTCCCACCCCGCCCCGCATCCGCCCCGCCGCCGCCCACACGCCTCCCCAGCCTCCTCGCTCCCGCTGGTCGCTC
Organism: Haladaptatus sp. R4; assembly: GCF_001625445.1. NCBI lineage: Archaea > Methanobacteriati > Methanobacteriota > Halobacteria > Halobacteriales > Haladaptataceae > Haladaptatus > Haladaptatus sp. R4. The sequence continues at coordinate 1,003,951 of NZ_LWHG01000011.1, read as the reverse complement.
GTCCCTCGCGCGGGCGCACAGTAGTGCGCCTTCGCGCGCCGTGCAGTTGGTCAGTATCGGCTACCCCGTCCAGCCGGGTGGCTCGCGCTGACACCGGCCGGAGGCAAGTGGTTTGCCGACGGTCGGTGCCGATAGCGTGCGAGGGATGACGACCGAGGAGCGCTAGCGACGAGCGGAGTTCTCGTGAACGAAGTGAGCGAGAGCACGGGAGAGCGAAGCTCTCCCGGAGGAATCGGCTGGGGAGGTGTGTGGGGACGTCGCGGTGCTGTGTTTGGGTGTCCTCGTCAGAGCTTTGCTCTGACGGTGGAATGAAAGGGGCCGCCCGCTCGCGTTTATCGTGGTTGTTGTGTGGGCCACTATTCTGGCCGAACGTGGCGAAGAGGCCAGAATATCCCGCACAACAACCGCGAGCGTGGCGAGGGCTTTCGAGGACTGCCTCTCAGTAGCTGCAACCACACATCAATCAAACACGTCTCATAGCGAACGCGCGAGAACTTTCTGGGTCGTCTTCTCAGTTACTGCACTTCCGAGAAAAGCAGAACCGACTACAACTCTTCCCCACTGTCGCTTTCCTAGTCGCCGGAGGACGTATCGAGGCCGTACTCCTTCACGCGAGCGCGCCAGAACTCCTCGTAGGCTTCGTTGTCGGGGTCGTCGCGGACAGTGCTCTGACCAGTATCGACGCGGTCGAGTTTCAAGTCCACTTCCTCCAACAGTCGTTCACCCACGTCGTCGCTGATGACGCCCGAGCGCATGGCGTCCATGACGGCGCTCTTTTCCTGTTTGAGGACGCGGCGCTCGCCGACGAGAAGTTCCTCCCGGCGGAGTTCGGGGTTCTCGTGGAGCAGGCGGGAGATGGTCGTGTTCAGGTCGTCCTTTTCGGCCTCGTACTCGCCGCGGAAGTCGTCGTACACGTCGCCCGGGAGGTCACCGCGGTTGTGGAGGCGGTCGGCGGCTTCGAGCGCGGAATCGACCGCACGCGCGCGCCCGAGGAGGAGTTCGTACAGTTCCTCGGTCTCGGTTCGGGTGACGATGTTCAGGCGGTCGAGGAGGTTGCTCATCGTCAGCCCCTGGACGATGAGGCTGAACGCGGCGACGCCGAACACCATCGAACGGAGTTCCCCGATGTGCGGGAACTCGACGGAAGCCCCAGTACGAGCGCGATGGGAATCGAGGCGTGTAGGCCACCCCACACCATCACGTGCTGATAGGAGAACGGAATATCGCTCCGAGTGAATCGGTTGACCGCCTCGGTGAAGGGGTAGACGGTGATGGCGCGGACGACCAGCGTGAGGACGATGGCGATGACGATGAGTTGCCAGTTATCGACCATCTGGTGGATGGGCGTCTTCGCGCCGATGAGGACGAAGATGAGCGTGTTGACGAGGAACGCGGCGGTGTCCCACGTGTTGAACACGGAAATCTTCGTTTGGGGGCTCATCGCGTACTCCGCGCCGCGGTTGCCGATGAGGAGTCCGGCGGTGACGGTTGCGATGACGCCGCTGACGTGGAAGTAGTGTTCCGCGAGCAGGAAGCTCCCGTAGGCGAGGATGAGCGTGAGGACGATTTCGGTCATGTGCTCGTCCAGGTTGACCATGACGCGGTAGATGAGGTAGCCAGCGGCGAGGCCGACGACCAAACCGCCGATACTGGCGACGACGATTTCGATCGCTGTGTTACCGATGACCTTCGGGGTGATGAGTTTCGAGAGTTCGATGTCGTTCTCCACCGACCGTTTCACGAGCACGAAGAGCGCGGAGAAGACGACGACGCCGACGCCGTCGTTGAGCAGGCTCTCGCCCTCGACCAGTACCGACAACCGCTCGGGCGCACCGAGTTCCTCGAACAGCGCCAAGACGGACACCGGGTCGGTCGGGAGGATCATCGCGGCGAACAGCGTGGCGAGCAACAGCGGATAGCCGAAGGCGTAGTGGCCCATCACCCCGAGAATGAGAATCGAGACGATGAGGCCGGGAACCGCGAGCGTCAACACTAACCCGAGGTTCTCGCGGAAGCTATCGAGGTCGGTGGTCGCCGCGCCCTCGAACAGGAGCGGCGGCAACAGCACGAGCAGGATGAGGTCGTGTGTGAGCGTGATGTCGATGTTGATACCGAGTATCGAAACGGCGAGTCCGGCGAGGAGGAGGGCGATAGTGTAGGGAAACCGTCCGACTTTGGCAACGAAAACACCCACGCTCGCCGCGATGATGAAAACGGCGAGGAGGTTGATGAGTCCGGCGGTGATTCCAGTCGGCTCGACCATGACCGACGATTTGTCGTAGCGAGGGATAAACCGCGTGGTGTCATCCGGTGTAAAATTCGGAGACGGCTCCACTGCCGTAGTTCGAAACCGGCGGATAGCGAACCGCGGTGGAAATTTCGCAACGTCGTCACTCTTCGGCTGTGAGAACGAGAGGAGGGGACCAATCGAATGGGAATTACTGGTATTCCGTGATCGTCACGGTGTAGCTACCCGACCCGCTGTAGGAGTCCACGTCGATCTGCATGTCGGTGGACGTGTCGGGACTGTCGATGGTGATCGTTTCCTGGCTGTTCGTGGTGGTGGACGAGTAGTCGTAGCTGCTCGGACTCGCCGCGCTCGACGTTCCCGTGTTGACGTAGAGGTCGAAGTCGGCGTCGCTCGGTCCGTCGAGTTCCACGACGACTTGGCTCGGGCTGCTGTAGTTCCACGACCACGTGTAGTCGGCGTAGTCGGAATAGCCGGAGAGCGAACCGCTGGCGGATCCGCTCGTGGAATCGCTGCCGCCATCGCCACCGCCGCCGCTTCCGCTGCCGGGATCGGTAGTAACGGCGTTGTAGGCATCGACACGGCCGCTGCCCTGCTCATCCGAGGACAGGCCCACGTCGACGGCCGTGTTCTTGAGGTGGCTTCGGAGCTCCGAGTTGGTGAGATCCCACTGTGCGAGCGTCAGTCCGGCGACGCCGGAGACGACGGGGGTTGCCATCGAGGTACCCGAGAGCTTCTCGTAGGAACCGCGCGTTTCGGTCGTCGTCGAGAGGACGTCCACACCGGGGGCACAGAGTTCGACCTTGCTACCGTACTGCGAGAAGGAAGCGAGGTTTCCGTTCGAGTCGATAGCGGAGACAGCGAGACATTCGCTGTATCCCGCCGGGTACGAGACGCTGCCGGAGCCGTCGTTACCCGCTGCACACGCGATGAAGACGCCGTTGTTGGAGGCGTAGGTAACCGCGTTCTTCATCGTGCTCGTGTAGCCACCGCCACCGAGGGACATGTTGATGACGTCGGCACCCTGGTCCGCGGCCCAGCGGATGGCGTCCGCGATGTCGGACGTGGAACCGCTGCCGCCCTCGTCGAGCGCACGGCCGTTGATGAGCGAGGAGTTACCCTGTCCTGCGACACCGGTGCCGTTGTCGATGGCACCGGCGGCGATGCCGGAAACGTGGGTCGCGTGGTACTCGTCCTGCGGCGCGTCCGGGTACGGGTCGCTGTCGTCGTCGGCGAAGTCCTTTCCGGGGTCCGATTTGTAGTTCGCCTGCAGGTCCGGGTGGTCGTACTGTGCACCCGTGTCCACGACGGCGATGGTGACGTCGTGACTGCCGAGGGTGGTGTCCCACGCGTCGTCGGAGTTGACCATCTGTGGCGCGTACTGCTGGCTAAATTTGGGGTCGTCCGGCGTGAGGTACGTCGAGTGCGTCGTGTTCTGCTCCGCGTATTTGATCCCTTCGCGCTTCTCGATTGCGTCGATGAAGCTCTGTCGGGCCGAGTCGGGCATCGCGCTCGGGAGCTTCACTGCGACGTAGCGCAGGTGTTCGTTCTTGTGAACGACGTTGATGTCCATCGGGGATTTTGCGGTGACTGCCTGTTCGATGTCACCGTGACCGGCCGAAACGCCGACCAGAATCTCGTCCTCTTTCGGTCCGGGCTCACGACCGGGCGTCGCCATCGTAACGCCACTCATGGCCGCCGCCGCACCGGCTGCACCTGTTGCTTTGAGGAATGTACGTCTATCGAACCGCGATATGTTGTCGTCTGCCATACGGCAAGTTAACGAAGTTCGCATATGTATTTAAATTTTATCCATTAGAGATGCTGAAATCTTTCCGCCCGAACAAATAAATAAAAGCTAGAGTTAAGAGTATTAATTAATTCTGTGCTGAACAAGTTTACTGATGTTAAATCAATCACTCTGGTAATAGGTCGGGCAAAGAACGAACCGCCACCGCTATGTCCCGCTATCGTCTATCTCGGACCATGAGCGGCGGCTTGCGGTCTCTCCACGAGGGAGACGGCGACGAACACGAACGAACTGTTGCACTCTTCGTCGACGGACCGAACGTCCTTCGGGACGACTTCGACGTCGATCTGGACGACGTTCGAGCGGCGGGACGGCAACTCGGACAACTCGCGACGTCGCGTCTGTACCTCGACGAGCACGCGACACCGGGGTTGATTCAGGCGGCGGAAGCACGCGGTTTCGAGGTCGTCATCACGAGCGGCGACGTGGACGTGAAGCTCGCCATCGACGCGACCGAACTCGCGCTCGATGACCAAGTGGACGTCCTCGCAATCGCCTCCCGGGATACGGATTTCAAACCCGTCCTCGAAAAGGCGGCCCGAAACGGGATTCGGACGGTCGCCATCGCGCCCGGCAAGTACGGCCGGTCGGACGCGCTCCAAAACGCGGCCCACGAGGCGTTCGTCCTCGAAGACGAGTAAATCGAAAAACCACGGGCGTTTTTTCGCTGGAACCCAACGAACACGTATGAACGACCTCGGGACGCCGGTACTCGACGATCACCTCCATCTGGACCCCGACCACGGCCGGGGCGTCGAAGCGGTCAAGGATTTCGCACGGAGCGGCGGCACACACCTACTCGTCGTCAACAAGCCGTCTTGGTTGCTCGGCGTCGAAGCCGAAACGGGTGCGGACTTTCGAACCGTCTTCGACACGACGGTCGAGGTGGTAGAACGGGCGAACGAAATTCTGCCGGGCCGAGCGTGGCCCGTCCTCGGCGTGCATCCGGGACTCGTCTCGAAACTGGTGGACGACCGTGACTTCACGCCCGCGAACGCGCGTGACCTGATGCAATCGGGACTCGAAGTCGCCGCGGAGTACGTCGCGGACGGGCGGGCCGTCGCCCTGAAATCCGGACGACCGCACTACGACGTGACCGACGAGGTGTGGGACGCCTCGAACGCAGTCCTTCGACGCGCACTGGAACTGGGCGCGGAGACCGGAAGCGCGGTTCAACTGCACACCGAAGCGACGGACGATCTGACCGAGGTGGCCGAGTGGGCGGAGGCGGCAGGCTTGCCACCGGAACGCGTGGTCAAGCATTACGCGGGCGGCGAACTGGCGGGTGTGACGCCGAGCGTGATGAGCGACAAGGACCGCCTCGAACTCGCCGTCGAGCGCGGCGAACCGTTCCTGATGGAGACTGACTTCATCGACGACCCCGACCGTCCCGGTGCGGTAATGGGGCCGAAGACGGTCCCCCGACGAGTGTCGTGGATGCAGGAACGGGGGTACGACGAGGCGATTCGAACGGCCCACGTCTCGACTCCCGAACTGGTGTACGGACTCGATACCGAGGCGACGCTCACGGAGTGACCTGTCGCTCAACTCCGAGGCGACGCTCTCGACGTGAGCCGTCGCTCGGGAGTCGGTTTTTACTTGCCAACCGATCACACGGCCATCGTGCAGGCTTTTTGATCAGTTTGGGGCTATCCTAACGTCGATGGACGGCGAAACATCCGCACGTCCCGGTGTAGCATGAGTTTTTCGGCCGTTTTGGGCGGTCTCACCCTGTTGAGGCAGCCTCGGAGGATTTATGAATCGTGCTACGCACGAAAGAGGTATGAGCGCTCCTCCAGAGGAGTTCTACTCCGAAGAACGCTGGCAGAACTGGTTGGACAGAATCAAGGACGAGGAAATCGATCCGGAGGACGAGGATTCCGCACGGCTCCTGCTTAACCTGCAGGACGACGTGGCGATCGCCGTCGCCAAAATCGTCACCGCGTACGACGACGAGGACATCGACGAGGAGACGGCCCTCTCGGAACTCACCGACATCCGAGAGACCGTCCTCGGCGAGGTCGAATTCGAGGACGAGGAGAAAGCGATGCTCATCGACGGCGTCCAGACGAGCCTGCTCTGCGTGTTTTACGCGTCGGAGGAGTACGTCGCACAGGGGCCCGCCGAGGACGCGCCCGTCGAGGACTACATCATCGAAGCCGAGAAGGCCGAAGAAGCGGAGGATTTGGACTCCGCGCTCGGTCTCGTCGCGGCGGGTGGAACGCGCATCTTCGCGGGTGACGAACTCGACATATCAATCATGGAGGAGATGGATTACGGTCTCGTTACGGAGTGGGTAAACGGCCTCGACAGCCTTCAGAGCGCGATGAGCGACCCGGAGCTCGTCGAAGAAGACGACGAGTAATCGAGTAACAGGTTTTTTATCCTTTTCACGTATCTGTCTCACGCATGACGTTCCGGTCGGACGACCGTGGCGTGACCGTGCAGGTCGGCGCGATTCTCCTGTTCGCCACGCTGGTCGTCGCCATGTCGCTGTATCAGGCGACTGCCATCCCGAGTCAAAACGCGAAGGTCGAATTTCGTCACGACGAGCGGGTACAGAGCCAGATGCAGGACGTACGCAACGCGATCCTCCGCACGGCCGCGACCGGAGCAGGCCAACCGACATCGGTCACGCTCGGCACGCAGTATCCCGGACACGTCCTCTTCGTCAACCCACCATCCGCCTCGGGAACACTCCGAACGCGGGAATCGGGAACGGTCGAAATCGAGAACCTGAAGGCGACCGACCCGGAGACGGCCGACTATTTCGACGCCAGCGAACACTCGTTTTCGACCCGGTCGCTCGTCTACGCGCCGGACTACAACCAGTACGGCAGCGCGCCCGACACGGTGTACGAAAGCTCCGTTGTCTACAACCGCGGACGTGACGGCAACGCCACCCTGACCGGCCAGCAACTCGTCGAAGGAAAGCGGATCACGCTCGTCACGCTGGACGGGAACCTCTCCCGAGCGCAGTCGGGAACGGTCAGCCTCGACCCACAGGCGCTGAGTCCTTCGACCGTGACGCGCACGATTTCGGTGCAGTCGGACGGGAGCGACCCAACGATTCGCGTGCCGACGGCCCTCTCCGAGGAGAAGTGGAACCGATTGCTCGCGGAACAGAAAGCGAACGGCTACGTCGAGAGCGTGAGCGTCGAGGACGGCATCCTCGAACTCACGCTCCGTGGAGAGGAAAACGGGTCCCCCGTCACCTACGACCTTCGAATGGCGAAGATCGGCGTTGGATCGGGGACGAAAGCCACGAGCGAGGAGTACATCACGAACGTCAGCGGCGGCGGGAACGTGGCAGTCGGAACGACGACGACGCTCGTCGCGGAGGTGCGCGACAGGTACAACAACCCCGTGAGCGGCGTCACCGTGAACGCGAGCGGCGGGACGACGGCGGGAAGCCATCGGACGGACGACCAGGGACGGGTTCGGTTCGAATACGACGCGACTGCACCGGGTGACGAAACGGTGACGCTCTCCATCGACGACGGCAGCGCGGCACGCGAGCGCGTCGAGTTCCCCATCCACGCGGTTGCAGGCGGCACTGGAGGTGGGAGCGGCGGTGGAAGCTACGACGTCGAGTGGGTTGCGTCGAACGGACTCGACTGTACCCCCTCGCTCGACGAGTGTACCCTCGACAGGAGCGAGCGCCCGTCCGCCACGCTGACGGCGAACGTTACCTACGACGACCAACCCGTCACGGGGACGAACGTCGATTTCGGTCTCAACCGAACGGGGATCCTGAGCACGTCGCCGACGAGCGCGACGACGGATTCGAACGGGGAAGTGCGGACGACCATCGAGGCGAGTTCGACGGGCGACGTGAGACTGCTCGCCGCGAGCGGCGGAGACGCCGACCCGGTCCTCGTCCACGTCGTTCGAACGGACGGGATACCCGGTCGGTTCGTGTACGGGAACGACGCCATCGCAGTCGATGGGCCGGACGATGGCGACACGAAGGGCGGAGTCGAGTTCAGCCTGCGGAACGGGTTCGCTCAATCCGCCGCGATCACGAACGTCGAGATCGATCCCGCCGACACCGGTATCAATGTCATCGCCGACCGGTCCGGTGACGACGGTTCGGTCGGGCACAGCGAAGTCGTCGTCGAAACGGACCACGACTCGGGGTACGTGGATTTCAGCGACCTCTATTTCCCGACCGCCCGGGACGGAACTTACCTCAGGAACTCATACGACCTCGATGACGACGGTCGCGTACACGGCCACAACCCCGTCGTGTCGAGCGACGGGACGGCGACGTTCTCGCTGTACGAACTGTTCCGGGGTAGCTACCGGAACGGGTATCGGAACGTGGACATGGCTGGGAAACGGGTGACCGTCACCGTCGGTTATCGCTTGGAGAACGGGACGACCGGCGAAAAGCGGGTCACGTTCGTTCCGAGCGGGAACGACGGTAACGATGGAAACGGCGACGGCGACGCGCGAACGCCACGGATAGAAATGCGAGTGGACGACCTTTCGCACGTGGATCAAGACAAGGTGCGATACACCACGTCCTACGACGTGACGGGGACCAATTCGTCGTTCGAGCGCGTGCAAGTCGTCACCGACGACCTTCAACGTGGAAACGACGCGAAGGAGACGAACGCGTCCGCGTCGAAGCGTGGCAGTGCCGCCTACCGATTGAACTACGGTTCGGACGAACGGTGGCGAATGACGGTGCAGGTCGTCTACGAACACGCCGACGGGACGGAGTACGTCGCGGCCGAGCGGTCGATAACGGACGAAGCGGACAGCCTCGATCCGGACGGAAACGACGACTTGAGCACCGCCGACAGCGCGACCATCGACTCGTACAGTGTCGACGACCGGACGAAATACGGCCAACCGCGATACACGCTCGACTACGACCTCTCGTCGGGAAGCGATTTCAGCAGAGTCACCGGCGCGGCCATCAGCCGCGGAAACGGGGACGCCGTATACGACAGTAGCACGGACCGCCACGGCACGTTCCGGTTGGACGGCGGGTACGGCGGTGGAACGAAATTCACGATAAAACTGCTCGTCTACGATTCGGACGGCATCGTCGTCGACTCCGTCGAGCGATCCGACACGGCCGGATAGCGTTTCGACGACCGTCGATACTTCTATCGACAAAAACTTATACTGTGTTATGCAACGTGGGGGCAAGAATGACCGCCGTCGGTATCGACGCCATCGAAATTTGGACTGGGAAGCTGAAACTCGACCTCCCGGAGACAGTCGCACCGGTCAAAGACAAGGATCCGGCGTACTACACGAAGGGATTGGGACTGAACGCCAGTTCGTTCCCCGACGCGTACGAGGACATCGTGACGATGGGCGCGAACGCGGCCCATCGACTGATGAAGCGCAAGGGACTGACGCCGGACGACATCGGTCGTATCGACGTCGCCACGGAGAGCGCGTTCGACAACTCCAAGCCCGTCTCGACGTACATCGCGGGCTGTCTCGAACAGGTGTACGACGGCGACTTCCACCACGCCAACAAAGGTGAGCGCAAGTTCGCCTGTATCGCCGGAACCCAGAGTTTGGACGACGCCTACAACTGGATCAAGGCGGGCCGCAACCGCGGGCGCTCCGCGCTCGTCATCGCGACCGACACGGCGCTGTACGCCCGCGGCGACCCCGGCGAGGCCACGCAGGGTGCCGGTGCTGTGGCGATGCTCATCAGCGAGGACCCGTCCCTCGTCGAACTCTCGACCGAACAGGGCTACGGCAGCGCCGACGAAACGGACTTCTTGAAGCCCAACCAGCAGTTCCCCAGCGTGGACGGCAAGCGGTCCATGCAGGTGTACCTCGCCCGCATGCGCGAGGCGCTGGAGGACTTCGAGCGCGCCGGTGGGGAGACCCACCCCGGCGATTACGTCTTCGGTCCGTACCACACGCCGTTCCCCGGAATGGTCCGCAAGGCCGGGTTGTTCGCCTTCCGCCACACGATTCGGGACACGGAAATCGAAGACGACCTCGCTGCCGAAATCGGCCACCAACCCCGCGAGCAGGACTACGACAACCGCGAGCAGTTCGAGGAAGCCATCAGCGCGTACATGGACGACCTCAAGGCGACCGAACAGTACCAGGAGTGGTACGCGAACACCATCGAACCGACGCTGCGCATCTCGCGCGAGGTCGGCAACTGGTACACCGGGTCGGTCCACATCGCCCGCGCCTCGGCGCTCCAGTACGCCGCCGAAAACGACATGGAAATGGTCGGCAAGAAGCTCCTCGTCGGCTCCTACGGGAGCGGCGCACAGGCCGAAATCCACGCCGAAACCGTCCAGGACGGCTGGGATGAGGAAATCGACCAACTCTCCATCGACGAGCAGATTCGGAACCGCTACAACCTCTCCTACGACGAGTACGAGCAGGTCCACGACCGGCACAACCACGACAAGCGCGTCGAACTCGACGACTTCACCGAACCAGAAGACGAGTTCGTCTTCACCGGCCGCGGCGAGATGGACGAGCGCGTCTACGAGTACGTCGAATAAGACGGCGGAGAAGGACAAAGACGGCCGGGAAGAACGGCGATTTTCGTTTTGCGCTGCGGGTCTATTTTCTGCGAACTGTCCTTCACCACGACTGCAATCGTTGTTGGGCGCGGAGGCGAGCCAACGCGAAGCGGTGGCGAGCGAAGCATCCGCCGTCGGGTGTGCCTTCTGCCTAGTCGCTGAAGTCTGCTCTCCAGTCGAAGAACCACCGTCTGTTGAAGTCGTCCCACTTGCTGTTTTCCTCCACGTAGTCGCCGTGAGCGGACGACTTATCCGAGTCGCGCCCGTCCGTGCAACTAAGCGACACACGTCCGACTCCGAAAATCCACCCGAAACCACACCGAACGAAATGACCGAAACCGAGCCGGAACCCCAGACGGCGGACGAACTGCCGGAGACAGTCGAAACCGAACTCGATACCGGACTCGATGCCGAAACCGAGTTCGAAGATGATTCCGAACCCGAACTCGTCCTCGAATCCGACGCGGAGGAAGTGGACCCGACGGACGCCTTCGGCGTCCTCGGCAACGAGGTTCGGATGGCCGCGCTCCGCGCGCTGCTCGACGCCGAGGCGGACGGCGAGGACACGCTGGCGTTCTCGGACCTGTTCGAGGCGTCGCCAGCCGACAATACGGCTGGCTTTTCGTACCACCTGCGACAGTTGGCCGAGCACTTCGTCCGGAAGACGGACGGCGGATACACCTTGACCTACGCCGGGCGGGAAATCGCGCGGGCGATTCGCGCCGGGACGTACACCGATAGCGTGGATTTCGACCCGATTCGGATCGGCGACCCGTGCCCGTTCTGCGGCAAAGAGGAACTGGAAGCCCACGGCGAGGACAACTACGTCGTCGTCGAATGCCGGGCCTGCGAACGCCCGACGCTCACGTTACCGTTTCCGCCCGGTGGCCACCGCGCCCACGACCCCGACGGCCTGCTGACGGCGTTCGACCGGCACCACCGCCACCGCCTGTCGCTCATGGCCGACGGCGTCTGCCCGGAGTGCAGTGCCCCGGCGAACGCACACGTGGAGTATCACGATGCAGAAAACGACGAAGCCGACCACCGCCGCCCGCAGGTCCAGTTCGACTGCGAGCGCTGTGGCTGTCGGCTTCGCTCGCCGGTCACGCTCGCGGTGCTGGAGCATCCGGCGGTCATCTCGTTCTACCACCGCCACGGCATCGACATCCGGGAGCGCCCCGTCTGGAACGTCGGCGAGGAGTGGCGCGAAGCAGTCGTCTCGGAGGACCCGTGGTGCGTTCGGGTTTCGACGGCGGTGGACGGCGACGTGCTGTCGCTGTTCGTCGCCTCGAATCTGGAGGTCGTGACGGTGCGCGAAACGGGGCAGACCGCGTCCTGAGAGGTCAAGAAACGCTGCGACGACCACCTGCTCACGACGAGTTCGATGTCGCCTCGTGTCATTGCTGCCACACGTCACGTGCTTCGTACGCTATCTCGTGAAAATCGCGGTGCCACACCGGAACGTCCTCGATGTGCCAATACCCGAGGTCCGAACTCTCCTCCGACCCTCGAAGCGTTCCGCCCAAGCGCTCACAGAGGTAGACGAGTCCGACGGCTTCGTTGACGTGGTGTTCGGTCGCTGGTTGGTAGTGTGCGCCGACCAGCGTCCGAATTCGAACATCGAGATTCGTCTCCTCTTTCGTCTCGCGAACCACCGCCCGTTCGGGACCCTCACCCGGGTCGAGGAACCCGCCTGGGACCATCCACTCACCGCTGTCGGCGCGCTTCATCAACAGGATTCGTCCGTCGTCGTCAAAATCGCGGCACCGGCCGCGATTTTCGGCGTGATATGCCCGACCTCCTCGGCGAACCGTTCGCGAACGTCGTCCGGATTCACCGCGAGCGTTTGGCCGTAGTGTTCCGCGACCAGGTCGAGTATTCGACCGTACCGCCGTTCGTCGTGATGGTTATCCGCATATCGAAGCCCGTTCTGACCGATGATTCGGAGTTCGTCCAAGAGCGCGAGGAGGTTCGATTTCACATCGAGACCTCCTACTCGGACGACCTTAATCCTCAGTCAGCCCTTCGTCCGGTAACCATTTCACGCCGAAAAACGAGAACCGAATTTCGAACCGCCGTTAGGACGCCCGTTCGTCCAGCAGGTCCAACGACTCCAGCGTCTCCCGACGCTCCTCGATGCCGAGCGCCTGGTAGGTCGGCGCGACCGTCGCCACGTCCACTTCCTCGGGCGAGAGGCCACCTTCTTCGGATTCCGCGAGCGCCGACAGCGCGAGTTCGATGCCGGACTGGACCGAACCCTGTGGGTCGTAGTTGGCTTCGAGGTACTCCCGAACCGTCCCGTCTTCCGCGCCGATGGCGGTCGCCTGCCACTCGTAGAACGTCCCAGACGGGTCGGTCTCGAACAACCGCGGTTGGGGCGGTTCGTCCTCGCCGGTAGTCGGTTCGACACCGTCTCGCGGGGTCACCCCGCTCGACAAATCCGTCGAACGTGGTTCGACGCCGCCAATCAGCAGCGCCGCGCCGAACGGCCGCGCGCCGCCCTGTTGGGTGAACTCCTGCACGTGATCGACCATCGCCTTGGTGAACGGATCGATTCCCATCGGTTCATCGTAACGCAGGCGGTCGGTCTGAGCGCGGCGGCGGCCGAAGTCCACGAGTCGGCGGGCGTCGGCGACGTGGCCCGCGCTGGCGACGCCGATGTGGTCGTCGATTTTGTGAAGCTTTTCGATGGCCGTCGCCTCCATCAGCGGCGACCGGACGGCCTTTTTGGCCGCCAGAACGACGCCGTCCCGTGCGCGGACGCCGACGCTGACGCTTCCCCGACGAACCGCTTCGCGGGCGTACTCCACCTGATAGAGGCGGCCGTCGGGCGAGAAGATGTTCGTCCCGCGGTCGTAGGCCTGCTGTTGTCCGCCGTTCATGCTGCCACCTCCGTGATCTCCGCGAACTCGTCGTACGACTCGATTTCCACGCCGTCGCTCGTCACCGTGGCAATCGTCACACCGTTGCCGCTGGCGGTGTCGCGCTGGACGGCGCTTTCGACGGCGTTGGCCGCGACGCGCCGTGTGCCTTCGAGGGAGAGGTCGGGGTCGTACTCGCGTTCGAGAACACCGTAGGCCAGTTGCATTCCGCTTCCGGCGGCGATGTAGTCGTCTTCCATGACGCCGCCCGCGGGGTCGAGGCTGTAGATGTGCGCTCCGGTCGCATCGACGCCGCCGAGCGTCGGTTGGTCGGCGCGGTAGGGACCGCTGCGAAGGAGGTTCCCGGCGAGCGTCGAGAGCGCGGCCATGTCGATCGACGTATCCCGGCGCGTTTCGTACAGGGAGGCTTCGGCGCGGAGCGTGCGGATGAACGCCTGCAAACTGCCGACGCCGCCCGCCATCGTCAGCGCAGCCGTCGGGTGAACGGCCTGCACTTTCTGGACGTTCTTGTTGGAGACGAAACGACCGCCGAGGCTGGCCCGGCGGTCCGCGGCGAGGAGGACGCCCTCGTCGGTCGTCAACGCAACCGTCGTCGTACCGGTCTTCACTATGGTATCGGACATGGTGAAACGAAAGGCTGGAGAGCGGAAAAGTGTTAGCTAAAATATATTTTAGCTCGTGTCAGGTAACTCCCATTCGACCATGTCGTTGACGTCACCCGAGAGCGGTCCTTCGACGAGCGCCCGGAACGCGCCACGCCCCGCGATGGTTCGGAGGTGGGTCACGAACTCGCGCCACTCGGCGGCGCAGTCGGTGTGTAGTTGCCATCCCCTATCGTCGGGACGATGTTCGGGCGGGCGGTGGTCAGGCGGCGCGATTCGGACGGAATTAGACATATTCTCGATACCTTCAGCACACCACGGACACGTCGAACGACAACCGTCGCCCCCGTTCCGTGATTTCTCCACACTCATTAATCCAATCAGACACATCTGATATGGTTCAATTATGGCCTTCACCACGCCACCCTTTATTATGTCACGAAGTAGGGACAGTCGGTCTCGATATGATTCGGAAATGGTCCGAGATGAGTCGAGAGTATCCAACCGTTCGTTACGGGGCGAAGTCGCGCATGGCGTCCAACATGGTTTCCTTCTCACAGTTCGTGACGGCGAGCGAGAAGCCGTCCAGTTGGGCCATCTTCGGCGCGTAATCCCACAACTCGTCCGCGTCGATACCGTGGAGGACGACGGCGTTCGGCGTCGGAGTGACGACGCGCATGGCGACCAGCGGCGATTCCCCGCGCGTGACGTTCGTGAAGACGAGTGCACGGTTCGTGCTCTGCCCGTACAGTCGATAGAACTCCTCGCTGGAGAGGCGGGTGATGGCTTCGATACTGTCGATGACGGTGTGGCCCGTGATGCTCGACGTCGTCCCCGACGCGAGTTCCGTCGCGTTGATTTCGTCGTAGAAGTCGGCGAGCGGGATGCTCGTCGGGTATTCGCGCAAATCGTTGACGATGGTGCTGTCGAATCCCGCCGACAGGACGCGGGCGTACTGTCGGATACGGTCGCCGCCGCGGCGTTCGTCGATGTCGAGCAGTGCCGTGACGGTGCGGCGGACGACGCCGATACCCGGATTCTCGCGCCGCCCGCTCTCGTAATCGGAGATGACCGACGACGAGACGTCGAGATGGTCGGCGAGTGCGGTCTGGGACACGTCGAAGTCGGTTCGCCACTTGCGAAGCGTCGCTCCGGGGTCGTCACTCAGCGTTATCTCGCCCGCAATCTGCTCGGCGAGCGTCCGGCGCGCGTTTGTCATATTTTGGCATGAGAGTGAGCTTCGGAAAAGAGTATCGAAACCAGCATTCGACGGGTGTCGAAAGTGAGATGGCGGAAGGAGAATCGTCCGCCGCGAAACGCCGCCACAATCGAGTAGTGCGGCGTAGGCGGAAGCGCTTCGAGGCCCATCGCGGAATCAGCTACACTCAGCCGACATCCATCCGTCCCTATCTGCTCCCATCCGAAAGTATGCGTCCCCTACGGCGACGGTTCCCACCGCACTACTTTCCGCGATGCGCTCGTTCATCGCCCGATGCCATCGACGGTGGTACACGTCGCGGTGGGGGCCCTACTCGCCACGTCGCTGCTTGCCGAACACTTCGACACGCGGGCGGCCGTGGTGGTGCTTGCTGCCGCCGCGTTTCCGGACCTCGACACGCTGCTGGGACTGTGGATTCAGGGGGGACATCGGGCGATCCTTCACAACCTCCTCCTCCCGACAGCGATCGGAATCGTCCTGCTCGCCGACCTCGTCGGGGAGAACAGAATCGAACAGCGATGGGGACCGTACGGCGTTCGTGTCGCGTGGGTCGCACTCGTCGCCTACGTCGGCGCGGGAATCGGACTCGATCTGTTCACGAACGGCGTGAACGTCTTTTACCCGATCCACGACCAGTTCTACAGCGTCTCCGGAAAGCTCAGTTTCTCGAACAAACACGGAATCATCGACACGTTCCTCCAACCGGAAACCCACGGAACGACGCACACGACTCACTACGATACCGGCTTCGACCTCGCGCAGGGACCCGACCCGAGCAACGAGGAGCGGATGTTCCCCATCGTCCGAAGCGGGCGGCAGTTGCTCCTCGGCGCGATGAGTTTCGGCATCCTCGGCTTTCGAATCTGGGAATCGCGTAAGAAGTAAGCCCCTATCACACCCACAGGGGGTATGGAAATTCGACCGTACGAACCGAGCGACGCCGACGAATTTTGGGCGCTGAAACGGGCGTTCGAACTCGGTCTCGGGAGCGGAACCGGCGGCGACAACAAGGCCGACCTGTACGAGGGGAAACTGACCGACGAATACCGCGAGCGCTACCTCGATTGGGTCGCGTGGTGCGTGAATCGGGACGGACGCTGTGTGACGGTCGCCGACGCGGGCGACGAACTGGCGGGCTACGTCTTCGTCCTCCCGGACGAACTGGCGTTCATCTGGGACGCCGCCATCCTGAACGAGGTCTTCGTCCGTCCGGACCACCGCGGAACGGGCGTCGCCGACGAGTTGATGGACGCCGCCGTCGCGCTCGCCGACGACCAGAACCTCCCGCTCGACCGCCTCGTCCTCGACGTGGACCGCGAAAACGACCGCGCCGGGGCGTTCTACGAGCGCCACGGGTTCGACCACTGGGGAGAGATGGTCGCCAAAGAGTTGTAGTCGCTACCGTCGCACGCAGAGCGACGTCGGCGCGAGCAGTCGAAATCGACGACGCGGTTACGGGTTCGCGGCGAGGTAGACCACCGCCAACTCGTGGAGTGCGGGGTTGGGCATCGCGTACGGTCTGGCCTCTTGGACGAGGGCGAGCGCGTCGTGAAACCGCCGATTCTCTTCGGCGGCGAGCGTGGTTGCGACGAGCGTGGAACTACGTGAAATCCCCGCCCTGCAGTGAATCAGTAGGGAGCCATCCGCTCGATACAGTCGGCGCGCGCATCCACCGCCGATTCGAACGTGGACCACTCGTTTCCCGTCCCGTCGATGAGCGGATGGTGGTGTGTCGTCAGCGGATGTCTTTCGGTGGACGCCGAGAGGACGTAATCGAACTCCCGGTCGTGATAGTCGGGGCGCGCCGCGAACCGGTTTCCGAGGTACAGATCCCGGTCGCCGAGGCGACGGATTACCGCCCGGTCTTCGACGTATCCCACGGGGCGAACGAGCAGTTCGGGTGCGTTCTCGGCGTCGTCCTTCCCGGACATTTCGTCCGTTGCTTTCCCTTCGTAGCGGCAAAACAACAATGGTCCCTCGCCACATCTATGGGATGGATGAGCAATAACGACAGAAAACAAGTCAGAGATATGATGTCGACGCCGCTGATGACGGTATCGAAGGACGCGACGATCACCGAGGCCGCGAAAGTGATGCGCGACAACGAAATCAGCGCGCTCGTGGTGACGACCTCCCCCCGAGCGATCATCAGTAGCTCCGACGTGCTGGAAGTCGCTGCTGACGGTCTGGACCCCACGCAAGTAACGGTCGGGGATGTGATGACGACGGATGTCGAGACGGTCACGCCCGACCTCTACATGGAGGAAGTCGCCGCGATGATGACCACGTACGGAATCAAACACCTCCCCGTCGTCGATGACGAGTACGTTGGGATGGTCTCGTCCACCGACGTGACCACCCTTCTCTCCTGAGATTCGTCCACACCGAAACTCGATTTCGGGTTCGGTGGAAGACGAAATCGCTTTAGTTCGCCGCTGCCACCGAAAACTGTGACCCGTGTCCTGCTCGTCGGTTCGGAGGAAGTCGAATTGCGCGCCGAACTGTTCTCCAGGGAGACGGCGCGCGACGCGCTCGGGACCTACCAACTCCGCGAACCGTATCGCAACTGCCTCGAACTGGAGACCATCAGCGTCGGCTCGGCGACGTCGCTGTTGAACGACCTGAACTGGTACCTGGTTCGGTTCGTCGACGAGGCGCTCGTGCTCGACCCGAGCGTGAGCGACGAGGAGTGGCTCTCCCGAAAGCTCGCCGCTCGGGTGCGCGACCGCGAAGTCGAACCGGCCGAAACGGACCCGCTCCTGAAGGTGTACGGCGTCGTGGAGGACGAGTTCGGCGCAGAACTCGTCGAACCGATGTACGTCGCCCGAACCGTCGATGGCGTCCCCGAATACGATTTGCGCGACGTGGACGACACCGTGGTCGTCCGCGTGACCGAAGAAGAATTCCGCTCGTAGACGGATCTCGTCCGTTCGAACACGGTTCTCGGCTGAGCTTCTACCCGGCACAACCCTTTTGCTCGTTCTCGGCGGACGGTGCTGTATGGTGGGGCCAATCAGCGAAGAACAGGTCGCGGCGTGGCTAGATGGGAACGTCGTCAACGACGTTCAGCACGTGACCGAAGAGGGGACGGAGTTCAACATTCAGCTTCGACTCGCCCGACTGCCGCTACATCTCATCAAGGAGGACACGCTCGGCCCGGTTCGCTTGGTCAGCAACACCGCTTTCGATACTGAGAGAACACGGGCGCTCATCGAAAACGAGGAGGAGCGAAACGAGCTTCTGGGCCGAATCGGTCCGATGCTGGCATCGACGCCCGGGTTTTACACGTTTCTCGACGCGGATGGGAGTTCGTGTGAATTCAAGGATGCACGCTCGATTCAACTCGAGCATCGCATCTACCCCGACGGAGCGAGCAGACAGGCGGTAATGGACGGCTTGATGAGCCTCGCAACTGCAATGCGGTACCTCCAAAACTCCGTCGCGGTACTGATCGAAGCCCGGGAGAGCGATTAGTCGGGAGAACGTCGGGAGAACGACTAGAGATGGGGAGTGGGCGGGTGATGTGGGGGGACCGAGTTGGGTGCGTCAGCAAGACCATTGGGAGGCATGAGTCACTCGTGTCCGAACCCAGTTCGACACAGGAGGTCCGACCTAAAAACGGCTGACCATCGTTCTCAGTTTGTGAAAACGGTGCAGTAGCGTACGATGTCGGTGGTGAGTAGATAGAAGACAGTGGCGCGGGACGATACCTCAGTCGAACATCCCGGTCGAGAGATAGCGTTCGCCGCTGTCGGGGAAGATGGTGACGACGAGCGGGCAGTCGTCGTAGTCGACGCCACGCTCAGATTCCTTCTGATCTACCGTCGACTGGTCGTCGACGCCACCGTCAGACCTCGCTTTTTCGCTTCCTTCGTCCATCGCCTCCTGCCACTCCTCCGGGACTTCGGGGCAGTTGAGGTCGGGTTGGGCGAGGCGCTCGGCGACCCGGTAGGACGCGATGCTCGCCGCACCGCTGGACTGGCCGACGAGGATACCCTCCTCGCGGGCGAGGCGGCGACATTCGTCCTCGGCGTCCTCCAGCGGGACTCGCTCGACCGAATCGAGCAGGTCCGTGTCGAGCAACTCGCTCACGAATCCCGGACCCATCCCCTGGTACTCGTCCTCGCCGGGTTCGCCGGTCGAGAGGACAGGGTTGCGGTCGGGTTCGACGGCGACGACTTCCATGTCCGGATACTCCTCCTTGAGGCGCCAGGCGGTTCCGGTGATCGTTCCGCCCGTGCCCACACCTGCGACGAAGGCGTCGATTTCGCGGCCATCCACCTGCTCGATGATTTCCTCGGCCGTCGTTCGATAGTGGGCGTCCGCGTTCGACGCGTTCTCGAACTGGCCGAGTTGTATCGCGTCGCCGGATTCCGTGAGTTCGTCTGCGCGCGCTTTCGCGGATTCCATGTTGCCATCGACGAGTTCGAGGTCGGCGCCGTAGGCCTTGAGCAGTTGTCTGCGCTCGGGCGACTTCGAAGCAGGCATGACGATGGTCAGATCGTAGCCGCGGGCCGCACAGACGACGGCCAGACCGATTCCCGTGTTGCCGCTGGTGGGTTCGACGATTCGGTCGCCGGGGTGGAGTTCGCCCGCGCGTTCCGCGGCCTCGATCATCGCCAACGCCGGGCGTCCTTCGCGGACCCGCCGGGGTTGAACGATTCGAGTTTCGCGGCGACGGTCGCACCCTCGGGTGAGCGGACGTGGACGAGTGGCGATCCTACCGCGTCGAGGATGGAGGATTTCATGATCCACGGTACGAATTCCACGCCTAAACACCTACTGGACACCGGCAGGCAGTGCCGGAAGCGAGAATCCTTATTCGCGTTCGCCCCCATGCTCGCCTATGGAATCGACAGTACCGAACCCCGACTGGGATGCGAGCGAGCACAGCGAGACGATAGACGCCTTCGAATCCGGCGCCGGTGAACTCGTCTATCGCGTCTGGGGTGCCGACTGGTGTGGCGACTGCCGGTCGCGCCTCCCGGACTTCTTCGCCGCGCTGGACGCGGCGGGCATCGAAGAGGACAGGATTCACGTCTACGAGGTCGACGACGACAAGAACGGCGAACTCACCGAGGAGTACGACGTGACGCTCATTCCGACGGTCGTGGTGGAACGCGCCGACGAGGAAATCGCCCGCTTCGAGGAGAAAGAAGACGTCCCCGCCGCCGACTACCTCGCCCGCGAACTGCTCGCGAGCGACGCGTTGGCCTGATCCCGCGACGACTCCGTTTCGATAACGACTCCGTTTTTATACCGTCACTCCGGCGCGAGGTCGTCGGCCCACTCCAGTCCCGCGTCGATGTCCGTTACGGGCGGCGAGCAGGTGAACGACCGACAGACGTACAGCGTCGGCTCTCCCTCCGAGCTTCGATCCGCCCAAATCGGCGGCACTTCGTCCAGTTCCAATTTCTCACACCACTCCGCCACGCCGTCCGCGGTCGGCGGTCTGCGAGTCAGGATTCGCGTCGGGAGATACGTCTCCGCGAGTCGGTCGTGCCACTCCTCGGGGAGTTCGTCGCCCGCGACTGTCAGTTCCAGCGATCCGGTCGCGTTGCGGTCGGCAGCGAGCGCCAGCGTCGCGTACTGGAACGGGTTCGATTCGATGGTTCGGGCGTGCGTTTCGAGGACCGCCTCCGGAATCCCCGCGAAGGCCTCGTCGGGCGCGAACTCCGAGAGGACGGCCAACGTGTCGGTCGCCACGCCGAGGCTGGACGGCGTGGACTGATCGGCGAGCTCCTGCGGGCGAGCGACCAGTCGCTCGCCGCTCTCGGGGGTGAAATACAGCGTTCCCTGCTCCTCGTCCCAGAACTCGCGCTCGATGGCCCGCGCGAGGTCGAGGGCGAAGCCGAGATGGTCCGGGTTCCCGGTCGTCTCGTACAGCGCGAACGCACCGCGGGCGAGGAACGCGTAATCTTCGAGGTAGCCGTCGATGGCCACATCGTCGTCCTTGAATCTCCGGGACAGTTTCCCTTCGGACTCGTCCCACAGGTGCTCGCGCACGAAGTCCAGCGCCTCCGCCGCGCGGTCGGCGTAACGGTCGTCGAGGACCAGACCCGCCTCCGCGAGCGCGGCGATCAACAGGCCGTTCCATCCGGCCAAAATCTTCTCGTCGCGCGGCGGTCGGGGTCGGTTCTCGCGGAACTCGAACATCGATTGGCGAGCGTCTTCGAGCAACGCCTCGACTTCCTCCTCGGATAACTCGTACTTCTCGGCCAGTTCGGGGACCCCCATCCGCGACGTGAGGACCGTCCGACCCTCGAAGTTGCCCGACCGGGAGATGCCGTAGCGCTCGCAGACGATGTCGGCCCTCGTCTCGGCGTCGATTTCGGTATCAGTGTTTTCGCCGTTGACCGCCTCGAACACCTCGCTCGGCGTCCAGACGTAGAACTCGCCCTCCACGTCCTCGCCGTCCTCGTTTTCGCTCCGCGGGCGTCGAGCGTGCTGTAGTAGCCACCGTCAGGGTGGCGCATCTCGCGGCCGAGGAACTCGAACGTCTCGCGGACGACCTGCGCGTAGCGTTCGTCGCCCGTGAGTTGATAGCCCGCGAGAAACGCGCGCGGCAGTTCCGCGTTGTCGTACAGCATCTTCTCGAAGTGCGGTACCGTCCACTTGCGGTCGGTCGCGTAGCGGTGGAACCCGCCGCCGACGTGGTCGTACATCCCCCCGTTCGCCATCGCGTCCAGCGTTTCGACGGCCACGTCGCGGTACTGCTCCCCGCCGAGTCGGTCGGAGGCGCGCAGGAGCAACTCGATGCGCGCCGGTTGCGGGAACTTCGGCCCTCCCTGCCCGAATCCACCGTGCTCACGGTCCGCGTGCGAACCGTCTGGGAGGCCGCGCTGGAGAGCAGTTCCGGGCCGGGCGCGTCGTCCGCGTCGGGCGTCGATTCCAGTTCGCTCTCGATGGCGCTCGTCCACTGCTCGCCCCTATTTTTCATCTCCTCCGGGTTCTCCTGCCACGTGTTTTTGACGTTTTCGAGCAACTCGATGAACCCCGGACGCCCCTGCCGGGAGCGCTTCGGGAAGTACGTCCCGACGTAGAACGGCTTGCCCTCCGGCGTCAGCCACGCCGACAGCGGCCACCCGCCGCCGCCCGTCACCTGCTGGCAGATGCTCATGTAAATCGCGTCGATGTCCGGGCGCTCCTCCCGGTCCACCTTGATCGGGACGAAGTTCTCGTTCAGCAACGCCGCGACCTCCTCGTCCTCGAAACTCTCCTCGGCCATCACGTGACACCAGTGGCAAGCCGAGTAGCCAATCGAGAGGAAGATGGGGACGTTGCGTTCTTTCGCTGCCTCCAGCGCGGCGTCGTCCCACGGTTGCCAGTTCACCGGATTGTCGGCGTGCTGGCGGAGGTACGGACTTTCCTCCTCGTCCAGTCGATTTCGCTCGGTAGGTGCGGTCATAGTTGTGGGTGAGTGGACTCAGAGAGGTAAAGATGGGGATTCGGCGAAGATAGGTTGTGAAAAGTGAACGAACTTCGAACGCCCCCACCCGCTCGCTACGAGACGATTTTTGTTGTTTTGCGATTACAGTTGCTGGAAAGCAGACCACTTCGAAAGTCCCCCGCCCGCTCGCTACGAAGTTTTTTGATATTCTTGTGACTAGAGTTGCTGGGAGGCAGACCCGAAAGCCCCCGCCCGTTCGCGGTCGCTGACGCGAGATATTTGGCCTCTCCACGCCGGGAGAGCGTTGCTCTCCCGAGCCGCCCCTCGCTTCGCTCGCGGCGACACCGCCCGGCCAAAATAGTTGCTCGCGCAGACGACCACGTAAACACGAACGGGCGGCCCCTTTCATCCCACCCCGACCGCCTCCGCACCGCGACAGCCACACCCTCCCCAGCCGATTCCTCCGCTCGTCACTGCGTCCTCGGTCGTCATCCCTCGCACGCTGTCAGCGGAACGGGACGGCCGGACCGCTGGCCACCCCGTCCCGCCAGCGCGCGCACCCGGTTGGACGGGGTGGCCGATACAGATCAACCGCCACGGCGCGCGCGAGAAACGCGTGCGAGGGATGAGTATCACAGTGAGCGCTAGCGACGAGAAACGCAGTCGGTTGGGGACGGCGTGTGGGTGGTGGCGGTGCGGTAATTCATTGTTGCTCGGTAGTTGTCGTCTCAGCACACCCACATCCACTTCGATGCGACCGCGAATGGGCGGGGACTTTCGAAGATGTCATCGAACTCACTGCTGTCGAAAAAACAGATTCAAAGCAGCCTCGTCGTGGAGTTTCTCAAAAGCGTGTGACCAAACCTCCTCGCAAAAATCAGCGCCTCGTTTCTTCGCGTTTCTATTCCTTCTGTGCATCCACGACGGCAACGCCAGCCAAGTTCACGATGTCCTTGACTTCGTCGCCGCGCTGGAGGACGTGGACGGGTTTGTCCATGCCGACGAGCATCGGGCCGATGGCCTCCGCGCCGCCGAGGCGCTGGAGGAGTTTGTAGCCGATGTTGCCCGCTTCGAGGTTGGGGAAGACGAGGACGTTCGCGGGTTCGTCCAACTCGGAGAACTCGTAGGTGCCGTTGAGTATCTCCTCGACGACGGCCGTGTCGGCCTGCATCTCGCCATCGACCGGGAAGTCCACGTCGGGGTCGTCGCGCAGGATCTTGGAGGCGTCGCGCGGTTTGCGCGTTCCCTCGTTGGTCACGCTGCCGAAGTTGGAGTACGAGAGCAGCGCGGCCCGCGGTTCGACGTTGAACCGGCGTGCGAGTTTGGCGGTCTGCTTCGTGACTTCGGCCAGCACGTCCTCGTCGGGTGCCTGATTCACCGTCGTGTCGGCGCAGAACACGACCCGATTCTTGAACGTGAGCATGTACACACCGGCGGCGTACTCCACGTCCGGCGCAGTGCTGATGACCTGGAGGGGCGGGCGCAGTGCGGACGGGTAGTGGTGTGTCAGTCCCGTCAGCATGGCGTCGGCGTCGCCCTGTTCGACCATCACGCTGCCGAAGTAGTTCGAATCCTTTTCGATGAGTTCAGCCGCCTCGTTTCGAGTGACGCCCTTCCGCCCGCGCAGTTCGTACAATCGGTCGGCGTAGCCGTCGTAGTCGCCGTTCTCGGGGTCAGCGACTTCGGGTTCGAAGTCGAGGCCGAGGTCCTCGACGTTCGCCTCGATTTCCGCGCGGTCGCCGATGAGAACGGGGTTGGCGATACCCTCCTCGCGCATCTGGTAGGCGGCGCGGATCATCTTCCTGTCCGTGCCTTCCGAGAGCGCGACGCACTTGGGGTCGCTCTTGGCCTTGTTCAGGACCACGCGCATCATCTCGCGGGACTTGCCGAGGCGCGCTTCGAGCGTCTCGACGTACTCGTCGACGTCGAGTTCGCTGCGGGCCACGCCGGTTTCCATGGCCGCTTCCGCGACTGCGGGTGCGACCTCGAACAGCACGCGCGGGTCGAGCGGTTTCGGGATGATGTAATCCGGGCCGAACTGAAGCGGTTGGTCGCCGTAGGCTTTGACGACGGCGTCCGGAACGTCCTTCTTGGCCAGTTCCGCCAGCGCGCGTGCGGCGGCGACTTTCATTCGCTCGTTGATGTCGCTCGCGCGCACGTCGAGCGCGCCGCGGAAGATGAACGGGAATCCGAGCACGTTGTTGACCATGTTCGGGTAGTCCGAGCGGCCGGTCGCCACGATGACCGTGTCGTCGCGGGCGTTCTTGGCATCCTCGTAGCCGATTTCCGGGTCCGGGTTGGCCATGGCGAAGACGAACGGGTTGTCGGCCATCGACTGCACCATCTCCTGGCTGACGATGCCGCCGACCGAGAGGCCGACGAACATGTCCGCGCCGTCCATCGCGCTTGCAAGATCGCCCTCCGGAATGTCGCGGGCGAATTCGGTCTTGAACTCGTTCACGTCGCCCTTCTGGACGCGGTTCTCCGTGATGATGCCCGTGGAGTCACACATGATGATGTTCTCCTTCTTCGCCCCGAGCGAGACGTAAAACCGGGCCGAAGCGATGGCGCTCGCGCCAGCGCCGGAGAAGACTATCTTCAGGTCTTCCAGGTTCTTGTCCGTGATTTCTGCGGCGTTGATGAGGGCGGCCCCGCTGATGATGGCGGTGCCGTGCTGGTCGTCGTGGAAGACGGGGATGTCCATCTCCTCGCGGAGGCGCTCCTCGATCTCGAAGCACTCGGGCGCTTTGATGTCCTCAAGGTTGATGCCCCCGAACGTGGGTTCCATCGCGCTCACGGTTCGAACGATGTCGCCGGGGTTCTGCTGATCGAGTTCGATGTCGAACACGTCGATGTCGGCGAATCGTTTGAACAGGACGCCCTTCCCTTCCATCACGGGTTTCGACGCCTGTGCGCCGATGTCACCGAGACCGAGAACGGCACTGCCGTTCGAGACGACCCCAACGAGGTTCCCCTTCGCGGTGTAGGAGTACGCATCCCCCGCGTCGTCCGCTATCGCCTCACACGGCGCGGCGACGCCGGGAGAGTAGGCGAGACTCAGGTCACGTTGTGTGTTCGTCGGCTTCGTCGTCGAAATCTCTATCTTTCCCGGGGGGTCGCTCCGGTGGTAATCGAGTGAATCCTCGTCGAGTCCCATGCCGGATACTGTTTCTACCCGCGTGTAAAAAGCTATCCGTCCGCGTCGAAATCGTCATTCGACATTTGTCGAACTCAGAGTTCGAGGATGGACGGGCGCGGCAACGTCACGTCGTCGTCGAGCGCAGTCACGGCTTCCGTCGGCCAGTCGCCCGTCTGCGTGAGGATTTCGATCCGATCCTCGTCGACCAAGGCGGTGTCCTCGCTCTTTGCCCCCTGTACCGTCGGGTTCCAAGCGTACGCCATCGGCAGTCGAATTACGTCGTCCGTCGTTGGTGTCGCGATCCACTCACGTCCGGCGTACCCCGCCGCGCCGCCCTGGTGGTGGTATTCCCACTCGCCCGGATAGCCGACGCGGTCGTAGGCGTCCTGAATCGCCGCGAATACGTCCTTCGCCCGTCCATCCCTTCCTTCACTCCCCTCGCTTCCTTCGACTGCTTCCGTCCCAAACCGCTGTGTGGCGGCGAGCGCCGTCGTCTCGACCGTCGCCGCCGCCTCGTGTCGCTCCGCCAGCCACTCCGGCGCATCGAACGCGACGGTGCGGGTACAACTCGCGTGTAGTCCCGCCCGCTCCGCCGTCACGGAGACGTGTGCATAGTCCCCCAACTTCGCCTCGGTCGGCGTGTAGTGACGATACTGCTGTGCGCGTTCGCTCCCGCCGACGAGCGCCACGGGCGTCTCGATGTCGCGCGCGTCGAGCGCACCGCGGAACGCCGAGACGATTTCCCGTTCGGTATCGTCCGGATCCAGCTTCCGGCAGATGGCTTCGACTGCGGCGGCGGTTTCGGTGCCCAGTTGCCGATACGCGTCGGCGTCCTCGTCGGTGAGCGGCTGTCGAAGCGGCGAGGCGTCGACCGATTCGAAGCCCGGCACGTCGAAGTCGGCGGCGGCGGGCGTGTCTGCGTGCTCCGACACTGCGTCGGCCAACGACGATTCGTACCAGGGGTACTCGGTGACGGGCATCCCGTCCGGGAATTCCTCGTCCCGAAGGCGGGTTCCTTCGATGGAATTGGTGACGACGCGGAACGTATCGCCGTCGTAGCCGACGGCGGCGACGCCGATGTCACCCTCACGGTCGATGACGTTGTCGCCGCCCGTGAGCCACGCGAACGAGTTCGGACGCGCGAACCAGACGGATTCGATATCGTGCTCGGCAAGGAGGCTGTCGAGACGGTCTCGTTTGGTCATGGTTCCCTTATTGCGAGCGGCCTCCTTCAAACACCTGCTTGAGTCCACTGTTGCCGCCGGTTCGACAGTATTTATCCACAAAACTTATTATTGAGTTACATAAATGTGAGGAAGCCAACCCAGTCCTGCCCGCTGGTGGTATCACAGCTGTGTGGTCCCGGCTGAACTCGCTCCGTCCCCACAACCAACCCCCGTCTTTCCGACACTTCTTCCGTCTTTTCCAACACGTGCCCTCCTTTTTCGATGCTCTCCCTCCCTGCCCTCCGAATCCATCTCGTCTTCCGATTCCCCCTCCGTCCTCCGGTTCCATTTCGTTCGGCTCTCACTCTCCGGGAAAGTCGGACAGACCTAAGTACGACCCTTCCCAAATCCCGAGAAAGGGGATCAGTATGTTAGGAGACAACCGACCCGAGGTGCGTAACTAATGGGGACCCGATTTCGGCGTTTCGCCGCCGTCACGACAGTACTGACGTTCGTACTCATCCTGCTCGGCGTGTACACCGCCGCGATGGGTGCGGGTCTCTCGTGTGGTCAACAGTGGCCGTTCTGTGACGGTGGACTGATTCCACAGACGTTCCCGAGTTTCATCGAATGGTTCCACCGACTCGTGGCGATGGTGACCGGTTTCTTCATTCTGGGAACCACCATCGGCGCGTGGAGATACTACGAGAGCACCCGTATTCGGGCCGCCGCGACCCTCGCGTTGGTCGTCCTCCCGGTGCAGGTACTCCTCGGCGGGGCAACCGTCCTGATCTACGGTCCGGCCGTCCTCGTGGCCCATCACGCCACCGCGTTGCTGATATTCGCGGCGCTGTTGGCGACGACGCTGTGGGCTTACGAGGAACCAGACCGGGCCACGACGTCCGCGACGAATTCACCCGGCGCATATCCGTCTGACGACTAACATATCATCGCGGAAATTTTATTGACCCGCCGCTAGAAACCGATAGTAGCTTTCTATACGCTGTTTGACTATGTAGTATCGGGGGAGAACCACAATGCACAGACGGACCTTTCTCAGGGGGAGCGGCGGAGCTATCGCTGGCCTGACGTTCGCGGGCAACGCGAGCGCACAGGGCGGCACCATCAGAATCGGCTCCGACATCCCGTATCGACCGTTCGAATACCGAACCGCAACCGGGGAGCTCATCGGCTTCGACGTGGACATCGCAAACGCGATTTTCAAGCAACAACTCGGGGACAACTACGAGTTCGTCCAAACGAGCTTCGACACCATCATCCCGAGCCTGAACAACGGAAACTTCCGCGTCATCATGAGCGCGATGACCATCACGCCGGAACGAGCGAAGCAAGTCGATTTCTCGGACCCGTACTTCACGGCGTACCAGACTGTCCTCGTCCTGAAAAACAGCGGCATCACGAAACTACAGGATTTGAAGGGACAGACGGTCGCCGTCCAGAAGGGGACGACCGGCGAGGCTGCCGCCCAGATGCTGAAAAAACAGTTCAACGGCAACCTCACCATCGACAGCTACGACCAGATTCCGGACGCGTTCTCCGCGCTGGGGAACAATCAGGCCGCGGCAGTCATCAACGACAACACGGTCAATCAGGCGTTCGCACAGCAGAACAACCAAGTCACCTTGTTACAGGGGAAGGGCGCGGCCGAACGGCAGGGAAAGAAGAACGCACCGCCGTACCTCACGCTCACCGTCGAGGACTACGGAATCGCGTTCCGGAAGAACGACGACAAACTCAGAAAGCAGGTCAACGGGGCGCTTTCGACCATCCGAAATAACGGGACGTACGATAAACTCTACAACAAGTACTTCCAGACCTCCGGTTCGGGAGGCACGACCAGCGGCTGAGCGCCGCAGGAGTCCTCATGGCGGAAACATACACCGAACGCGGTATCGAGCAACCGACTGAAGGAGAAGAAAAGTGGCTGACCGACCGCCGGGTCAAAGTGCTCGGCATCGCCGTCGCGGGCATCTTCACCCTCGGCGTGCTGTTCTTCCTGCTGTTGATCCTCACGCAGTTCGTCGATTACCAACTGCTCGTCACGATCCTACCGCAGTTCATCGAGGCGCTGATTCTCGTCCTACAAATCATCGTCATCTCCTCGGTCCTCGCGCTCATCTTCGGCGTGTTGGTCGGCTTGGGACGCGTCTCGCAGACGGGATTCACGCAGCGGATCGCCACGCTGTACGTCGAGTTCTTCCGCGGGACGCCGTTGCTGTTCCAGTTGTTCGTCGTCTACCTCGGGGTTCCGGCGCTCTGGGCGAACGGGCAGTTCCCGCTCAAGAACTGGAGTTTCGCCGCGGCCATCATCGGCCTCACGCTGAACCACACCGCCTACATCGGCGAGGCGGTCAAAGGCGGCATCAACTCCGTCTCCGGCGGCAGTCGGAGGCCGCGCGGTCGCTCGGCATGTCGTACATCGATTCGATGCGTTACGTCATCCTGCCGCAGGCGTGGCGGAACGCGCTCGCGGCCATCGGCAACGACCTCGTCATCCTCGTCAAGGACACGTCACTGCTGACGGTGCTGGCGATTCCGGAACTCATCAGCGTCTTCCGGAACGTCAACAGCGCGACGTTCGACGCGTGGACGCCCATCGTCGTGGTGTCCGTCGCCTACCTCGTCATCACGGTACCGCTCGGCAAAACCGTCCGGACGTTGGAGTCGCGCTCGATGTGGGGGTCCGAACGATGAGCCTTCCCGAGGACGAGGACGGTGCGATGGACAGTCGTGAGCGAGCGGACACCACGATGAACGTCCCTGAAGTCGAGTTCGACGGCGTTGACAAGTACTTCGGCGATCTGCACGTGCTCAAGGACGTGTCCCTCTCCGTCGATGACGGCGAAGTGGTCGTCATCATCGGGCCGAGCGGGAGCGGAAAATCGACCCTGCTGCGGTGTACGAACCGCCTGGAGGAGATACAGGGCGGCGAAATCAGACTCGAAGGTGAACCCATCTCCGACCCGGACGTGGACGTGAACAGCCTCCGCCAGCACACAGGGATGGTGTTCCAGAGCTTCAACCTCTTCCCGCACAAGACGGCGCTCGAAAACGTCGCGCTCGGCCCGATGGTCGTGAAGGGGTTCGAGGATGACGAAGCGGAAAAGTGGGCGAAGGCCATGCTGGACCGCGTCGGCCTCGCCGACCAAGCCGAGAAGTATCCGAATCAACTCTCGGGCGGGCAACAACAGCGCGTCGCCATCGCCCGTGCGTTGGCGATGGACCCGCACGTCATGCTGTTCGACGAGGTGACGAGCGCGCTCGACCCCGAACTCGTCGGCGAGGTGCTCGAAGTGATGCGCAACTTAGCCGAGGAGGGGATGACGATGCTCGTCGTCACCCACGAGATGGGCTTCGCCCGCGAAGTGGGCGACAGGGTAGTTCTGATGTCAGAGGGTCGCATCGTGGAGTCGGGCGAACCCGCCGATTTCTTCGCCCATCCCGAGACCGAGCGTGCGAAGCGATTTCTCGAACGCGTTCACTGACGGGTAGGTTTTTGTTGGTGATCCGGCGATGACTCGTGAGGGATTTTATACTCCCGGATCCACGACAGCACAGGCATGGGTGAAGCCTTCCTCTCCGGCCGCTCGATTCGAACGGACAGAGTAACGGGGGAGTTGTATTCCGGACTCGGTCCGGGACCACATCCCGGCGTCTTGATACTGCACGGAAGCGGCGGTGCGGGAGAGTACGAACGAACCTACGCCGCACGGTTGGCCGAACACGGCTACACGGCGTTTTGTGTGAGCTATTTCGGTGCTCCGGGAGTTTCCAATGCGCTGGCCGAAATACCCCTCTCGCGGTTCCGCGACGCCGCCGAATGGCTCCTCAAACGGCCGAACGCTGCCGGTACACAGGTAGGTGTCGTCGGGTTCTCTCGCGGTGGTGAGGCCGCCCTGCTCGCTGCGAGCCACTTCGAGCGTCTCGGTGCCGTCGCCGCATACGTACCGAGTTGCTACTCCTTCCCCGCCCCCACGTGGATGGCTGGCGTCGAGGAGGAGTGTGCTGCATGGACGGTAGACGGTGAACCAGTTCCGTATCTGCCGGTCGAACGATACGTCGCCGAACAACAAGACGGCTTGACCGACGCACTGGAGAAGGACGCACCGGACGCGTCCACGATGGCAATCGAGGGCGCAACTGACGAACGATTGGACGAGGCGACCATCGAAGTCGAAAACATCGAAGGGCCGGTGACGCTGATTTCGGGGGGATCTGACGAAGTGTGGCCCTCGGCGATGCTGGCCGACCGTGTGGCCGAACGACTCGAACGCCACGATCACCCGTGTACGGTCGAACATCGATCCTATCCCGACGCGGGACACGCGATTCGAGTTCCCTATCGGTTCGGCGGGAACGACCCGGCCGACGGCGAACACCGATTCGGGGGAACGAACAGGACTAACGCGTTCGCCTCGGCGGACGCGTGGTATCACGTGCTTCGCTGTCTGAAAAACGGACTCGACCCCAACGGCGATAGCCGTCGTTAGTCCGACAGCGGTTTTCGGTAGAGGAGCAACTCGATGGATCCGTCGAACGCGTCGAGTTCGACGTGGCGTTCGCGCTGGAAGCCGTTCCCCTCGTATAATCGCTGTGCGCCATCCAGCGTGGGGCTCGTATCCAGAACGAGTTCACGGTAGCCCTGCTCTCTCGCGGTCGATTCGAGTGCGTCGTAGATCCGCTGACCGTACCCCCGGCGCTGATGGTCGGGGTCCACCCGCATCCGTTTGAGTTCCGCTACCGGAGTGGCTTTCGTCTCGTGAAGTTCGGCCATCGACTCCGAAACGGATCGTATCGCGCCCATCGCGACGATTTTTCCGCCGAACAGACCGACGAGGAACTCGCCGTCCGAGAGGTACTCCTCCTCGACCCGTTCCAGATCGGTGTCAGGGATGTTTTCGTCGTACGCTCCTTCTACCCGCATCGCTTCCTCGTGCAGTTCCCGAATCCGTTCTGTATCCGACGATTCGAACCGACGGATGGTGAAGTCGGTCATCGTGTATTCCTGCTAGTTCTTCGGGCGTAACGATATATACGGTGACGCGGAATTTCCCCGCCTCCCGACCGTTGGTATGCCAAAACCCATTTATTCGGCTGGTCGGGAACAAGGGTATGGATACGATTCATGCGGGCGTCTGGTCCGTTATTCCGGCACTGGTCGCCATCAGCCTCGCGTGGTATTCACGCGACGCGATCATCGGGCTGTTCGCCGGAATCGCCAGCGCCGGTGTGGTTTACGGTGCGTTGAAGCCGGGGTCCGCGGGCGTTCCGAAGCATTTCATGGGGGACGTCCTGATTCCGAAAACGTCGCTTTTGCATACGTCGTTCGGCCCGATAACGGCGGGAAACGTTCTCGGCGGGATATTCGGCCTGAAACACGTCCCGACGATAATGGCCACTTCGCCGATGTTCTCGGACTCGTGGTACGTCGAGAACGTCCTGCTGGCGATTTTCGCCATCGGCGGGGTGATCGGGTTGATGATCCGGTCCGGCGCGCTTCGTGGCGTCCTCGAAGCCCTCACCGCACGGACCGATTCACCGCTGACGCGGAGAAGGCGGCGTTCCTCGCGGGGATCATCATCCACATCGACGACTACTTCAACTGTCTGGTGGTCGGATCGATGATGCGCCCGCTGACGGACAAGTACAATGTCTCACGGGCCAAACTCGCCTACTACGTCGATTCCGCTGGCAGTCCCGCCGCCCGACTCGCCTTTTACTCGACGTGGGGTGCGGCGCTCATCGGATTCATCGGAAAGGCGCTCGTCACCGCACAGAAACAGGACAAACTCCCCGACGGGATGAGCCAGTACGTCGCAGGGCAGGGCGACAAAGCCCACGCCGTGACGAATCAGATTTGGCCGCTGTTCTTCAACAGCATCTTCTTCGGTTTCTATTCGTGGGCCGCGCTCATCATCGCCGGACTCGTCGCGTGGCAGGTCGTCCCCAACATCATGGGCATGGGGGACGAGGAGTCGCGGGCGCGCAACGGCGGCGGCGTCGTCGGCGACGACCACGAACCGATGATTTCCGACGAGATAGACGAGTACGAGATGTCGGACACCGCAACGCCCGACTGGCGTAACTTCGCCATTCCCATCGTGACGATGATCATCGTCGGCCTGAGCGCGATGTTCTGGCGGGGGAGTCCGGTCATCCAAGCGCCGCACATGAACACCCTGTTCTCGCTCGGCGGCTATCACCTCGTTCTCCCCGGCAGCGGGAAGTGGTCGTTCAACATCGGCGGCGTTCAACTCGGCCTCGCCTCGTTCTCGGCGCTCGTCGTCGCGTTCATCCTCTACCGCGTGAAAGGCGACATCCCGAGCAACAAGGACGCGACGGAGGCGATGACGCGCGGGTTCAAGGGCATCCTGCTCGCGGCGGTCATTCTGATGTTCGCCAGTTCCATCCAGAACGCCGTCTCCCTGCTCGATATCTCCTCGTTCGTCACCAACAACTTCTCCGGCGTGCCGCCGCAACTCGTTCCTGTCTCGCTATTCCTCATCACCAGCATGGTGAGTTTCTCCGACGGCAGTTCGTGGTCCACCTACGGCATCATGTTCCCCATCGCCATCCCCATCGCGTTCACCACCGGCGCGAACCTCCCGCTCGTCATGGGCGCGGTGTTCAGTGGCGGCATCTTCGGCGACCACAGTTCGCCGATCAGCGACACCACCGTTCTCGCGTCCTCGACCAGCGGCAGCGACCACCTCGTTCACGTCCGGACACAGATTCCCTACGCCGTCCTCTGTGCGAGCATTGCGGCGGTCCTGTTCCTCACCCTCGGATTCTTCCTCCCCGGGAGCTTCCGGATCTTCCCGTACTGAGACGGGGTTTCATTCTATCCTCCACCTAGTGTACTTTTCCATCGCCAGAATACGAACGTCGTCGTCATACCCAGTCCGATCTTTCCCGAAAACGACCCCATCACGCTCAGGCCCGCGGACGACGAGTGGAATTCGGAACCGGGAAACTGAACGCGAAACCGCCTACAAGAAGTCGCCGAGTCCGGACTGGCCGTCGTCGGATTCGGGAGCGTCCGTCGGTTCGGGGTCCGCCGCCGACTCCTGCGCTTCGATTTCCGCCTCTTCCGCGGTATCCGCCCCTCCATCCGCGGATTCGGCGTCGTCCGACGCCGAATCCGCCGCGAACTCCTCGAAGGCCCCACCCGAATGTTCGATGGCGAGTTCGCTCTTTCGTTCCTCGGCGTCGGCCACGATTTTCTCGACCTTGTTCGTCGTCTTCCCGCTGCCCGTGACGAAGGAGACGTGCTTTTCCTCCAAATCGTAGCGCGCCGCCATCGTCACGGTCAACTCCCGGTTCTTGCAGTGATGAGTCATCTCGGAGAGAAACGGAATGACTTCGCGGCGGGCCGTGCTCATGCTGATGCCGCTCTCCTCGGCTATCTTCCGGGCGATGTAGTCCCGCGTGTCACGCTTGCCGCGCGAACTGCCGAGCTTTCGCCAGTAACTCGGCGGGCCGTAGCGCGTCCATCCGCCCTTCGTTCCATTTCTGGCGACGGCCACCCCGGCGGTCATGTTGTCGCCCGCGTAGCGCCAGTACTTGTAGTTCTGCGTGGCCCGCACCCGCCCGAGCCAGCGGTCCGCGTTGGCCATGTAGCCGTAGGCGTCCGCGAGTTCTTGTCCCTCGTAATCCTTCGGCAGGTTGTCCTCGATCCAGTTCAGCATGTTATCGGGCGTCTCGTCCACGTCGTAGGACGCCTTCAGCGCGCCCTCGGCGTCCTGTTTCTTGATCAGGTCGTCGAGGAAGTCGAAGATGCCGCTGGTCGTGTCGCGCTCGCCCGTCACCACGTCCTCGCGCGTCAACCGTCCGCCAGTAGTTGCGACCGCTTGCAGGTCGTTCACCGCGGAGCGCAGGTCGCCGCTGTCGTTTTCGGCGATGGCATCGAGCGCGTCGTCGTCGTACTCGATGTCCTCCTGTCGGCAGATGTCCCGAAGCGCGGGGACGATGCTCCGGGCCGACACGTCGCGGAACTCGATGGTTTCACAGGCGTCTCGCAGCGAGTTCGACATGTCGTAGAACTCGTTCGCGATGAGGACGAGCGGTTGGTTCGCCGATTTCACCACGTCCGTGATGGCCCGCGAACCGCCGCGGTCGGCGTTGTGCGTCAGGTTGTCCGCCTCGTCCATGATGACGATTCGTCGTCCCGACGTGCCGCCGGTGAGGGTGCCGCTCTTCGCCGCCTCGCCCGCGATGCGTTTGACGACGTCGCCGGTCCGCTGGTCGCTGGCGTTCAGTTCGATGGTCGGCCAGCCCATGTCGTTCGCCAGCGCGTGGGCCGCCGACGTCTTCCCGACGCCGGGGCTACCGTGGAGGATGACGGCGTCCCCGTGATTCTCCCACGTATCGGCCCACTTTTTGAGTTGATCACGGGCCTTGTTGTTCCCCCGGACCTCCGAAAGCGTGGTCGGGCGATACTTCTCCGTCCAGTCTACCATTGAACGAGTGTAGGAATGTAGTCCGTTTAGTGGTTGCGGAGCACGGTCCGGTTCGTCCTGTCGAGCGGCCAAATACCTTCGACGCCGCATCCGACGACTCACTCTATCTGAACCACAGTTCAATTCAGAACACCTATATGAATCTTCTTTCAACTAGCTCCCGATGGCCGGAACGAACGCTCGAATCAGACGGTTGCTCACCGACGAACTCGGGGAGTGTTGTGACGCGGACGTCGAACACCGACTCGACGAACTGGAAACGCTCGCCGAGACGGCGTTTCGTGACGACCGGACGCGACCGATATTCGCGGTGCTCGGCAACGAAACGAGGTATCGACTCGCGCGTGCACTCGTCGCCGCCGACGACGAACTCTGTGTCTGCGAACTCGAACCCCTCGTGGACGTGAGCGAGAGCGCGGTCAGTCACGCCCTCTCGGACCTCGTGGATGCCGGTCTCCTCGCCCGTCGAAAGGACGGAAACTGGCGCTACTACGCCGCAACGTCGCTCGCCGATGAGCTATTCTCGACGGCGGACCGCGAGGTGCGTTCCGCGTGAGCGGCGAACTTGCTTCGGAGGGCGACGCCCTCCCCCTCCTCGACCGCTACCTCACCGTCTGGATCGGACTCGCGATGATCGTCGGGGTCGCCCTCGGGGAGTTCGTTCCCGGCGTTGCCGACGCGCTCGATGCGGTCTCGTGGCACGGGACGAGCCTCCCCATCGCGGTCGGCCTGTTCGTGATGATCTTCCCCATCATGGCCGAAATCGAGTACGGGAAAATTCCGGAAGTGACGCGGACGGCGCGGGCGGAAATCGGCCTGACGCTCGCGTTCAACTGGCTCGTCGCGCCGTTTTTCATGTACGGCCTCGCCGTGTTCTTCCTCGACGGCTATCCCGACTTCGTCACCGGCCTCATCATCGTCGGCATCGCGCCCTGCATCGCGATGGTACTCGTCTGGAACGAACTCGCGGCCGGGAACGGGGAGATGTGTGCGGTCTGCGTCGGCGTCAACAGCCTCCTCCAAATCGTGCTGTTCGTCCCGTACGCGTTCCTCTTCCTCACCGTCCTCCGGGGGACGGCAGTACACGTCTCGATGGGACTCATCGCACGGATGGTCCTCGTCTTCCTCGGTCTCCCGCTCGCACTCGGTTATCTCACACAACGACTCGCGTTCCGAACCGTCGGGCGGGAAACGTACTACGAACGAGTCATCCCGCGAATCGGTCCGCTCGGACTGCTCGGACTGCTGTTCACGGTCGTCGTGATGTTCGCGCTGAAGGGCGAGTACATCGTCTCGAACCCCGGGCAAATCGTGCTCATCGCGGTTCCACTGCTCGTCTTCTTCGTCGGGGTGTGGACCGTCGCGTACGGACTCAGTGCGTTCCTCGGCTTCGACTACACCGAAAGCGTGAGCCTCGCGTTCACGGCCGCCTCGAACAACTTCGAGTTGGCCATCGCGGTCGCAGTCGCCGTCTTCGGTATCGGGAGCAACGTCGCGCTGGCGACCGTCGTCGGCCCGCTCATCGAAGTCCCGGTGATGCTGGCCCTCGTGCGGGTCGCGCTCGCCACCAAACATCGACTCTTCGACGGCCAATCGAGCGTTCCCGGCGAACTCCCCACCGACTGATCACGACGAACGAAAATCACGATTCTAACACCATGACCGAACCAACCACCCGATCCGACACCGAAACGGACGCTACTCGAAAATTCGACACCGAATCGGATCCCACCCGAAAATTCGACACCGAACCGAATCTCACTCGAATCGCCTTCATGTGCGTCCAGAATGCGGGGCGTAGCCAGATGTCGCTCGCGTTCGCCGAGCGCGAGGTCGAGCGTCGCGGCCTCGAAAACGAAATCGAGCTGTTGACCGGCGGAACATACCCGGCGGACCACGTCCACGACGTCGTGGTCGAGGTCATGGCCGAGGTCGGATTCGACCTCACAGACCGTACGCCGCGCGAGATTTCCATCGAAGAACTCCGGACGTGCGACTACGTGGCGACCATGGGCTGTTCGACGCTCGACGTCGGCGAGGTCGGCACCGACGTAGACGTGCGGGATTGGGCGCTGTCCGATCCCGATGGAAACGACGTCGAGCAAGTCCGTGAGATCCGGGACGAGATCGAACGGCGCGTGGCGGAACTGTTCGACGAAGTCACGGAGAAATGACGACGAAATAACGACGAGATAACGCGATCGGACGGGCGGACGAGCGAACGAACAGACGGGCGAACACGAAATGACGACGAGCGGACGAATGGACGAATGAAATGACCGCAGTTTCGAACGGTTTTCCGATAGGCTCTACAACAACCGTCCTTCGGCGACCGGAATCACTCGGCCGCCGACCTCGACGTCGATGACGTCGTCCGCTTTCGACGCGCGGAGGTGGAGGAGCGACGGACGGCCCATCTCGTACCCTTGTTCGACTCGAACGTCGATTTCGCTCGTATCGAAGTATTCGTGTTCGACCAGCCACGCCGCCAGACAGCCGTTCGAGGACCCAGTGGCGGGGTCCTCCGGAATGCCAGCGTAGTCAGCGAACACTCGCGCGTGGATGTCGTTTTCGTCCTCCGCTTCCGGCGCGAAGAGGACGACGTTGTGACCGCCGTACGGTTCGATGAACTCCTCGTAGTACGGCTCGTGGTTCGTCTCGGCCCGCCGAACCGCACCGAGCGACCGAAGCGGGACGACGAGCGTCGGCAAACCGGTCGAAACGATCTGGACGGGAAACGCGTCGTCCACGTCGCTCGCTTCGAGACCGAGAACCTTCGCGGCGAGGGAGTGCGGGACGGTCTCTCCGAACGTCGGTGGTACTTGGTTCATCCAGAACAATTCGTTGCCGTCCTCGTCGCGCTCGACGTGGACGGGGATTTGCCCGACACCGAGGTTGAGCGTGAGTTCGTCGGGGGAGTCGTCGCGGACGAACTCGCGGATCACGAACGCCGTCCCGAGCGTCGGGTGACCGGCGAACGGAATCTCCTCCGCGGGGTCGAAGATGCGCACGTCGTATCCGCCGTCCCTCGTTTCCGGCGAATCGATGAACGTCGCCTCGGAGAAGTTCGTCTCGCGAGTGATCTCCAACATCTCGTCTCCGGCCATCGACGCCGTATCGTGGACGACGGCGAGTTGATTACCCGCGTACTGTTCCTGTGCGAACACGTCCACCACGTGAAATCGGTTGTCCGCCATACGTAACCGTCTCCGCGGCGGGAGAAATTGGTTCCCATCGATGTTCCCCCGGTTCTCGGTGTTCCCTCTGTTCGTTCCACAATCCACGAAATTCGACCAGCGTGACCACCCACCTTTTTCGACCGGCGTGACCACCCACCTTTTTCGACCGGCGTGACCACCCACCTTTTTCGACCAGCGTGACGTACTTCGGTTGCCATGGGGGACATCGAATCCGTCCGAATGGACGACGAAGAGCGGGACGAATTTCTCACCAGCGGCGGAACGGGCGTCATCTCGTTTCCGATAGGTATCGACGAATCGCCGTACTCGGTGCCGGTGTCGTACGGCTACGACCCGACCGACGTCCACTTCTACTTCCGACTCGCGGTCGAGCAAGGCGGCGAGCGCGACGAAGTCATCGACCGCCCGGTCACGTTCGTCACCTACGACCACACGGACGATGGCTGGCGGAGCGTCGTCGTGAGGGGGGAGTTGGACGAGGTGGCGGAAGCGGACATCACTTCGGAGGTGGTACAGGGGGTGCAACGGGTCGATATTCCGCTCGTCGACCTGTTCGAACGCGATTCGCGCGAAGTGACGTTCGAGTTCTTCCACCTCCACCCGACGGAGATAACCAGTCGAAAGGAAGCGCTCACGGAGGGATAGAGACCGACGGCAGCCATCGACATCGATAGCTCCGTATGACCAGTGAGAAACTCGAAGCGTGTCCGTCAGGCTTCCTGTCGGACCTGAACCGTGCCGTCACTCTCGACCGTTACTCGGTACCCTGCGAACGAAAACGAGAGTTCGAGGTCGGCATCGTTACTCCTGACGACCGCGTTGAGGGCGTCGGGGTCGAGGAAATCGTACAGCGGTGGGAGTTCGTTTACCTGTACGTCCGCTCGATTCGCGACGGCGAGCACGACGCGCTGGCTTATTCGCTCTCCTGAACGCGATCCGTTCGTCGTTTCGTGGGGTGAGTTCGTGGTATGCATCGTTGGAAATGACCGACCGAGGTAGCTCGTATCCCGTGCCGGTCGTCGTATCCGTTTCTGAGGAGCGATGCCACCTGACAGCGTCGCCTCTCCCGAAAGGTTCGCTAGGAGATATCATTTGGCACACTCATCTCCGTACCCTCGTACGGTTCGAACATGGCAGTGAGCAACTTCCCCAATCCAGTCCAGAGGTGTTGACTGAAAGTCGGCTGTGAGACGTCCATCTTCGCTGCACATTCCGTCGCGGTACTCTCCCGCGGCCACGTCAGATACCCTTCGCGTGTCGCGATTTCCACTGCCCGCAACTGTTTGTCGGTCAACTCCGCCGTGAGATGTGCGTTTTGTGCTCGGTTCGAGAGCGCGGGAATGGTCCGCCCGAGCGTTCGTTTGGAGAGGAGTTCGGCGTCCTCGTATCGGTCGAAAAAACGGTTTACGACCCGCCGGACATCACTGTTCGGCGAGACGTCAGCGACGATGCGAGCGTGGCCTCTCTGGGCAGTCGCTTCGCGCACCACCGCACCGGTGTCCGCCAACGTCGCCGTGAAACACGGGTCAGTGACGACGAACTCCATCAACGTCGTGTCGGGGTGTTCACTCACGACGCGTGCATCGCGCACCGATGGGAGGTCATCGGTGATATGGAGGACCGTCTCGGGTCGTGCACCGTGAACGGTGAAAAATTCGAGCATGTTCCCGTCCTCCCGATGAACCGCACCCTCAGCGACGAGTCCGCAGTCCGCTCGCTCGGACACGGCGACGAAGAAACATCGCTCGTCGTGAAACGAGAAAACCAATTCGACGCTCCCCGTCGAAGACCGTTGGTTCACCATCCTATTCCGCTACGGGTGGAACACGATTATGCACTCTGTGTCCCTAGTGAACATCCATCATAGCACTCGTGTCGCCTTTCCGGAGTTCCGTGCCAGACAGTAACAATCTCTCAGTAAACTTTTGTCCGCCTGCTGTCTCGTCAGAGGTATGTTTCCCGAGGAACTCGAAACCGACCGCCTCCGGTTGGAGGCGATCACACACGACCGGGTGGACACCTTCGATCTCTACCGACACACGGCACACGACGCCCCCGATATCGAGGAGATCACCGAACATCTCTCGTGGACGCCGCACACGACGCCGAAGGAGACGAAGGAGTTCATCGATATGTCGGAGAAGAACCGCGCCGAAGCGGCCGGTTCGGAGTACATCATCCGACCCAAAGAGGGCGAGGACGGCGCGGGAGAAATCGCCGGTACCACCGGCCTAAACGTCAAGTGGGAGACGCGAACCGGAAGTCTCGGGCTGTGGCTCCGCAAGCCGTTCTGGGGGCGCGGGTACTCCGGCGAACGTGCATCAGTGCTGATGGAACTCGCGTTCGACCGCCTCGATCTCGAACTCGTCGCGGTCGAACACCTCGCGGGGAACGAGAAGTCACGCCGCGCCATCGAGAAGTACGTGGAAGCGCATGGCGGGCAGTACGACGGCATCCTCCGGAATCGGCACCCCGACGGCGACGTCGTTCGCGACGCACATCGGTTCACGGTGTCGCGCGAACAGTGGGCCGAGAGTCGAGAGTGAAGCGCCATGGTCGACCTCTTTCCCGAACGCATCGAAACCGAGCGGTTGGTGCTGGAGCGGATGTGCCGCGAGAACGTCGATATCGACGAGTTGTACTGGCTCTGCTCGCACCGTGAGGGAATCGAGGAGGAGACGGAGTTCCTTTCGTGGGACCCACATTCCACACCGAAGGAGACGTTGGAGTTCGTCGCGAAGAGCGAGGAGAACTGGGACGACGCCTCGGACGTGAGCTACGTCATCCGCCCGAAAGAGGGTGAGGACGGCGCGGGTGAAATCGCCGGGAACTGTGGTCTCCACATCGATTGGAAGAGACGGACCGGGACACTCGGTATCTGGCTCCGTAAGCGGTTCTGGGGACGCGGCTACTCCGGCGAGCGCGCTGATTCACTCATCGAAGTCGCGTTCGACCGTCTCGGCCTCGAACTCGTATCGGTGAGCCACAACGCCGGGAACACGAAATCCCGGCGCGCCATCGAGAAGTACGTCGAACGGTTCGGTGGGGAACACGACTGCCTGCTTCGAAATTGGGTTCCGATGGACGACGAAGTGAACGACGTCCAGCGCTACACCATCACGCGAGAACGGTGGAAAGCGAGCCGTGAGGAGGACGAATCGTGACCGAAGGATTCGACGAGCACGCGATTCGCCACCGCCTGAAATTGAAGAAAGATGCCGGACACAGTTCCCTGTTCGAAAATCGGGATTCCGTGGCGTGTTCGGTCTGTGGCGAACCGTTTTCGGAGGTGTTCGTCACGGAAGAGCGGGGGCACAGTTTTCAACCGACCGGGTCGATGCGTTTCTGCATCCTCCGCGACGACGACCGAACCTGCATGTTCACCCACGAATAATATGTGCCACGAGTAATCCATGCCGGGAGCACGAATCACGAGCGGTGAACGGGTCACGCTTCGGACGGTCGAGGAGGAGGACGTTCCGTTCGTTCAGCGCGCACTGGCGAACCCCGAACTCCGCTACCCGATGGGGAATCCGGTGATGAACCGGGACGAGGTTTCGAAACTTCACGAGGACGGCAGTGCGGACAGGTTCCTCGTCTATGTGAATGGAGAGAATAGAGAGAATGGAGAGGATGGAGAGAATAGAGAGAATGGGGAGGATGGAAAGAATAGGAGGGGTGGCGAAGCGGACGAAGTGCGGCGAATCGGCCAAGTGAACGTGATGGACGCCGACTACAAACGCCCCGAGATCGGCTACTGGCTCGTTCCTGCGGTGCAGGGCAACGGTTACGGGAAGGAGTCCGTCTCACTCGTTCTCGACTACGTTTTCCGGAAGTACGACACACCCGCCGTGGGTGCGGAGGCGTACGACTTCAACGAGGCGTCCCGCGGCCTGCTCGAATCCCTCGGCTTCGTGGAAGAAGGTCGCCGCCGTCAGTACATGTTCGTGGACGGAGAACACCGCGATATGGTACAGTACGGCCTGCTCCGTGAGGAATGGCGGGACCGCTGACGAGTGTGACGGTGAACGGAAAGTGGCGGGACCGCGAACGGGTGTGACGGTGAAAGGAAACGGAGAAAAGTTGGGGAACGGAAC
Organism: Haladaptatus sp. R4; assembly: GCF_001625445.1. Classification (NCBI taxonomy): domain Archaea; kingdom Methanobacteriati; phylum Methanobacteriota; class Halobacteria; order Halobacteriales; family Haladaptataceae; genus Haladaptatus; species Haladaptatus sp. R4. The sequence continues at coordinate 961,194 of NZ_LWHG01000011.1, read as the reverse complement.
GAGCTGAGACGATGAAAGGCTGGGGAACGGAACGAATGGAGCGTCCGTCGTGTATCTTTTCAACCCCCCGCTCCTCCCTCCGACCATGTACGAAGTCGAAGTGAAGGTACGAGCCGACCACGCGGCGGTTCGGGAACGGTTGGACGACCTCGATGCCCACTCCGTCGGCGTGGTCACGCAGGAGGATTTCTACTACGACGCGCCCCACCGTGACTTCGCGGAGACGGACGAAGCGCTCCGCATTCGCCGTGAAGCCGACGACGACGATGCGGTGGAGGTCGTGACGTACAAAGGCCCGCTGGTGGAGGAGGAGTCGAAGACGCGCAAGGAACACGAAACCGTCATCGGCAACGGTGACACGGTGGACGAACTGCTCTCGGCGCTCGGATTCGAATCGGCCGCAACCGTCCACAAAGAGCGGGAACGGTACGAACTCGACGGCTACGTCGTCAGCCTCGACGCCGTAACCGGACTCGGGGAGTTCGTAGAAGTCGAAACGGAAGCGGACGAGGAGAGCGACGTCGAATCCGCCCGTGTGGGTGCCTACGATGTACTTCGTGAGTTGGGGTTGGACCCTGAGGAGCAGATCCGAACGTCGTATCTCGGATTGCTACTCGAAGGGAAGACGGGTGATGAGTAGCGGGTGTAGGGAAATGAGTAGCAGGTGTAGGGAAGGTGCAGGGAAGGAAGGTGCAGGGAAGGAAAGAGTGGAGAAAAAGCGAGTGAGAGAAGGAGTCGCTATGGGATGGGTAATCACCACTCGAAAATGAGTAACAGTAATCAAATCGGGGAGACGCGTTTCCGCAAGTTATAGAATCCGTGACCGTGAAACCGATATAATGACTGAGCGGAACATTCAGGTGGAACCTATCGACCGTCGGGCAGTCGAAGACCAGGATATCGAAATCGTGGAGCGGAAGGGAATCGGTCATCCCGACTCTATCTGTGACGGTATCGCGGAAGCGGTCTCTAGCGCACTCTCGCAGACCTATCTCGACCGCGTCGGCAAAGTCCTTCACTACAACACCGACGAAACGCAACTCGTCGCGGGGAGTTCCAACCCGCAGTACGGCGGCGGCGAACTCGTCGAACCCATCTATATCCTCCTCGTCGGCCGCGCGACCAAGGAGTACGAAGGAACGAAAATACCGACCGACACCGTCGCGCTGGACGCCGCCCGCGAGTATCTCAACGAGAACATCCCCGAACTCGAAGTCGGCCACGACGTCATCATCGACGTGAAACTCGGCGAAGGGAGCGGCGACCTCCAAGACGTGTTCTCCGAGGAGAGCGCGACGGTACCGATGGCGAACGACACGAGCTTTGGGGTGGGTCACGCACCACTCTCCGAAACCGAGAAGATCGTCCTGAACGCCGAAAGCCGCCTCAACGGCGAGTTCGCGGCCAATCACCCCGAACTCGGCCCGGACGTGAAGATCATGGGCAAGCGCGAACGCGACACCATCGACGTGACCGTCGCCGCCGCGATGGTGGACAAGTACATCGACAACCGTGAGGAGTACGACGCCGTCGTCGAGGAGGTACGCGACTACGTCCACCAGGTCGCCCACGAGTACACCGACCGCGACGTGAACGTCTACGTCAACACCGCCGACGACGACGAGAGCATCTACCTGACGACGACCGGCACCAGCGCCGAGATGGGTGACGATGGCTCCGTCGGCCGTGGAAACCGTGCCAACGGTCTCATCACGCCGAACCGCTCGATGAGCATGGAGGCGACCAGCGGCAAGAACCCCGTCAACCACATCGGGAAGATCTACAACCTACTGAGCACCGAAATCGCCGAAACCGTGGTGGCGGAAGTCGACGGAATCCGCGACATGCGGGTCCGCCTGCTCTCGCAAATCGGGCGGCCCATCGACCAACCGCACGTCGCCGACGCTCACGTCGTCACCGAAGATGGTGTCGAACTCGGCGACATCGAAGACGACATCGTCGCCCTCGTGGACGAGGAACTGTCGAACGTGACCCACATCACGAAACGCGCCATCGATGGCGACGTGAGGACGTTCTGAACGTACCGGTGACGTTTTGAACGAGTGGAGGACGTTCTAATCGGACGTTTGGCGGTTTTTATTTTGGTGAATCCACCGTCGATTGACACGTATCTCTTTGTCCCTTGGTGACGTACCTCAAATGATGGTGGGGAACGACGTTTCGGAATACGACGCACATCGAAGCAGACCGGTAACCGAGGAGAGCTATGGGATTCCCGACGACGAAGGGGAGATGCTTTCGTGGACGTTCGTCCGCGATGCGATGGCGGAGGACCAAAACTACTGGCTGTGCACGACGCGGCCCGACGGCCATCCACACGTTCGTCCGGTTTGGGGTGTCTGGGTCGATGACGCCCTCCACTGCGGCGGTGGCGAGCGAACACGTTGGGTGCGGAACATCCAGGCCGATTCCCGTATCGTCGCACATCGAGAGAGCGGCGAAGCGGTCGTCATCATCGAAGGCGTTGCAGAGCGTGTGACCGATACGGACCTCGAAGAACGACTCGACACGGCGTACCAGGGAAAGTACGGCATCCAGCACGGAACGCCGTTTTTCACGGTTCGTCCCAAAACCGTCTTCGCGTGGAGCGATTACCCGAACGACGCGACTCGATGGGAATTTGGATGACGGTGAGGCCGGAAGACGGAGTCGGTCTCGGGGGCAGATGGTAAAATCGAGTAAGATCGAGGATGGAGGGATGGTCGCGAGTGGCGGAGTAGCCGGGAGTGGCGGAATGGTCGGAAGTGGCGGAATGGTCGAAGGTGAAGAAATCGTCGAGAAGAGAGAAGTGAGAAGAGAGGAGAGAAGAGTGGCTGAGGGTGGTGGAGTGAGCGACCGGAAAGTGTCGACCCGTTACGAAGAAGACCGTTACAAGGTAGACCTCTGATGTATTCAGAGAATATTGTCGGAGACCCCACGTTGCCGCTGTAAGTGGGAGTTAAAGGCCGTGTTCTTCGGGAAACGGGGAAAATTGCCGATTGTAAGAGTTGGCCAGAGACGATATGATGATGGTAAAAAGTCATATAAGAGAACAACAACAACAATGGGCGAAGCAATAGGGTTATATACCTATTTTACCAACAATCCCCCGAGAGAGTCGCAAACCGGAACTAGCGACTCGGTCGCGGTTTGTCTACAGCTGAAATCGTGCTGTCGTTTTTGACCTATAGAGAGTATCGTTTCTCGGTACGTAGACAGTGTCTTTCGTGTTATCAGCGCCTGTCCCTGCCGGACCAGTGTGGACTTCAGATCAAACCGTCCCCCCGAAACCCCGCCCTTCCCCTCCACCACACACCCCCACACTTACAGCGGCAACGTGGGGTCCCCGACAAACGGATCAAACAATCGACGGAAACGCGCGTTTACAACGGCAGTCCAGGGTCGAGAGAAAAGAATTCCACAACAAAAGGTCAATATTCGCGGGAAACAGAACCTCTTCACCCCGTTTACAACGGCAACGCGGTGTCCATGCAACTCCCACCCAATCGATATCCTCCCTCGCATCAGAAACCTCGTGGCACTCGAAGAACAGTCCGATAACCAGAACACCGATGTCGGTCCGATCATCGACCATTCCGACTCTCAGTGTCGTTCCGATTCCGTCGTCATTCCGACCCTCAATGTCGGTCCGATTCCGTCGTCATTCCGACCCTCAATGTCGGTCCGATTCCGTCGTCGTCCCGACTCTCGATGTCGGTCCGATTCCGTCGTCGTTCCGAACTACTTCGCTGAATTTATCACGAAAGCTCGCCGAACTTACAGCGGCAACCCGGCCCGGTACGGTGTCGGTCCGTTCTTTTACGACGACGATCCGTGCTTTTACAGCGGCAATCCGGTCCGTTACAACGGCAATGAGGGGTGTAAAACAGCTTCGATACACCGTCTACCATCCTATCTCGATAATTACAGCGGCAGTATGGAGGTATGTTTAAATACCCTCACTCGACATAGGGTTCATAGATGTCCGAGTCAGTGGACTACTTTGGAGACGACACGGCTATTTTCAACGACAAGGAACTCCTTCAGGTCTCTCATCTCCCCGACGGCGACCGAATCATCGGCCGTGAAGACGAATTGCGACGACTTGGTACCGCGCTCCGGCCCGCGCTCAACGGCAACACCCCGAACAACATCTTCCTGTACGGAAAGACCGGCACCGGAAAATCCCTCTGCACGAAGTTCATCAGCCGACAGATGATGCAACGAGCATCGAAGAACGGGGTGAACGCTGGCTTCGCGTACATTGACTGTCTACAGGACTCGACTGAAACCCAAGTCGTCCAATCCGTCGCGGACCAACTCAACGACGAGGACCTCACCGGGACGGCCATCCCCGAACAGGGAATCAGCACCTCGATGTACTACAACCGGCTGTGGACCGTCCTCGAAAGCATGTACGACGTCGCCATCATCATCCTCGACGAGGTGGACAAACTCGAAGGCATCGGGGACACGAGCGGCGACACTGCCGGTGACAACCTCCTCATGAACCTCTCGCGTGCGAGCGAGGCCGGGAAGATCGACGCGTGCAACCTCGGCGTCATCGGCATTTCGAACAAGATCCGATACAAGGACGAACTGAACGAGCGCGTCAAAAGCAGCCTCTGTGAACGCGATTACGTCTTCCCACCCTACGACGCCACACAGCTACGCGAAATCCTCGAATCGCGCCGCGACGCGTTCGTGGACGGCGTGCTCGAAACCGACGTCATCCCGAAGGTCGCCGCACTGGCCGCCCGGGAACACGGCGACGCCCGCAAGGCGATCGACGTGCTCCGCTTCGCTGGCGAAGTCGCGGAGGAAGAGCGCGAGTCGTTCGTTCGGGACGCCCACGTCGACGTCGCACAGGAACGGGAGGGCGCAAACCGCATCTCGGAACTCATCTCCAAACAGCCGCCCCACGCGCGATACGTCCTACTTGCACTCGCATCGCAAGTCCAACAGTCCAACGACGACGAACCGAAGATTCCGAACAAGGTCGTCCAACACTCCTACCGACAGATCTGTGAACAGATGGATTCGGAACCCCTGAAGGAGCGTCGCGTCAGGGATTTGCTGACTGAACTGGAGTTCCTCGACCTCATCAAACAGGACCAGCGCGGACGCGGACGGGGGAAGGGCAAACACACGGTCAACAGCCTGTACGACGAACCCAAGCTGGTCATTCAAGCGTGCCAGAACGATTTCTGAAACGTCCTCGTCGGCCTCGATACGGGTACCTCCAACATTCACCACCGCCAAAGCGTCGAGGAAAATCCGGCCTACCGATCCGATTCAGCCGTCTCGTCCGCCGAACGTTCGTGGACCGTCATCAGAACGTCCTCTTTCGGTCGTGACGTGACCGTCGGGATCACCTCCAGGTTCCGATCCGAGGCGAGTTCGAGGTGATGGTTCTGATAGAGCATCGCCAGGATAAGCCGTGCTTCGAGCATGGCAAAGCGGTCGCCGATGCAGCGCCGCGGTCCCGCCGCGAACGGGAAGTACGCGAGCGGCGGAAGGGACCGTTGGAACTCCTTCGTCCAGCGTTCGGGTTGGAACGCGAGCGGGTCGTCGTACCACCGCGAGTCGCGGTGAACGACCCATTGGCTCATGAACACTCTCGCGCCCGCTGGGATCCGGTAGTTGCCGATTTCGTCGGTTGTCTTCGCCTCGCGAGTGATAAACGGCACCGGCGGGAGCAGTCGCATCGACTCCTTGACCACCTGTTCCGTGTACGTGAGTTCGGAGAGGTCGGCCATCGTCGGCGTCTCGCCGCCGAGCACCTCGTCGAGTTCCGCCACGAGTTTCGCTTCGACTTCCGGGTGCTGTGCGAGGAGATACGTCGTGTACGTCAACGAGACCGCCGTCGTTTCGTGGCCCGCAAAGAGGAGCGTGATCGCCTCGTCGTGGATCTGTTTCTTCGAGAGACCACCACCGTCCTCGTCGTCCGCGTTGAGCAGCATCGAGATGACGTCGTGCTCACCGGGGTTGGTGCGTTTCTCCCGGATGATTTCGTCGACGACGTCGTCGAGGGTCTCGCGAGCCCTGTCCATCCGCCACCTCGACGGTAGCGGAACGTTCTCCGGGAGCATGATGTTCGGAAGGCTGGAGGTCGCCGGAAGGAAGTCGTTGACCGCCGTCTCGATGTCCCCGACGTAGCGGTCGATGTCGACGCCGAACAACGCTTGTGCGACGACGCGCAGCGTCAACTCCATCATATCGTCGTGGATCGAACGGGTTTCGCCGTCCCGCCAGTTATCGATCGACGCATCGGTGAGGTCGGTTATCATATCGGCGTAGACCTCGATGCGGTCGGGGTGGAACGCCGGTTGAATGACGCGGCGGTTCCCCCGCCACTCCTCACCCTCACTGTTCAGGATGCCGTTTCCGGTCAGGGGACCGAGCACGCGCTGGAACTGATTTCCTTTCACGTAGTTCGTGTTGTTGTAGACGAGGACCTGCTGGATATCGTCGGGGTGGTTGAGTTGATAGACGTGCCCGTGGTGATCCTCCCAATGAACGACATCGCCGTACTCGTTCGCCATCCGCTCGCGGAAATCGAGACCGCCTAGAATCGCATGTGGTGCCGCGCCCACGACCGGGAGACCCGACGGTCCCGGTGGGAACGTACCGACCGCTGGTTCGTTGCTCATCTATTGAACGGACGCCCGCAACTCTATTGAGGACTTATTCTAACATGCTAGAATCATTTATAACGTCAACACCGTTTCACGCTATGGCCTCCGAAACGTTTCGATACGCCACCCTCGTGCTCTCCCGTGAGATATCCATCCCGGTATTCGACCGGTTCGACCGCTCGTCGGCCATCTCGATCGATTCCATGCGGTACATGAGTCCGGTCGCGGACGGGGAATACTTCGGCCTAACTGACATCAGCGGCGATCTTTCGGTCGCTGAGGAACTGCTGGAGTCGAGCGACGAAGTACTCCAGTACGACATCGCGGGCACCGACGAACGCGGCGTCATCTACGCTCATTACCGGAGCGACGGACCGATCGATGACCTGCTCAGCATCCTCTACCGCAACAAAATCGTCCTCGATTGGCCGGTCGAACACCGCTTGACGGACCGCGGACCCGAACTCAGGTTCACGGTCATCGGAACGAACGGCAACCTTCAGCGTGCGATCGATGACGTCCCGGATTTGGTGGATGCCTCGGTCACTCGAATCGGGCATCTCGAATCGAAAAGCGAATCGACGGCCGTGTTGACCGATACGCAAGCCGACTTACTCGACCTCGCAATCCGGGAAGGATACTACGAGGTACCGAAAGAAACGACCCAGCGCGCCCTCGCTGACCGTCTCGGTGTCACTCCGGGAACGATCGGTGACCGTCTCCAACGCATCGAACGTCGCGTCATGACCGAGTACGAACTGAACACCAATACGTGAGTCTTGACCGAGTACGCACAGAACACGGAGATGTGAGATGACCTCCGCGTCCGGCCATCCCCGCCCAACAAATTTTGTATCGTGGTATATCGTTTATTTCTCGTGAGCGTACCGGATTCCCAGCCACGCTTTGATACTGTCTCGCGTCGAACAGCTATCATGACCCGCGTCCAGGAGTTAGTCGAGTACCTCGCGGGGGTCGACTCGCTCGCGGTCGTCTGCCACGACAACCCCGACCCGGACTGCATCGCAAGCGCGCTCGCGCTTTCGGTCATCGCCGAGTCGAACGGTGTCGAGGACGTGGAACTCTTCTACGGAGGGGCGATTTCGCATCAGCAAAATCGAGCCTTCGTCAACCTGCTCCACGTTCAGTTGGACCACCTCGATACGTTCGACCCAGAGGAGTTCGACCGCGTCGCGTTCGTCGACCATTCCACACCGGCAGGGCATACCGAACTCGATGCCGTGAAGCCGGACATCGTCATCGACCACCACGCCACGGAGAATCCGGAGGCCGAATTCGTGGATTTGCGGGAGGATTACGGCGCGACGGCGAGCATCCTCGTCGAATATCTGCGCGACCTCGGTATCGAAGCGAACGTTCAACTGGGGTCCGCGTTGTTGTTCGCCCTCCACCGCGAGCGAATCGACTTCATTCGCAACCCCACGCCGCACGAGTACGAAGCCGCGCTGTACGTCTGTCGGCACGCCGACCTCGACCTGCTCGAAGAGCTCTACGGTGCGGCGTTCTCCCCGGCAACCGTGGATGCCATCGGCGAAGCGATTCGCAACCGCGTCCAGCGCGGGGCGACCCTCGCCACGTCGGCCGGTCGAACCTCGGAGCGGGATGCGCTCGCACAGGCCGCCGACTACCTGCTGAACGTCGAAGGCGTGGATACGGTGCTCGTCTTCGGCGTCGTCAACGGATCGGTCGAGATGAGCGCGCGGTCCATCGACCCCCGCGTCCACGCGGGGAACGTCCTCCAACAGGCGTTCGGCGACGTCGGAAGCGCGGGTGGACACGCGGACATGGCCGGGGCGCAGATTCCGCTCGGTCTGTTCGCCGACGCGGATGCCGACGACGACGACCTCGTGGAGTTCGCCTCGCGCCGCGTGCTGCATCGATTCTTCGACGCGCTGCATCTCGAACGGGGCGAAGCGTGAGGAGAAACCAGCATCTTAAACTTCGCCAATAACCGATACCGAGTATGAGCCTCGAAATCCAACACGAGTGTCCCGAGTGTGGAAGCGAACAGACGTTCTGGCGCTGTGCGAGCACGAACCTGCATCTCGGCGAGAAAACCAAGTGGCACTGCTCGGAGTGTGACTACGCGCTGGTGCGCATCGACGGTGACATCGATTCGGCGTCGGCGTAAGTCGAAGTCGATTTCCGTATTTTACTGTGTTTGACGGCGAGTGACGACGTTTCTCTCGACTATCGTTCGTCCGTCGATTCGGCCCAATAAATTTGATATCGCTATAGCAAATATGAATCTCCGAGCGCGAACACCCCCGCCACAACCGTCGTCTGTGGCGGGGGAGTTCCGACTGTGGTCATCTCCGTACGCGATGGGGCGGTCTCGTTGTGGATACCGTCGTGGCAGTGGTCGTCCTCTCGCGGAGTGCTCTCCCAGGGGAAACGTCCCATCACGTGATCGAATTCCCACCTGAAAGTACGGCCCGAGACTGGTGAACCTGCTATAGCCGGTCCTGTACTTAATCCACCGACGAAACGTCCATTCGTATATGCGATTCGAGCTAACGGAAGACCAACGCTCGCTTCGAGCGGACGTTCGCGAGTTCGCGGAAAACGAGATCAAACCGACGGCAAAAGGGTTGGACGGACAGGGGGAGTATCCGGGCGAAATACTCGACGAACTCGGGGCTCGACGATTGACCGGATTGACGCTTCCCGAAGAGTACGGGGGGCGTGGCGAAGGACTCGTCGAACTCGCTTTGGTCGTCGAGGAACTTTCGGCGGCGCTCATGTCGGTGGCCAGTACCCTCGGGCTTCACCTCGGCGTCGCAACGGTTATCGAGCGATTCGGGTCCGATGAGCAACGCGAGACGTTCCTTCCGGAGATGGCGACGTTCGAAACGGTCGGCGCGCTTGGGCTGAGCGAGGCGAACGCGGGCAGCAACAAACTGGAGATGGAAACCACGGCCGAACGACGAGGGGACGAGTGGGTCCTCGACGGCCACAAACAGTGGGTGACGAACTTCCTCGACGCCGACTACGTGCTCACGTACGCCAAAACCGGGTCCGACGAGGACGCACCGCACGACATCAGCGCGTTCCTCGTGCCGACCGAGGAGTTCGAGGTCGAGACGGTGTGGGAAACGCTCGGTGCAAACAGCGTCAAATCCCCACGCGTCTCGCTCTCAGATGTCCGCGTCCCCGCCGACAGGCTCGTCGGAGCGGAAGGTAATGGGTACGTCCAGCGCGGTCGAATCCGGACCGGCGTGAACGTTCCCGCCCGCGGCGTCGGTATCGCCCGTGCGGCCCTCGAAGACACGGTATCGTACACGAAGTCCAGGGAGCAGTACGGACAGCACATCGGTGATTTTCAGGGAGTACGGTGGGAGGTCGGAAGAATGGCCGAACGCGTCGATACCGCACGGTTGCTCACGCTCCGAGCGGCCGACCGTGCTGACCGCGGCCGCGACGTAACTCGGGAGTTCAGCATGGCGAAAATCAACGCGACACAGGCCGCGGTGGACAACGCGAACGATGCGATCCAACTCCACGGTGGCGTCGGATACACGACCGAGCATCACGTCGAGCGGTATCTCCGCGACGCGAAACTCCTCACCATCGCAGGTGGCCCGAACGAAGGCCACAAGAACACGCTTGCCGATGCGGTGTTCGAGCAACACGGCGACTGAGAGACGCTTCGACGGAGGGATTATTCCGACTGGGAACTATCGACCACGGGAGGAAAACGACGGATGACCGTGCCCGAGAACCCTGACGAAGCACTTCGTGTATCGATCGATCTCTGGTATCCTGACTGCTGGGAAATCCAAATCACGGACCGATTCGATGTGGGGTTTCTCGGGTACGGAATCTATGCGACCGGGGACGAGGTTTCGACACTCTTCACGATTTACGCGGACGAACGGGGGACGATTACGGACGCACTCGAAGCCATTTCCGGGATGGACCAGATACATTCGATTTCCGAAATGGCCCCGATGTTCCAGCGAACGACCGTCCAACCGCCGGGAAACGCGATACGCGAACTGCTCGTCGTTCACGATGGGAGAAAACAGATCAGCCAACCGTTGACGTCGCGAGGGTTCGTGTGTAGCGGCCCGATAGACATCCGTGACGGGCGGGAGTACTGGACCCTCGTGACGAACCACGACCGACGGACGGTTCAGGTGAAGTTCGACGAAGTTCGTGAGGAGATGGGTGCGGAAATCAACATCAGGGGAATGAAGCAAGCGAGTCGGCAGACGACCGTGAATAGCCTCCCGGTGGATCGACTCACGAAACGCCAACTGGAAGTGTTTCAACTCGCCCGCGAACGTGGATACTACGACTATCCGAGGAAATCGTCGGCCGGAGAGTTAGCGGACGAGTTGGATATCTCCACATCGACGCTCCACGAACACCTCCATAAAGTCGAAGCCACCCTGCTCGGGCAAACCAACGCCACATAGCTCTCTCGAAGCCGTCTCACGAAATCGAACGGATCAGTCCGCCCTATCGTTCACAGACAACGGACGCGTTGTATCGGCCGACTTGCGTTCCGTTGTCGTACAGTTCGACCCGGAGTTGTCCCGCGAGCGGACGGTGCCAACGTACCGTCCCCATCCGGTCGCGTTCGGTGCGTCGCGTTCCGGATACGCCCGAAACAGCCGCTTTCCATCCAGCGTCGCATCGAGTTTCGTGACGGTGGCGCTCCTGTTCCATTGGGTCATGAGCATCACTTTGGTGCCGTCCATCGTCGGCTTGACGACCCACGCCGCACCGTCGCTCGATTCGTTCGTGACGGTACAGGGTTTCGCCGTGGGCGTCGTCGTTCGGTCCGTCGTCACCGAGGTCGTTTGGCCTGTCGCCGTCCGATCCGTGGATCCAGTGGCCACGGGGGACGTCGTCGAGGCGGTCTGCGTCCCCGTGGTCGACGTCGAACCGAGCGTCGCACCGTTACAGCCCGCGAGAAGCAAGAGGAGGACTAAACAGAGGGGTTTCAGGACTCGTTTCACCCATCAGTGAAGGAATAATGAAATCATATATCTTGTGATCTGATAGCAACCACAGTCGTCGGAAACCACGTCCCTCCTTGCGAAAACGGCAAGCGACATCCCGTCGAACCGACTTACTCGTCCAACGCCTGCCACGAGAGCCGCAGGTTCCGCGCGGCGCTCGCTTGATCGATTCGCTTCGCGGTCGTTTTCCGGGGTGCCGCTTCGAGGACCTCGTCGTCCTCCCGGGCGACGGCGTTGAACGCCTCGGCGAGTTCGTCCAGCGTTTCCCGGTTCTCGATTTCCGTCGGTTCGGTCATCAGCGCCTCGGAGACGATTTCGGGCCACTTCGTCGTCGGTGGGTGAACGCCGTAATCGAGCATGCGTTTCGCCACGTCCGCCGCGTCCTGATCGCCCGCACTGGCGACGAACTCGTGGTGGAACGGCGTGAACGGCACCTCGTACTCTATCTGCGACCCGAGGTAGTTCGCGTTGAGGACGGCCTTCGCACTGGCGTCGCTCAATCCTTCGTCGCCGAGTCGGGCGATGTAGGCGTAGGCTTTGACCAGCACGAGCCAGTTACCCGTGAAGCCGTGGACCTTGCCGATGGTGTGTTCGGGGTCGAACCGTTCGTACCCGGATTCGGTTGCTCGCGGCGTCTCGCCGCTCGCTCGTCCTCGAGGCGCTTTGCGCCTCGCAGTCCCGCACCCGCGGGGCGGGCAGGAACGGGGCCAACTTTTCGCCGACGCCGATAGGTCCGGCGCCGGGACCACCGCCGCGTGCGGGGTGGCGAACGTCTTGTGGACGTTGTAGTGCATGATGTCGAAGCCCATGTCTCCCGGACGGGCACGGCCGAGGAGCGCGTTCAGGTTCGCACCGTCGTAGTAGAGCAGGCCGCCCGCGCCGTGGACGATTTCGGCGATTTGCTCGATGTCGCGCTCGAACAGGCCGAGCGTGTTCGGGTTGGTGAGCATGAACAGCGCGGTGCTGTCGCCGGTCGCGGCTTCGAGTGCCTCGATATCGACGCGGCCGTCGTCCGCGCTCGGGAGTTCGACCACGTCGTAGCCACCGAGCGCCGCGCTCGCCGGGTTGGTTCCGTGGGCGCTGTCCGGGACGATGATTTCCGTGCGCTGGTCACCCTCGCCGTTCGCCTCGTGGAAGGCCTTCGCCACGAGGATGCCGGTGAATTCACCCGCCGCGCCTGCGGGGGGTTGGAGGCTGACCGCGTCCATCCCACCGATCCGGGCGAGGTAGTCCTGGAGACCGTAGAGCAGTTCGAGGGTTCCCTGCACGCTGTCCTCGGAACGGTCGGGGTGGACGCTCGCGCCGGGGAGCGCCGCCACGTCCTCCGTGAATTTCGGGTTGTACTTCATCGTGCAGGAACCGAGCGGGTACGGCCCGCTGTCGATGCCGTAGTTCATCTGGGACAGTCGGGTGTAGTGGCGGGCCAACTCGGGTTCCGACAGTTCGGGCAAATCGAGGGATTCACGGGTCAACTCGTCGGGGAGCGAGGATTCGATTTCGACCTCGTTGCCGTCCTTTTCGGACAGGAGCGGTTCGTACAGGTCCTCCTCGTCGTGTTCCCACTTCGCTTGCGTGTAGTTCATTAGTTTGCCACCTCCTCGAACAGCGTGACGAACTCACCGATGGCGTGTTCGTTCACGTCGGTCACACAGACCTGAATCTCGTGTTCACTCACTTCGTGGACGGCGAAGCCGCGTTCCTCCAAATCAGCGACGATTGGGGGTGCGGGTTGGTCGGTGTGGACGACGAACTCGCGGAAGTGGTGGCGGTCGTTGACCGGTGCTTGGACGCCGTTGATGTCGTCCAGTCGCCCCGCGAGGTCGTCGGCCAGCGTGACGCACTTCTCGGCCAGTTCGACCAGTCCGGACGAACCCAGATACCCGATGTGCATCGCGGTTCGGAGCGCGACCCACGCCTGGTTCGTGCAGATGTTGGAGGTCGCACGCTCCCGGCGGATGTGCTGTTCGCGCGTCTGGAGCGTGAGGGTGTAGGCGCGGTTATCATCGCCGTCTTCGCTGATACCGATGAGTCGGCCCGGCACCTGCCGGACGAACTCCTCGCGCGTGGCGAACAGTCCGAGACCCATCCCGTAACTCGTCGGCAGGCCGAGCGTCGCGGCGTCGTGGACGACGACGTCCGCACCCCGACGGCGGCGGGTTCCTGCAACAGCGCGAGCGCCACGGGGTCGGTACCGAGACAGAACAGTGCGTCGTTCTCGTGTGCGATGTCGCCGATTGCCGCGAGGTTCTCCTCGATGGTTCCGCGCGTCGTCGGGTTCTCCGCGTAGACGAGCACGGTGTCCTCGTCGATGGCCTCGGCGAGCGAATCCACGTCCACGTTCGCGTCGTCGGTCCCGTATTCGTCCACGACGAGGCCCGGCCCATCGATGTAGTTTTCGAGGACGCTCCTTCGCTCGGGAAGCAAGGAGTCGGGAACGAGGACGCGGTTGCCGCTCGTCTTTCGGACGCGGGCGGCGAGCAGTGCCGATTCGGCCAGCGCCGTCGCGTGGTCGTACATCGAGGCGTTGACGATTCCCAGACCTGTTAACTCGACCAGCATCGACTGGTATTCGAACAACGCTTGCAGGAACCCCTGCGTGATTTCCGGTTGGTACTGCGTGTAGGAGGTCAGAAACTCCGACCGATCCGAGAGGTGATCGACCAACGAGGGGACGTAGTGGCTGTAGTGGCCGCGCCCCAAGAACTCCGTCAGGTTTCGGTTTTCGCCGAGGGTTCGTTGTAGTTCCCGGCGTGTCGCCTGCTCTGTACGCTGTTGGATGCCGAACTCGCCGTCGAAGCGGACGGGATCGGGGATGTCGAAAAGCTCCTCCTCGCTTTCGACCCCCACCGCGTCGAGCATCGCTGCGGTCTCCTCGGCCGTGTGCGGTGCGTACGGGCTGCCCGCACTCGCGTTGCCTCCGGTCATTGAGTCGGGCTAGGGAGTCCACCCTTTTAATATGAGAGGAAAGCCGACGCCCGTATTGCACGAGCTTGCACACTTATCGCGACTGGGTGCGGAAAGAAGCGGAAAAGTATGCACGACAGAGCAAATATCTACGGTATACGTCCGCATTGCACACTGCAGCGCTCATCCGTGCTACTCGTCGTGACCGGTGCCGTCGCTACTGTCGGACGAAAACGGTGAGAAGTGTGGTGCCGTCGTTACTCGATCTGCTCGCGGTACTCGTCCGCGGACAGCAGGTCGTCGAGTTCGCTCTCGTCGTCCAGTTCGACTTCGAGCATCCATCCGTCGCCGAACGGGTCGTCGTTGACGAGTTCGGGAGTGTTCTCCAACTCCTCGTTCACGTCGGTGACAGTGCCCGAAACGGGCGAGTAGAGGTCAGAAACCGCTTTGATGCTCTCGACGACGCCGAGGTCGCCGTTCTGTTCGAGTTCGTCACCTTCGGACGGGAGTTCGACGAAGACGACGTCGCCCAGTTCGTCCTGCGCGAAGTCGGTGATGCCGATTCGGCCGGTTCCGTCGGTTGCTGCTACCCATTCGTGCGATTCGAGATATTTACGGTCTTCTGGTACTTCGAAGCTCATTATTTGTCTTTCAGAAACGGTGTGCTCTCAATCTTTGCTTTCTTCGACTGTCCGCGCACCATCACCCGGATGACGGTTCCGGGGTCGGCGTACTCGGTCGGAACGTAACCTAACCCGATCGGTTCCCCGAGCGTCGGACTCATCGTCCCGCTCGTAACCGTCCCGATGATGGTGTCCTCGGTGCTGGTGATGTCGTACCCGTGGCGAGGGACGCCCCTGTCCACGAGTCGGAAGCCGACGAACGTCTCCTCGACCCCGTCCTCTTTCGCCGCTTCGAGCGCGTCACGTCCCACGAACTCGGTATCGAGTTTCACCGTGAAACTTACTTTGGCCTCGTACGGGTTTCGGGGGTCGTTCTCGTAATCGAAGTCCTGCCCGGAGAGGAGGAATCCCATCTCGGTTCGGAGCGTGTCGCGCGCGCCGAGCCCACAGGGCTGACAGTCGAACGCGTCCCAGACCGTCTCGGCCTCGTCCGACGGAAGGATCAGTTCGAATCCGTCCTCGCCCGTGTATCCGGTGCGGGCTATCCAGCACCGAACGTCCTCGACGGTGGCGTAGGTCGCCTCGAACTTCGAGAGGTCGGCCACGGATTCGGCGGTGTCGTCGTCGACGGCACCGATGACCGCATCGGCGGCATCCGGTCCTTGGACCGCGTACATCGCGTAATCGTCGGTCGCGTTGCGGATTTCCGCGTCCAAGTCCCACTCGTTGCGGAACCGTTTCCAGCGGTCGTGCATCTGTTCGTCGTGACCGGCGTTCGGGATGAACAGGAACTCCGCATCGTCGTCCTCCGGTAGGCGATAGACGACGGTGTCGTCCATGATGATACCGTCCTCGTCGGTTATCATCGCATACTGGGAGTCACCCGGAGACAGCAGGGTCACGTCGTTGGTCGTCAATCGTTGCATGAGGCGCTCGGCATCGGGTCCACTGACCTCTATCTCACCCATGTGAGAGACGTCGAAGATGCCGACGGATTGCCGGACGCTTTCGTGTTCTTTCGTTATCGAATCGAACTCGACAGGCATGTCCCAGCCGCCAAATTCGGTAAACGTCGCGCCCCGCTCGTCGTGTCGGTCGCGCAACGGCGGTTTCCGAAGGGGCATACCCCAACCCTCGAAGCGAAGGAAGTAATGTTTTGGTTTCTCCCCCGGGGCTGCCGGTGGGTGTTAGAACAGTTCGGTGACGGTTTTTACGCCGGTTCGACGACTATCTGCCCGTCGCGTTTCTTGAACACGAGTCGGTCGCCCTCCTCTACCTCCACACCTGCTTCCTCGAACTCCTCACGAACCGCTTTGATGAGACTGATTCGCCATCGCTGTGTCACCGTCGTCGTGCCGAGTATCTGCTCAGTCATCTACTCCCCCCAAGGCAATCGGTATTGTTATGGATTCTTAGCTATTTCGACTAGATAGTCACAAATGACTATTTCGACACTGGCGATGGTCCGCCGAGCACACGATTCCGATGCCGTGAGCGTTCTCGTCCGCGGGCGGCGCGCGCCGCTCGACGACTTCGATTCCGTCGCAACGTTCGATGCGGGCGCTATCGCCATGCACGAATGGAAACACACCTACCTGCCGTTGTACGTCACGACTCCGACGAGCAGCGGACGAGTACGAGCGCGGTTCGACACGCGAACCGTTCCGGACGCCATCGAACACGTGAAGCAGTTGCTCTCCAAGCGGGACTTCGAGGGGTTTTGGCTGCGCTATCACGCGGGGCTCGTGAACTGCTGGCACGAACGTCGTGTCGCCCACCTCGAAGCTCGGTTCGCGGCCATCGCGGCGGAAACCGCCACGACGTTCGTCACGTGGACCGACGAGACGACGAGCGCAAACGAGGCGATTTACGACGAGATTTACGAGGGAGTCATCGAGTCCTGAAGCCGGGTGAACAACTGCGTCGGATCACCCTCGACGTCCGTACTCCCGCATTCGGAACACTGGACACAGAACGACCAGTCGAGCGGCGTGTTTTCCGCGCCCGTTACGCGGGCGGCGAGGTCGAACAGCAAAACGAACGAATCGGAGTGTCCACAGTTCTGGCAATTCATGGTGGCAAGGCCGACGGGTACGTTCACGATGTCGGCCATCTCGGAATGGGTCCGTTTCCGTATTTGAACGTTCGGGAGACGGGGAGTCCTGTTCCGAGGACCTCACCGCTCGCGTCTCGCCGCTCGTCCCAATTCGGTTTCGACGGCATCGACTTTCTCCTGTGCGCGTTGCTCCCGCGTCCGCTTGTCGTCGATTTTGAGGACCGTGCTGACACGGTCGCCGTCGACGGCCTCGTGAGCGGCACGCGCCGCGTCGAAAAGTTCGGCGGCCGAATCGGCTTCGATGACGGTTCCCATGGGGTTCGTCTCGTAGGACACGTCGAAATCGTCCAAGGCTTCGACCGCCTTCGCTACTTCGCTCGCCATGCTTCCCTCGATAACCGGTGCGACCGACAGCAGAGCAATCACTGTCATAGCTGGATCATCGGAAGCGAGTCCCCTGAACGTATGGGTCGAGCACTGGTCAGATTCGGAAGACAGCGAAAAACGAGAAATACCGACGAGCGCGGTTACCGTGTCGGCGTCGAACCCTGTTCGTAGCGGCGCGGTTCGTGATGCGGCGTTTCCGAGTTCGGCGCTTCGGGCCGTCGCGGTGGTGCGCTCTCCCGCTCTCCGTTCCCCGGCACGGATTGGATCGGTTCCCGTTGCAGGTGCGCTTCGAGGAACCAGAGGTACTGGTCCACTTCGCGGGACTGCTCGGTGAACAGGTCGGCCGTGTCCTTGTCGGAGAGGGATTCCGCGGTATCGATGCCGCTCCGGAGGTTCGAGGCGTGAATCGCGAGGTTGTTCGCCAGCGCTTCGACGTACTCCAAGCCGGTCACGGCGTCCGTTCGTATCTCAGGAATACGGGAGTTCGTCGCCGCCATTCGAACCGTCCCTCGGGCCTCACCGCCGAGTGCGGTCGTCCGCTCCGCGATACCGTCCTCGTGTTCGAACAACACGTCGGCCAACTCGTCGAACAGCAGGTGTAGCTGATAGAAGTTCGGCCCCTTGACGTTCCAGTGGGCGTACTTCGTCTGGGTCAACAAGTCGGTCGTATTCGCGAGCGTCTCGTTCAGCAGTTCGACGAGCGCCTCGCGTTCGTCGTCCGGAATATCGTTCTGTGTGAAAAACATCCTCGCTGTCGGTTTGTCTTGTGTGTCACTCATACTCCCCACCTCGCTACTCAGAAGGACGGATTCGACCAAGAGTATTTCGGGCAGTTTCGTGACCGTTGGACCGTGTCACTCCTGCGAATCGACTTCCTTCCGCCCCGTCAGCCGATCCGGATCGAGATGGAAGTGACGGAACGTCACGTCCTCGGGCGGTTGTTCGAAGACGTCCACCAGCGGAATATCCACCTCCCACATGCGTTGGGCGACGGCCGAATCGTACGGCAGGTCGTCCACCTCCTCCAGATGACCACTCGCGACGACGCTCCGATACCCCTCGTCCGTCTTCTCGTACGTGACGAACGAAATCGGGTCGTCCAGCAACGCCTCCTTTCCGCTGTCCGGCGGGAACGCGAATCGGAAGTAAAGACTTCCCGTGTCCGCGTAGTAGCCGTACGAGATCGGCAACGAGAACGGCGGTTCGGACGGAGATGTCGAAAACGAGATGACACCCGTTCCGCCGTTGCTGAGGAATTCGTTTCGCTCTTCGTCCGTCATCTGCACCCACCGTAGCCCCTGCATGCGAGTCCGTACAACTCGATGGTAGAAAACGGTTGGTGGGAGATGCGACCGGTTCGGAGAAAGTGACGCTATCTACGATTTCGTCGTGCACACTGTGGCGAGCACACGCGACGCGGTGCTCGTCGTCGTGAGTTCGAAAAATGCGCTGGCTGGGATTTGAACTACGCCCAGACGGTCCTGCTCACTTCGTTGCGCGGGCATGCGACTGGTCTCATTTAAATCCACAGATTCGATTTCCTCGCTCGCCAGTTTGCTCGCGATAGAAGTGCGCTGGCTGGGATTTGAACCAGAGCAAGACGGTCCGGGATGCTCACTTCCCTTCGGTCGTTGCGCTTCCGGGCGTGTGACTTGCAGGATTCAAATCCCAGTGGCTAGTTTCACTGACGCGAGTCGTCAGCGCCACCTAGCGGCGTCGCTTACGGAGTTTCGTCAGTGAAAAATGCGCTGGCTGGGATTTGAACCCAGGTTGTGACCATGGCAAGGTCACGTGATACCACTACACTACCAGCGCGTTTCGTTCGTCGCGTGTTGCGACATTACTATCTTGCCACGCGTGGGTATAAATGCATTACGCAAGCGAGGTGGGACGGTCAACATCACTACAGGATACACGACTGATCCGTACTGTGTGAGTGGCGGTTCACGCGTGGGCGCGCGAAAAACAAAATAATAGAATGGCGATTCAATCACCTACACTCATTCGTCGTCAAACGTCGCGCCAAATGCCACACCCAAGGCCGCCCCCAACCCCAGTCCCATCGCGCTTCCCAATGCGAGTCCAAGCGCGATATTATTCAGAACGACGCCGAACGTGGTTCCGAGACCGGTACCAACTACCATTCCCATGACGACCCATATCGCCAGCGGAACATCACCAACTCCTCGGAAGTCGTCCTCAAACATAGCTATCCGGTCGTAGCTGTACCTGATATCTGTTTCTGTACCATCTAATCCGAACTCAAGTCCTGACGAGCGAGTTTCTGAAGATGGGGATTCGTCGTTGAAACGTTGGCTGGGGATTTGAACTGGAGCGGCGGTCCGGGATGCTCACTTCCCTTCGGTCGTTGCGCTTCCGGGCGTGTGACTTGCAGGATTCAAATCACCAGCTACGATTTCATCGCTCACGCCATGCGAGCACGCGCTACACGCGATGCTCGACGGTTTGTTCCCGATAGAAGTGCGCTGGCTGGGATTTGAACCCAGGTTGTGACCATGGCAAGGTCACGTGATACCACTACACTACCAGCGCAGTGCTGCTTGCACTCTTTCGTATTCCCGACTACAGTATAAGACTTGCGAGTTCGGACTCTCCCCGTGAACGATTCACTCACCGTTTTTCTCGTAATTTCGAGGATACCGGGCGTGTGAATACGTCACGCGGCCGAATCCGAAGCGGCACTCTTTTAACCGTCAGTACGAAAACTTCGCTACAGTCTAGTGATGAGGCGTCGAAGCGTAACGGTATGAGCGTCAACCTACTCGTCCCATCGTCCCTCGTCCGGGAAGCCGAAGACAAACGCGAGGCAACTCGTAAGATCGGCTACGTCGCCCGCGCGGCGACCGTATTCCGGGCGGACCGCTTGACCGTCTTCCACGACGTGGAAGGCGAGAACAAGTGGGGCGGTGGATTCGTCGAAACCGTACTGAAGTACGCTGCCACACCGCCATACCTCCGAAAGGAGGCATTCGGGAGGCAGAGCGAATTGGAGTACGTAGGCGTCCTACCGCCGCTCCGCGCTCCATCACAGACCGGCTCCGAATCGGAAGGTTCGGGGTCGTTAAGACAGGGAATCGTGACCGAGGTCGGACCTGAAGGGCGCGTTCGGGTCAATTGCGGACTGCAACACCCGATCTCACTCGTCGTACCGTCTTCCATGACGGTCGCCGAGGGGGAACGCGTTACCGTCAGGATCTCTTCGAGAAGACCGGTCCGTGCGAAGCTCGTGGATGACCCCATTCCGGGTCTCACAGTGACGCGCACGGACCTCTCGGCGGCCCTCGACCGCGACGACGCCGGTGTCACAATCGGCACGTCGCGTCACGGAGAACCGCTCTCCGTTCGGCGACTCGACGAAGTCGTCAGACGAACCAACCGCGACGGAATGACCGTCGCCTTTGGTTCGCCGGGTCGAGGACTGCCGGAGATGTTCGGGGTAGAACCCGAAGGAATCTCCACGGTCGAATCCGGCGTCCTAGCCCGGTTCGACCTCTGGCTAAATACGGTTCCAAACCAAGGCAGCGGGGTCGTGCGAACTGAAGAAGCGATGTTCGCCTCCCTCGGCTGCCTTACCCTCAACATCGAGTGATACGATGCCAGAAACAAGCAGACCACGCAAAGGTTCGCTGGGCTTCGGCCCCCGAAAGCGCGCGACGAGCGAAGTTCCGCGCTTCAACTCGTGGCCCGACAGTGACGGTCAGCCGTCGCTGCAGGGATTCGCGGGTTACAAGGCTGGAATGACCCATGTGGTGATGGTCAACGATGAGGCAAACTCCCCCCGCGAAGGGATGGAGGAGACCGTACCGGTCACCATCGTCGAGACTCCCCCAATGCGCGCCGTCGCTCTTCGAGCCTACGAAGACACGCCGTATGGGAAGAAACCACTGACGGAAGTGTGGGGTTCCGAGTTCCACGACGAACTCGGCCGCACGCTCAACGTTCCGGAGAATCACGACGCCGACGGCGCGGAGGAGGACCTCCGCGCGGCCATCGAGGCAGGCGACGTGGCTGACCTCCGGGTCATCACACACACCGTTCCCAGCGACCTCAAGAACGTACCGAAGAAACGACCGGACGTCATGGAAACGCGAATCGGCGGCGGCTCCCTCGACGAGCGCGCCGATTTCGCCCTCGAACTACTCGAAGACGGCGGGGAACACGACATCACTGACGTGTTCCGCGCAGGCGAGTACCTCGACACCAGTGGCGTCACGAAAGGTAAAGGAACGCAGGGTCCCGTCAAGCGATGGGGCGTCCAGAAGCGGAAGGGCAAACACGCCCGCCAAGGCTGGAGACGCCGCATCGGTAACCTCGGCCCGTGGAATCCGTCGCGCGTTCGCTCGACGGTTCCGCAGCTGGGTCAGATGGGCTACCACCAGCGTACCGAACTCAACAAGCGTCTCATCTCCCTCGGCGACGACGACGAGGCCTCCGTCGACGGTGGCTTCGTCAACTACGGCGAGGTCGATGGTCCGTACGCGCTCATCAAGGGTTCGGTGCCGGGCCCGAACAAGCGCCTCGTGCGCTTCCGCCCTGCCGTTCGACCGACCGACCAACCGCGCCTCGACCCCGAGGTGCGCTACGTAAGTACGGAGTCCAACCAGGGATAACCCATGCAGGCAACAGTACGTGACCTGAACGGCGAGGACGCTGATACGGTCGACCTGCCGGACGTGTTCGAAACGACCGTCCGCACCGACCTCATCAAGCGAGCAGTGCTCGCCGCACAGGCAAACCGGAAACAGGACTACGGTACCGACCCCCACGCCGGGATGCGTACCTCCGCCGAGTCGCCGGGCAGTGGCCGCGGTATGGCCCACGTCCCGCAGACGAACGGACGAGGTGCTCGCGTTCCATTCACCGTGGGCGGTCGTGTCGCACACCCGCCGAAAGCGGAGAAGGACCGCTCCCGCTCGATCAACAAGAAGGAGCGTAAATTGGCAGTTCGAAGCGCCATCGCGGCGACGACGGACGCCGAACGCGTCTCGGAGCGCGGACACCGCTTCGACGAGGACACGGAACTCCCCCTCGTCGTGAGCGACGACTTCGAAGACCTCGTGAAGACTCAGGAGGTCGTTTCCTTCCTCGAAGCCGTCGGCATCGACGCCGACATCGCACGCGCGGAGGACAACAAGAAGGTTCGCGCTGGCCGTGGGACGACCCGTGGCCGCAAGTACAAGACGCCCAAGTCGATCCTCTTCGTCACCAGTGAGGAGCCTTCGCGCGCAGCGCGGAACCTCGCCGGTGCCGACGTTGCGACGGCGCGTGAGGTCAACACGGAAGACCTCGCCCCCGGTACGCAGGCAGGACGACTGACCGTCTGGACCGAAAGCGCACTCGAAGAGGTGGCTGACCGATGAGCGTCGTCGAATACCCGTGGGTTACGGAGAAAGCGATGAACGAGATGGACTTCGAGAACAAGCTCCAGTTCATCGTGTCGCTCGACGCGACGAAACCCGAAATCCGCGATGAAATCGAGGACCGCTACGATGTCACCATCGAGAAGATCAACACCCAAGTCACCATGAAAGGGAAGAAGAAGGCGACCGTCTCGTTGTCGGACGACGACGACGCACAGGACGTCGCCTCCCGAATCGGGGTGTTCTGATAATGGGACGAAGGATTCAGGGACAGCGACGTGGACGCGGTGGACCGACCTTCCGCGCACCGTCGCACCGATACAAAGCAGAACTGGACCACAAAAACGCCGAGGACAGCGACTTGGTCACCGGGACTGTCGTGGGTATCGAACACGACCCCGCCCGCAGTGCACCCGTCGCAGCCATCGAGTTCGAGGACGGCGACCAGCGACTCGTCCTCGCACCCGAAGGCGTCGGCGTTGGCGAAGAGATTCAGGTCGGCGTTTCCGCCGAAATCAAGCCGGGCAACACGCTCCCGCTCGCCGAAATCCCGGAAGGGGTTCCGGTGTGCAACGTCGAGCGCCAGCCCGGTGACGGCGGCAAGTTCGCCCGCGCATCCGGCGTCGGAGCGAACCTCATCACGCACGACCGAGAGGCTGCTGTCGTGGAACTCCCGAGCGGCGAAGTCCGACGACTCTCGCCCCAGTGCCGTGCCACCATCGGCGTCGTCGCCGGTGGCGGGCGGACGGAGAAACCGATGGTCAAAGCCGGTAACAAATATCACAAAATGAAGGCTCGCGGTACGAAGTGGCCGAACGTGCGTGGTGTGGCGATGAACGCCGTCGACCACCCGTTCGGTGGCGGTGGCCGCCAGCACCCCGGACGCCCGAAGAGTGTCTCCCGAGACGCTCCGCCGGGACGAAAGGTCGGGGACATCGCGTCCAAGCGAACTGGACGTGGAGGTAACAAATGAGCGGAAACGAATACCGAACAGGACGCGAAGGTGAGTTCACCTATCGCGGCTACGACCTCGACGAACTGCAGGACATGAGTCTTGAGGAAGTCGCGGAACTGTTGCCCGCACGAATGCGGCGAAGCATCCTTCGCGGGTTGACCGTCGAACAGGAGAAACTGCTCGACAAGGCCCAGGACAAAACCGAGGAAGAATCGGCGAACAGCCCGATTCGGACGCACCTGCGCGACATGCCCGTGCTCCCATCGTTCGTGAACAAGACGTTCGCCGTCTACAACGGCAGCGACTTCGAGCGCGTGCGAATCGAGCCGGAAATGTTGGGCCACTATCTCGGCGAGTTCCAGCTGACCCGCACATCGGTCGAACACGGACAGGCGGGAATCGGTGCGACCCGTTCCTCGAAGTTCGTACCACTCAAATAAACCATGGGAATCAGCTACAGCATCGATGCCGACCCGGACACCACCGCCAAGGGGATGCTTCGGGATCAGCACATGAGCCACAAGCACAGCAAGGCGATTGCCCGAGAGATCAAGGGCAAAACCGCCGGGGACGCGAAAGCGTACCTCCAGCAGGTCGTGAACGAAGAGCGATCGGTGCCGTTTAAGCAGCACAACAGCGGCGTCGGTCACCGTTCGGACATCGACGGCTGGGACGCAGGTCGCTACCCGGAGAAGGCGAGCGAGGCGTTCATCACGCTGCTCGACAACGTCGTGAGCAACGCGGACGCCCAAGGATTCGACGGCGAATCGATGAAGATCAAGCACGTCGCCGCCCACAAGGTCGGCGAAGTGCAGGGTCGAAAACCCCGTGCGTTCGGCCGCGCAAGCGCGTGGAACACGCCCGAGGTTGACGTCGAACTCATCCTTGAGGAGGTCGACAACTAATGGCAGACGAACATCAGTTCATTCAGGACGGCCTACAGCGGTCACAGATAGACGAGTTCTTCGCGGAAGAACTCGGCCGCGCAGGGTACGGCGGCATGGATGTCGCCAAGACGCCGATGGGGACTCAGATCGTCCTCAAGGCGGAAAAACCCGGTATGGTCATCGGAAAGGGCGGGAAGAACATCCGGAAGATCACCCGAGAGCTCGGTGAGCGGTTCAACCTCGACGACCCGCAAATCGACGTTCAAGAGGTCGACGAACCGGATCTGAACGCTCGTATCGTCGCCGACCGGCTCGCCAACGCGCTCGAACGCGGTTGGTACTTCCGGAAGGCGGGTCACACGACCATCGACCGAATCATGGACTCCGGCGCACTCGGCGCCGAGATCGTCCTGTCCGGCAAGGTCACCGGCGCACGCTCGCGCGTGGAGAAGTTCAACCGTGGCTACATCAAGCACAACGGTGAACCCGCACAGACCATCGTCGATCACGGTCAAGGCGTCGCGGTGATGAAACTCGGCACCATCGGTGTCGACGTGAAGATCATCCCGCCGGGAGCGGACCTCCCCGACGACTTCCAGATCGAGGAGGGCGCAAGCCCCGAGGAACTCGTTCCGGAAGCGGTCGAGGCCAACGAGGCCGCGGACCTCATCGAAGAGCCGAGCGACGAGGAGCTCGAAGAGCTCCGCGCCGACGAGGACGAGGAATCGCCGGAACCCGGCGAGACCGAAGTCGAAGAGGAAGTCGTCGAGGAAGTCATCGACGACGAGTCCGAAGCGGAAGCTGACGAGTCCGAAACCGAGTCCGTCGAAGAGGAACTCGACGAGCTCGAAGAGGAAGTCGAAGCCGAAGCCGAGGAACTCCTCGAAGAGATGGAAGAAGACGACGAAGCCGAGGAGGAGGCTGAAGAATAATGGCCATCCTTCACACCGAAGAAATCCGCGACATGACGCCCGCCGAGCGCGGTGCCGAACTCGAAGAGATCGAGACGGAACTGCTCAACGCGAAGGCGGTCAAAGCGGCCGGTGGTGCCCCGGAGAATCCGGGTCGCATCAAGGAACTCCGTCGAACCATCGCTCGAATCAAGACGATTCAGCAAGAGGAAGGCGACGCGTCGGACGACGACGAATAATCGCACACACCTCATAACCATGCCACTAACACCCGAGACGATAACGAAACACGAACTCGCCGGTCTCCGCGTGCGAGTCGCCTCGGCGACGAACCCATCCCTCGAATCGATCGAGGGACGGGTCGTTTCCGAGACGATGAACACGCTTACGGTCGAGTCCGCGTCTCGGTCGTGGCAGGTACCAAAACAGGGCACGACGTTCGAATTCGAACTCACAGATGAAGCCGCCGCTTCCGTCAAGGAAGCGGGGACCGCGTCCAAACGGAGGTCGGAAACTGCTGGAGTCCGCTCCGGTCAGTCTGGTCTTTTCTCCGAGTCTTGCTCGGAGACACGTCGGAACACTTCCGACGGTGGCGAGGGCGTGGCTTACGTTACGGTGGATGGCACGAATTTGCTCTCACGACCCGCATTGCGTACCGAAATTGGAGGAAATTCGAAATGGCGTTAGGATTGAATGTACCAGAACCGGAGGAGACCTGCTCCCACGATGACTGCCCGTTCCACGGAACGCTTTCCGTGCGCGGACAGATCATCGAGGGCGAAGTCGCCTCCACTGACATGGATAAAACCGTTGTCGTCGAGCGAGAGTACGACGTTGCAGTGCCGAAATACGATCGGCAGATGAAGCGTCGCTCCCGCGTTCCGGCCCACGCGCCGGAATGCATGTCGCTCGAAGTCGGCGACACGGTTCGTATCGCAGAGACCCGACCGCTCTCGAAGACGAAATCACACGTCGTCGTCGAGAACCTGACCGAGGAGGGTGACGACTAATGGAAGCACTGAAGGCTGACGTGACACAGGGCGTCGAGAAGGGCTCCCTGCTCAACTGCGCCGACAACACCGGCGCACGCGAGCTCAAGGTCATCAGCGTTTCCGGCTACCACGGCACGAAGAGCCGCCATCCCAAGGCAGGCATCGGTGACAAGATCACCGTGTCCGTCACGAAGGGGACGCCGGAGATGCGCCGTCAGGTGCTCGAAGCCGTCATCATCCGACAGCGAAAGTCCATCCGTCGTCCCGACGGCACGCGTGTCAAATTCGAAGACAACGCGGCCGTCGTCATCGACGACGTGGAAGAACCGCGAGGGACCGAGATCAAGGGTCCCATCGCGCAGGAAGTCGCAGAGCGGTTCGGAAGTATCGCAAGCACAGCTACGATGATAGTATGACTCGACAACCACGCAAACAGCGAAACCGGACCGAACGCGCACCGCTCCACGAGCGGCACGAACAGGTCAAAGCGCCGTTGTCCGACGACCTCCGCGAGGAGTTCGGCCAGCGTAGCGTCCGCGTCAACGCGGGCGACACGGTCGAAGTCATGCGCGGCGATTTCGCCGGCGAAGAAGGCGAAGTCGTGGACGTCGACCTGAAGTCGGCGACCATTCGCGTCGAGGACGTCGTCCTCGAAAAGGCCGACGGTGAGGATGTCGCGCGACCGCTCGACGCGAGCAACGTCCGCGTAACAGACCTCGACCTGTCCGACGACCGCCGTGAGGCACGTCTGGAAGGTGATTCCGAATGAGCAACCATCAGAAACGACTCTCCGTTCCGAACTCTTGGCCGGTCGAGCGAAAGACCGCCACGTTCACCGTGAAGGCCGGCGCCGGCCCGCACGGTCGTGACGGTGTCCCGCTCCTCATCATCCTGCGGGACGTGCTGGGCTACACCGCTTCGAAGAAGGAAGCCCGCTACGCGCTCAACCAAGATTCCGTACTCGTGAACGGACAATCAGTGAGTGACGAACAGCGACCCATCGGCATGTTCGACATCCTCGCGTTCCCAGAACGCGACGAATACTACCGCGTCTTCCCCGACGAGGGTGGTCGCCTCGCGCTGACCCCCATCGACGAGGATGCGGCGGACGGCCGACTGGCGAAAATCGAGGACAAGACGAACGTCCCCGGTGGCGAAACGCAACTCAATCTCCACGACGGCAGCAACCTCCGTGTCGAGTCCGATTCGGACTACAACACGAAGGACTCCATCGTCGTCGGGACGGAGGACAAGGAAATCCTTGCCCACTTCCCGTACGAGGAAGGTAGTCTCGTTACCGCCGTTAGCGGGCAGCACGCCGGCGAAATCGGCGAAGTCACCGACATCACGGTGACGCCCGGCAGCGGTTCGAACACCGTCGCCGTTTCCGGCGACGAGAACGAGTTCGAGACCGTCGAGGAGTACCTCGTCGTCATCGACGAGAACTTCACGGGTGATGACGAATGAGCGAAGCCGAATTCCACGAGATGCGAGAGCCGAAAGTGGAGAAAGTCGTCGTCCACATGGGCGTCGGTGAAGGTGGTCGCGAACTCGCCAACGCCGAGGACATCCTCGAAGACGTGACGGAACAACAGAGCGTCCGCACGCTGGCGAAGTCCACCCTGCCGGATTTCGGAATCCGTCAGGGAGACCCCATCGGTGCGAAGGTGACGCTCCGTGGCGAGGAAGCACACGACTTCCTCGAAACGGCGCTCCCGCTCGTGAGCCTCTCGTCGAAGCAGTTCGACGAGACCGGGAACTTCAGCTTCGGTATCAACGAGCACACCGAGTTCCCGAACCAGGAGTACGACCCGAACGTCGGAATCTACGGGCTTGACGTGACCGTCAACCTCGTTCGGCCGGGCTACCGCGTCGCAAAGCGCGACAAGGTCACCCGCCAGATTCCGTCGAACCACCGACTGACGGCCGAGGACGCGCTCGCGTTCCTCCAGGCCAACTTCGACGTTGAGGTGGATGAATGAGCGAAAGTGAAAACGATGCGACCGGCGAGCATTCGACCAAGCGCACTGGCCAAATGGAAACGTGCCAACGATGTGGTCGAAAGCAAGGTCTGGTCGGCAAGTACGACATCAATCTGTGTCGACAGTGCTTCCGTGAGATCGCACGCGACATGGGATTCAGGAAGTACCGATAACAATGGCAGGAAACGACCCCCTTAGCAACGCACTCTCCGGCGTGGACAACGCCGAAGGTGTCGGTCATCTGTCCCACACGGTACAGCCCGCTTCGAACGAGATCGGCAGCGTGCTCGAGGTCTTCTACGACCACGGGTACATCGACGGCTTCGACTTCGTCGATGACGGTAAAGCCGGTCGGTTCGAGGTCGAACTAAAAGGCGCTATCAACGAATGTGGCGCGGTCAAGCCCCGCTATTCGGTGGGCAAGGACGACTTCGAGAAGTGGGAGAAACGGTTCCTCCCCGCCCGTGACTACGGGGCACTCGTCGTCACGACCAGCCACGGCGTCATGAGCCACTACGAAGCCCGTGAGGAGGGCATCGGTGGCCAGGTCATCGCATACGTCTACTAACAATGCCACGAGTAGAAATCGAAATTCCGGACGAGGTGTCCGCCGACGTAGACCACCTCGACGTGACCATCGAAGGACCGGAGGGATCCGTCACGCGACGGCTCTGGTACCCGAACATCAGTGTCACGGTCGAGGACGACGCAGTGGTCATCGAGAGCGACGTCACCGACGCGAAAACGAACGCGACGGTGGGAACGTTCGAGAGCCACGTGCGAAACATGGTCCACGGCGTGAGCGAGGAGTGGGAGTACAAGATGGAAGTCTTCTACTCTCACTTCCCGATGCAGGTCCGTTCCGAGGGCGACGAAGTCGTCATCGAGAACTTCCTCGGAGAGAAAGCGCCACGACGAACGAACGTCCACGGGGACACCGTCGTCGAGGTCAGCGACGAGGAACTGAGCCTGCGCGGCCCAAGTATCGAAGACGTCGGTCAGACCGCCGCAGACATCGAACAACTCACCCGCGTGTCGGGCAAAGACACGCGCGTGTTCCAGGACGGCGTCTACATTACCGAGAAGCCGTCCACGGGAGGTGCCTGATAGATGGCAGACGAACCAGAACAGATCGAAGACATCAGCGGTGTTGGCGAGAGCAAGGCCGAATCGCTTCGTGAGGAAGGCTTCGAGTCCGTCGAGGACATCAAAGCCGCCGAGCAATCGGACCTCGCGGAAGTCGACGGAATCGGCAACGCACTCGCTGCCCGTATCAAGGCGGACGTCGGAAGCCTCGAAGTCGAAGAGGAGACCGAAGCCGAGATCGAAGAAGAGGAATCGGAGGCCGAGGAGGAAGAACCGGCCGAAGACGTCGAAACCGAACTGCAACCCCGCGGGCTGACCGAGAAGACGCCCGACCTCGAAGACGAGGAGGCACGACTGCTCAAGCAGCGAAAACGTGTCGGGACCCCGCAGTTCAATCGACAGGACTACCACAAGAAAAAGCGCACGCCCTCGTCGTGGCGCAAGCCGCGCGGAAACCTCAGCAAGCAGCGCCGGGGAATCAAGGGCAAGGGCGACATGGTCGAGGCGGGCTACCGCACGCCGAAAGCGGTTCGGGGCAAGCACCCGAGCGGCTTCGACGAGGTTCGCGTTCACAACGTCGATGATCTCGACGGCGTGGACGGCGACACCGAAGCGGTTCGCATCGCCTCGAAAGTCGGCGCTCGCAAACGCGAGCGTATCGAGGAAGTCGCCGAGGACGACGGCATTCGCGTGCTCAACCCGACCTACATCGAAGTGGAGGTAGACAATGAGTGACCTGAGTGCACAGAAGAAACTCGCATCGGACGTTCTCGACGTCGGTAAGAACCGCGTTTGGTTCGACCCCGACGCACAGGGTGCCATCGCTGACGCGATCACCCGTGAGGATATCCGCGAACTGGTCGACGACGGGTCGATTCAGTCGAAGGACGCAAAGACCAACTCCCGCGGTCGTGCCCGTGAGCGCAACGAGAAGCGCGCCTACGGACACCGAACCGGGCCCGGAACCCGCAAGGGGAAGAAGGGTGGTCGCAAGAACTCGAAAGAAGATTGGACGAACCGTATCCGCGCACAGCGACGTAAGCTCCGCGAACTCCGTGCCGACGGCGAAATCACGCAGACGCAGTACCGCGCTCTGTACGACAAGGCCAAAGGCGGGGAGTTCCGTAGCGTGCAATACCTGCTGAACTACATAGAGAACAACTACTAACAATGGCAACTGGACCACGATACAAGGTGCCGATGCGCCGCCGCCGTGAGGTCCGGACTGACTACCATCAAAGGTTGCGCCTGCTGAAATCGGGTAAGCCACGTCTGGTCGCTCGGAAGAGCAACCAGCATGTCAGGGCACAGCTGGTCACGATGGGTCCCGACGGCGACAACACAGTTGCGAGTGCTTACTCCGGCGATC
Organism: Haladaptatus sp. R4; assembly: GCF_001625445.1. NCBI lineage: Archaea > Methanobacteriati > Methanobacteriota > Halobacteria > Halobacteriales > Haladaptataceae > Haladaptatus > Haladaptatus sp. R4. The sequence goes on along the minus strand of NZ_LWHG01000011.1, from coordinate 930,032 downwards.
TGGCGGAGTACGGCTGGGAGGCCCCCACGGGCAACATCCCCAGCGCGTACCTCACTGGATACCTGCTCGGCAAACGCGCACTCGACACTGATTACGATGAGGCAGTGCTCGACATCGGTCTCAACACGGCGACGCCCGGCAGTAAGGCGTTCGCAGTACAGGAAGGTGCAATCGACGCTGGTCTCGACATCCCCCACAACGAAAGCGTGATGGCTGACTGGTCGCGTAACCGCGGCGAGCACATCGCCGAGTACGCTGAACAGCTGGACGACCCGCTGTACAGCGGGGATTTCGACGCCACAGAACTACCCGAGCACTTCGACGAAGTGCTCTCGAACCTCCAGGAGGACGAATAATATGAGTAACAGAAACGGCTGGCAACCCCAGACTCGTCTCGGCCGAAAGGTCGCCGATGGCGACATCGAGACGATGGAGGAGGCGCTGAACTCCGGCCTTCCGCTCAAGGAGCCGGAGCTCGTCGATCAGCTCCTTCCCGGTCTCGAAGACGAAGTGCTGGACATCAACATGGTCCAGCGCATGACCGACTCCGGTCGGCGGGTGAAGTTCCGCTGCGTCTGTGCTATCGGCAACCGCGACGGCTTCGTCGGCTACGCGGAAGGTCGAGACGATCAGGTCGGTGGTGCCATCCAGAAGGCTATCGAGATCGCAAAGCTGAACATCATCGACGTTCCCCGCGGCGCAGGGTCGTGGGAAGACCGAAGCGACCGACCGCACTCGCTCACCCACCGAACGAAGGGGAAGGCGGGCAGTGTCGAGGTCGAACTCATCCCGGCACCGGCCGGATTGGGTCTCGCAGCGACCGACACCGTTCGCAAAATCCTCGAACTCGCGGGTGTCGAGAACGCCTGGACGAAGAGCCACGGCAACACGCGAACGACGCTCAACCTCGCCAAGGCGACCTACAACGCGCTGGAGAACGCCTCCCAAGCGCGTGGGCCACGCGCCCGTCCCGACGAGGAACCGGAGGTGGCTGACTGATGGAAGCAGTCGTCCAAGTTCGCGGTGAGGTCAACATGAACCAGGACATTCGTGACACCCTGTCGATGCTCAACATCCACAAGGTCAATCACTGCGCACTGGTTCCGGAATCGGAGACCTACCGCGGCATGATCACGAAGGTCAACGACTTCGTCGCCCACGGGGAACCCGACCAGGAGGTCCTGGAGACGGTTCTCGCCAAGCGAGCACAGCCGCTCGAAGGCAGCGACGAGGTCGACGACGAGTGGATCGCAGAGAACACCGACTACGACGACGTTGCCGACCTCACGAGCGCGCTCCTCGACGACGAGACGACGCTCCGTGAGCAGGGCCTGACGCCCGTCCTCCGCCTTCACCCACCGCGTGGTGGACACGAGGGTATCAAGCATCCGACGAAGGAAGGAGGCCAGCTCGGCAAACACACGACAGAGGAAATCAGCACGCTCCTCAAGGCGATGCGATAACCATGACGAGCAAGAAACGACGCCAGCGTGGCTCGCGGACGCACGGGGGCGGAACCCACAAGAACCGCCGCGGTGCCGGACACCGTGGTGGTCGCGGACGCGCCGGTCGCGCAAAACACGAGTTCCACAACTACGAACCGCTCGGAAAGCACGGGTTCTCCCGACCCGAAGACTCGAAGGAAACGGTGCTCACCGTTTCCGTGCAGAAACTCGACGAAGACGCCGCGCTGTACGCGGCCGAGGGAGTCGCCGAGGAGACCGACGACGGCTACCAGCTCGACGCACGCGATGTCGTCGACGACGGCTGGGACGCTGACGCCGTCAAGGTGCTCGGCAGCGGTCAGGTTCGCAACAGCCTCGACATCACTGCGGACGCCTTCTCGGCATCCGCGGTCGAACTCATCGAGGAAGCGGACGGCGACGCCGTCCTGAGCGACCGGGCCCAGGAAGAGGAGTTCGGCGAAAGCGAAGACGAAGACGACGCGGAATAACTCCGTTCGTTGACCGTTTTTTGATGCAGTTCCCTATCGAGTAGTAACGCTGATCGGAATATAATTGCGATTCTCCGAACCAGGAATGAAGTGCGGCTTCGAGCTTAAAACTTTGTGGCCGTTTCTCGGATTACCCTAAACCGCCCGAGACCGTATTCTGTGGCCCCCTCGCTACATTATACTATCTATTTTTGTCTGTGATGCGAGTCGAAGGAGATACATGTAGGGAGGTGCGAATTGATGTTGAACATGGGTTGGAAAGAGACTGCTGAACCAGTCCTCACACGAATGCCATCCGTCCAGCGCCCGGAGGGACACATACCCTTCAAGCGCAAGCTGATGTGGACGGGGGGAGTGTTACTGCTGTATTTCTTCCTGACAAACGTCTTCCTGTACGGGGCAGACCAAGGTGCCGATATCTTCGGTAACTTCCGTTCGATCCTCGGCGGTGGACAAGGAACTGTCCTGCACCTCGGTATCGGACCGATCGTCACCGCGAGCATCGTCCTCCAGTTGCTCGGCGGTGCGGACCTGTTGGGACTGGACACTGACGACCCACGCGACCAAGTGCTCTATCAGGGCCTACAAAAGCTGCTGGTCGTCGTGATGGTCTGTCTCGAAGGGCTGCCGATGGTGTTCATCGGCGGGTTCCTACCGGTGAACGACCAGGTCGCTGCCAGCCTCGGCATCGGCGACTTCGGCGTCCAGTGGCTCATCTTCGCCCAGATCTTCGTCGGCGCGATCCTCATCCTGTTCATGGACGAGATCGTCAGCAAGTGGGGTGTCGGGAGCGGTATCGGGCTGTTCATCGTCGCCAACGTCAGCCAGAGCCTCGTCGGCGGTCTCATCTCGCCGGAGGGCCTCGGTACCTACACCGGCCTCATCCCGCAGTGGATAGACATCATCACCGGGAACGCGGAGAACGTCTCGCTGCTCACGGCGGGCGGTATCCAGTACCTCCTGTTCGGCGGTGGGCAAATCATCGCGCTCGCCACGACGATACTCATCTTCATCGTCGTCGTGTACGCGGAGAGCGTGCGCGTCGAGATTCCGCTGAGCCACGCACGGGTGAAAGGCGCACGCGGTCGCTTCCCCGTGAAGCTCATCTACGCGAGCGTCCTGCCGATGATCCTCGTCCGCGCCCTGCAGGCGAATATCCAGTTCCTCGGGCGCATCCTGAACAGTCAGCTCGGAAAGAGCATGCCAATGTGGCTTGGTGACTTCGACAAATATGGGCAGCCGGTCGGAGGGCTGTTCTACTACCTCGCACCCATCCAGAGCCCCAATCAGTGGATGTGGTGGTCTAATGCCCTCTCACAGGCGTGGTGGCAGGTCCTGATCCGCGTCGGTCTCGACCTCGGATTCATGGTCATCGGCGGGGCCATCTTCGCGGTCTTCTGGGTGGAGACGGCGGACATGGGTCCCGAATCGACCGCGAAACAGATCCAGAACTCCGGGATGCAGATTCCCGGCTTCCGCCAGAACACGGGCGTCATCGAGAAGGTGATGGAGCGGTACATCCCGCAGGTTACCGTCCTCGGCGGCGCGCTGGTCGGCCTGCTGGCCGTCCTGGCGAACATGCTCGGTACCATCGGTAGCACCTCCGGTACCTCGCTGCTGCTCGCGGTGTCCATCACGTACAAGCTGTACGAGGAGATCGCGGAGGAACAGCTGATGGAGATGCATCCGATGATGCGCGAGATGTTCGGCGGATAAGGTCGTTACAGACTTCCGATTTTCACTGCGGTTCCTTTTTTACCACCAGTTTGGCAAAGCGTATCCGCTGAACTCGGGGAAACTTCTTGAATCACGCCGATGATTCACGGACCATGGACTCGGCGTTCGTGTTTCGTTCCCGTCTCCGTTCCGAGATGGCGACGTACGTTTCGGCACACGAGACGCCGTTCGAGGTTCCCGACGACGAACCTCGTGCGGACGGCGACAGCGCGAGCGTTCTCGTTCCGTCGTCCCGTCGTGACGCCGTCGTACTCGAAGCGGTGCCGTCCGATGTGGACCCGCACTCGGACGACGTGGTCGGGCGAGGACAGCAGCGTGCCATCGAGAACGGAACCCGCGTCTTTGCGACGGTCAACGAGAACGACGCGTTCCTCTTTCGCCGTCCGAACTCCGAGAGCGCATCCCCGACGACCGACGTCTCGGAGTTCACCCGGCGAGGGTACGACCTGCGAACCCGGTCGATGGCCGAATTCTGCGGGGAACTCCTTCGGGACGCGGTGGCGCTACAGGAGGGCACGGAATCGCCGGTTCGGTTCGGCGATTTCTTCGTCGGTCGGCTTCGAAGCTTTCACGCCACCCTCGTGCCGCGATACGAGTCGCTCATCGCCGACGCGTTCGAGGAGGACGACGGCTTTCACGACTCGATGGCGACGTGGGCGGACGAAAACGGCTATCCCCTCGATTCTGATTTCGACCGAGCGGTTCGGATCGCCGCCCAACAGTACGGCTGTTTACTGGTGGCACGCATCGCGTTCGATGGATACCTTCGGGATGGCGACCGTGAACCGAGCGAAGCGAGAGAGGGGTTTGCAACCGAGGCGTGGAAGGATTCGAACGACGGGTTTTGGAGCGAGATACCGAACGACGGTGGGACGCTGGAACGCCTGCGAGAATTCGCGGAGAGCGTCGAGCGCGAACCGTTGGACGACATCGAAACCGACGTTCTCGGGCGTGTGTACCAGAAGCTCATCCCGGCCGAGGAACGGGCGGAACTCGGCCAGTTCTACACGCCGGACGAAATCGGGCGACTGCTCGCCCGCTGGGCGGTTCGGTCACCGAGCGACAGGGTACTCGACCCGGCGAGCGGGTCCGGGTCGCTTCTCGTGGAGGCCTACAAGCGACTGGATGCGTTGGGGTCGGGGAACCGTTCGCATCGGAATCTGCTTCGGCAACTCACGGCCGTGGATATCGACGAGTTCCCGCTTCGACTGACCGAGTTGAACCTGGCGGCGCGAAACCGCCACGAACCGGCGGACGAACGCTTAGTGCATCACCGTGACTTCTTCGATCTCGACCCGGAAGCCGTCGGAACGTTCGACGCGACGGTTGCGAATCCACCCTACGTTCGACAGGAGTCCATCGCCACGGATCGGGAGCATTTCCGCGAGCATCTCGAAGCGCTGGATTCGGGGGCAGCGCTCGACGGACGGAGCGATCTGTACTGTTACTTTCTGACGCACGTCACGGGCTTTCTTCGGGAGGGCGCACGGGTGGCGTGGATCGTGCCGACGAAGTGGATGACCGCGGATTACGGTCCGTCGCTGCAGCGATTCCTCTACGACCACTACAAGGTCGAAGCGGTGGTCGGGTTTCGAAACCGCCTGTTCGAGGATGCGCTCGTGGACACGGTGTTGTTGCTATTGGAACGGACCGACGACGCGACGACACGACGGAACACGCGGACGAACTTCGTCCGTCTCAACGAGCGGATGGGCCCGGACGACGTCATCGACGTGATCGACCGTGACGCGACGGGTTCCGGGAACCTTCGAATCAGCAGCGAACGGAGCCATCGGACAATTACCGTCGCTCAGTCGCATCTGGCGGCGCGTCTCGGCGGGAAATTGCATCACTACGTCACGGCTCCGGCACTCTACACCGCGGTTCTCGAACACGCCGAGACGGTTTCGCTGTCCGAGATTGCCACCGTCACGCGAGGAAAGAAGACCGGAGCGAACCCCGTCTTCATCCTCGATACGGACGATGACTGGGTCCGCCGAGTCGAGGACGGATTCCTCCGTCCGGCGATAAAGAGCGTGAAGGAAGTCGATGGGTACGAGCACTCGGTGGACGACGCGGAGAAGTGGATGCTGGACGTGGCCGACTACTCGGAGACGGTGCTCTCCTCGTCCGAATCCGTCGATGGGGACGACTGCGACGATGTCGCCGCCGTTTCCAGCGAAACTCGCGTCATCGCGGCGCTCGAACGGGATGGCCACGACGGCGTGGCCGCCTATCTTCGATGGGCCGACGACCATCCATCGAGCACGAACGACTCGGTGCGGATCAACGACCCGTGGTTCGCGATGGGTGGACTGGACGGCAAAACGGCACCCATCGTCTGCCCGCAGGCGATGGACACACGTCGGTTCTTCTTCCGAACCGATGGGGAAGTCGTTGCCAGCAACCGATTCCTGCTCGTTCACCCTCGACAGGGGGACGTGACGCTCCTGCTCGGGTTGTTGAACGCCAGTCTCTCGAAGGTCGTGATCGAGAGCCACGGGAGGGTGACGGGTGGGGGAGCGATCAACCTCTCCAGTTCCGACCTTCGAACCCTTCGCGTCGTCGACCCGGAAGCGTTGACGGACGAGCAGAAAGCGACGGTTCGGGAGGGATTCGAGCGATTAGCCGCTGGCGACGACGGTGGACAAACCGCCATCGACGACGTGATCATCGACGTGCTCGACCTCGACGTGAGTGCCGAGCGAATACGGACCATCGCACGGACGATGAAATCGGCCCGCCGAACGAAGGGCGAGGTCGAATCGGCGGTTCGGACGTTGGACGCGTTGGAGGACGATATCGAGATCGAGTTCGACGATTGAACGCTTCGGTACCCCGGACTCCATTCGACGTCCTTCGTGCTGATTTATACGCCCTCCCGTCGTTTCTCCGGCATGAATCGGGAACGCGGATTCCTACTGTTTCTCATCGCCGTGTTCGGCCTCCTCTCAATTCTGCTCGTCAAACCGTTTCTCCAGTACGTGTTGGCCGCAATCCTGTTGGGATACGTCCTGTTCCCCGTTCAACGCCGGTTGAAACACCGCGTCGGCACTCGGGTATCCGCACTCTCGCTCCTCGTCCTCACCACGCTCGTCGTCCTCGTTCCCGTCACGGCGCTCCTGGCAATCGCCGCCCGGCAGGCGATCACGCTCATCCGAGTGATCGCTCGCGGCGACCAGCAGGTCGCCGAACTCATCGCGTTGGTCGAACGATACACCGGCGTCACCATCCACGGTCGAACGTTACAGGAACTCCTGCCAGCGGGAAGTTCCTCACGTCTGGTGGACAACGCGCTCGGTATCTTCGGCGGCGTCTCGAACGCCCTCATCGGTCTCACCGTGATGGTGTTCGTGCTCTACTACCTGCTCACCGACGGCGAGGAGTTCGTCGGCTGGATTCGCCGGTGTACGCCCCTCCACGACGACGTACAGGACGAACTGTACTCCGAGATGGACCGGGTGATGTGGGGCGTGTTGGTCGGCAACGTCCTCGTCGCAATCGTACAGGGCATCCTGACCGGCATCGGCTTCGTCATCGCGGGAGTCCCGGGCGTGGTGTTCTGGACGGTCGTGACGACGCTGCTCTCCCTGCTTCCGCTCGTCGGTGCCTCCGTCATCTGGCTCCCGGCATCAGCGTATCTCTTCCTCGTAAATCGGCCGGTTGCGGCGGGGTTCCTGTTCCTCTACGGCACCTTCGTCATCAGCCTCTCGGACAACTACCTTCGACCGATCGTCAGCGGGCGGGAGGCGAAGCTGAATCCGGGCATCCTCGTCGTCGGCATCTTCGGCGGCGTCTACGTGTTCGGCTTCATGGGGCTGTTCTTCGGTCCCATCGTCCTCGGGATGCTCCGCATCCTGCTCACGGTGTTCGCCCGCGAGTACGCTGACGTGTGAGCGTTCGACGAAACTAGTCCACGGAGTTGTTCGACCGCGTGTTTCCGTCGGACGACGACGAAACGGCGATTCCCCGTCGATTTCCGGTTCCGCGGTTTCCGATAATGCGATTTCGGTCGCTCGAAATGAGAAGGATTCCAGCGTCTCGGCTGTTCACGAGCCGATTGCCGAGGATGGCGTTGTGGTGGCTCGACCGCAACCGGACGCCGACGGAGTTTCCACGGGCGACGTTCGACTCGACCGTGTTGTTCCGCGCGCCGTCGGCGAGGTAGATGCCGTAGAATCGGTTCGAAACGCGGCTCTCGCGGATTCGGTTGTCGCTCGCCGCGGAGAGCCACAGTCCGGCGATGTGGTTTCCGGTCGCCACGCTCCCGCGGACGGTGTTTCGGTTGGCACCAAGCAGGGCGACGCCGAACTCGTTTCTGCGCGCGACGGTGCCAACGACGGTGTTTCGAGTGGCTTCCACGAGTTGGACGCCGACCAGGGCGTTGTCGCGCACCGTGGTGTTTCGGAGAGTGTTGTTCGAACTGCTGCCGACGAGGAAGACGCCAGCCACGGCGTTCGAGCGGGCGACGTTGTCCACAGCCTCGCTATCCCGAAACGAGACGAGGGACAGTCCGACGCGGTTGCGGGCGGTGGTCGTTTCGGCCACCCTCGCGTTCCGGGTTCCGACGAACCGGATTCCGTCGTCCCAATCGGTCGCCCCCACGTTCCGAACCGTGACGTTCGACCCGCCGGTCACGAGGACGCCGGAGGTACCGAACGCACCGACGCCGTCGACTCGATGCCCGCGTCCGTCGAGCGTCACGTCGTTCGCCGTGATTCGAAGGCACGTACCGATCGTCGCGTTTCGAATGTCGCCGGTGAGCGTGTAGCGACCGGGAGACGAAATTGTCGTACAGCTGTCGATCCCCGTGCCGTTGGCGGCGTTTTCCTGCCCCGCAGCGGGGCGGACTCCAGCACCTCCAGCACCTGCGGTGAGGGAGACGACGACCAGCGAAACGACGAGCAGCGTCGTGAGTAGCGTCGGAATCGTGAGTAGCGTCGGAACGTCGCGGCGCATGTCAACGCACTCGCCGCGCTCACGGTTCGTTATTTGCTCGTCTCCCTCGGACAAGCGTTCGTTGCACTCCGGTTGCGACGACAACCCGGTCTCAAATCACGGCCGTAATCGCTGGAGGAGCGGAATCTCCTCTATCTTCTCCTCCGGAAGTACCTCCCAGTCGATACCGTCCGGTCGCTCGACCGTCGTCTCCGTCCGAACGACGCGCTCGGGCGTCACCACGACGTCCATCGGCACGTCGTGGGGTTCCGGCGCTGGCGCGTCGTCGACCAGTTGTACTTCGTGGACCGTCGTCGTGATCGTCGTGTCGTCGTCCGCCGCCCCCAACGCGTGCAGGACGGCGAATTCGAGGTCGCTGTATCCCTCGCCCTTTCCGATCCGGGTTCCCTCCTCCGTCACCGCCACGCTCCCCGAGACGATGAAATCCACGTGGGGAACGTCGTCCGGTGCGACGGGTTCGGCGTAGCCGTCCATCTTCGACACCGTCGCCGCGGCGTCCGTGTCCTCGATTTCCGCCGGATCGAGTTTCATGAACGGCTTTTCGTCGCGGAGCCGTGGTTGGGCCATGTAGACGACCTTCCCCTCCCGGAGCGCCCGCCGTCGAACCGGCAACTGCGGCGCGTCGGGATTCGCCTTGATGACCGACGCCTCCTGCCACTCCGGAAGTTCGGCGAGTCGTCGGCCGCCTTCTTCGCGCCCGCGAAGTTCGGAATCCGACCGTGTGGGGGAAACGGAAACCGGGCGATTCCCTCGTCCTCCAACTGCGTCCAGATTCGGTCGCGGAGGTCGGCTTTGTCCATAGGGAGAGTGGTTCGTCACGGCGACTTCAACGCAACGCTTGGCTGGCCATGCGGGATCGGCAATACCACGATAGTTGAATAGTTGTTCATCTATTCAACTATCTTCTCGAACCCCAGGTGAAGCCATCTGAATCCCGGGAACGCCCCGGCGAGTTCAAATCCCAGTCAGCGCACTTTTCACTGACGCAACTCCGTAAGCGACGCCGCTAGGTGGCGCGTACGACTCGTGTCAGTGAAACTGTTCACTGGGATTTGAGCAGACGAGTCGCACGCCCGCGCAGACGAACGTGAGATGAGCAGGACCGTCTCGGCGAGTTCAAATCCATCGCGTCCCAACAGCAACTCAACAACCGTGATTCGACTGCGGGACGGCATCCACATCGAGACGGACCGGACCATCGTCGCGGACGCCCGCAGCGCCGTGGGTGACGTGAACGTCGTGAGCCACGCCCACGCCGACCACACGTTTCGGACGACGCCGGAGACGGTGCTCTGTTCTGCCGAGACCGCCGCGCTCGTTCGAGCGCGGACGGGCGCGGAGTTCGAGTACACCGACACCGTTCCGGGCATCGAACTCCTCCCGGCGGGACACGTCGTCGGGTCGCGGGCGACGCTCGTCGCGGGCGAGGACGACCGACGGTATCTGTACACCGGGGACTTCTCGACTCGGGACAGACAGTATCTCGACGGGTTCGACCCGGTCCCCGCCGACGTGCTGGTGATGGAGACGACATACGGCGACCCGCAGTATCGCTTTCCGCCGCAGGAGGAGTTGGAGGGCGAAATCTGCGATTGGCTCGCCGACCACGACGAACCGCTGTTCCTGTTCGGCTACTCGCTCGGACGGGCGGGGAAACTCCAGCATCTGGCTCGGCGGGCGACGAACCGCCCCATCGTCGTCAGCGACGCGATTCGGAACGTGAACGAGGCCATCGAGGCGACGACGGACATCATCTTCGACGCGGAACCGTTCGACGTGAATAGGCTCTCGGGCGACGAAATCGTCGTGCTCCCATCCAATCGCTCCCGAACGGACTGGGTTCGGGACCTCGTCGAACGGGTCGGCGGGTCGATGGTCGGATTTTCGGGATGGGCCGTCACGAATTCCTATCGCTACCGCGGGGGCTACGATACGACGTTTCCGCTCTCCGATCACTGCGATTTCGACGAGCTCGTTTCGACCGTGGAAGCGGTGGACCCCGAAATCGTCTACACGCAACACGGATTCGCCGACGAGTTCGCGGGGCACCTCCAGAAACACGGATACGATGCCCGTCCGCTGATGCGCCACCAACGGTCGCTTCTCGACTTCGGAAGCGAGTGATTACGACGGGTAGCATTCGATTTCTGGGAGATGGGTCCGGCCTTTCGGTTCCTGTCGCGCACGATACTTATCGGCAGTATAGTCGTCACTGTCCGGCAGTATCGCCATCACTGCCCGGCAGTATCGCCGTCACTGTCATTCGCTAGCTCGGCGGAAAGGACTACGTTCCCTTTTGCAGGCGGGCGATAACAAAGCTCGTAGTTCGCGTCCCACCGTGTCGTGTTCAGCCTCCGTCGATTGATTGCCAGCGTGGTCGCCGTCGTTCTCGTCGTGAGTATTCTCTTCGTGGTGACGCTGGGCGTCTGGCCGCCCGCGTACACCGTCATCAGCGGGAGCATGTCGCCGCACGTCAACCAGACGGACGTGGTCGTGGTGATGGACAAACACCGCGTCACGCCGCCGGATAGTCGGGATGGCGTCGTTTCGGCGCAGAGCGGGAAGGAGGACGGTTTCGAGACGCTCGGCGGTCCCGGCAACGTCCTCGTCTACCACCCGTACGGAAACGACTCGGCGATTCCCGTCCTCCATCGTGCGCGGTTCTGGGTCACGAAGGGCGAAAACTGGTACGACAAAGCGAACGCATCGTACGTCGCGGGTGCGGATAGCTGTGCCCAACTTCGGAACTGTCCGGCACCGCACTCGGGATTCATCACCAAAGGGGACGCGAACGGGTATTACGACCAAGCGGTCGGCATCTCCTCGCCGGTTCGTCCCGGCTGGATCATCGGCGTCGCCATCGCTCGCGTCCCGAAAATCGGTAAACTGTCACCGGCGCTCTCTCACTCCTCGAAAAATAGCGTGACGTTCACGGGGTCCCGTTCTTCACGAACTGGCTCGATGGAACGGAACGGTACGTCGCTCTCACTCCTCGCGGAGGAGCGCCACACTCAGCAACTTGCCGCCCCCGCATACGGTCGATTCGCGGGTTAACGCGTAGAGGATTCCGTCGCGGTCGGTTTCTACCTCCTGTCGAACCTCGTACGTCGCCGGGTCGTACAGGGTTCCGATGCGCTCCCCCGCCTCGACTTCGTCGCCGATTTCGTGGTTCGACTCCACGACGAACAGTCCGGAATCGTCGGCATCGACGCGACCGAGGTGATTGCGGGCCAGTACTTTCTCCCCGTTCTCCAGCGGAGATGCGGCAAGCATTCCGAGCTCCCGGCAGACGTTCGTGAGTCCGGTAAGTCCGGTTTCGACCGCGTTCTCGACGACTTCCTTGTTGTGCGCGAGCTCCGGCGTGATGGACGGGATACCTTCGCGCGTGGCCGCGACGCGGAACTTGCCGCCGAAGTTGCGCTCGGACCACTCCACGTCGGCGTCGTCGCCCGCCTCCTCCGACAGCAGGAGGTCGGTGCCGAAGGCTTCCGCCAACGCGCGCGATTCCTCGTCGCCCTCCATGAAGACGACGTGGGTCATCATGTTCGGACTGCCGGTGTGGAGGTCCACGATGGCGTCCGCCTCGCTGGCGTACTCCCAGAGCGTCGCCGCCATGCGCTCGTGAATCGTCCCGCCGGGGTCGCCGGGCCAGACCCGGTTCATGTTCGGGTTGATACTGTCCAACTGCTCGGGCGTGGTGTACGACACCCGGTCGAACGTGAGCGGGTCGCGACCGGCACCGCCACGATTCGGCCCGCGAGGGTCTCCGTCTCGATCTCCTCGTGGAACCGTCGGAGCACTTCGCTTCCGTTGATCTCGCGGCCGTGCTGGGCCGCCTGTACGTAGAGGGTAGGGCCGTCTTCGGCACCCTCGTAGGTGTGTATCGTCGTTTCGAGTTCGACGCCCGACGCAGTCGGGCGAGCGGGATTCGCTCCGCGCTGTGTCCTCCCATTGAATGCAGTACTGCGGGAGAGACACCTTGAACGTAGCGAAGTTCGTTTGCTGATACCGTGGTTAGTGTTCCCATGGGAAAGGCTATGATATAAATAATTTTGCCATCTAGTGAAAGTGACATGGGAGACGTGACGAACGCCATCTTTTAGCCCGGAGGCGGTGTCGATTCACCCAATCAATGTACTCGCGGGAGCACCTCGCCATCGGTGCCGTCGTTTCGGCGCTTCTCCTCGTTCCGCTTTCGAGTCGATTCGGAACGCCACTGCTCGCCGCCCTGTTCGTCTACGGGGTGCTGTTGAGCGTCTTCATCGACCTGGACCACTTCGTTCTCACGCGTTTCGAGACGGGCAGTTGGCGACATCTCCGCGCATGTCTGGCGAACCCACGGGACGCGTTCGGTGATCAGGATTGGGTGTTCGAGGACGTGGACAGCGCGGAACTGGAACACCTGCGTATCCTCTCACACGTCGCCATCGGCGGCGTTCTCGTCGGCGTGTTAGTCGTCCTCTGGCCACCTGTCGCCGTCTTCACCGCCGTCGTGCTGTACTTTCACGTGTTGGCCGACCTGCTCCGGGACAACGACGTTGCGTGAACCGAAACTCCGACCGTCGATTCCGCGGAAAGGGGCCTCGCCCCCCTAATATTTTCTTTCGTTGGCAACAAATCTTTTGAGCAGTCACGGTGTCGGAATCGATGGAATGACATCCATTTACCAACGGCTGGAAGACGGCCTTCAGGAGAAGGGCGAGATAATGGTAAAGCTCGGGGACGGGGAGGAACTCGAACTCCACACGCACAACGTCGAGTTCGAGGAGGAGCCGTTCATCCGCATCGACGCCGACGACCAGGTCCACTGGGTGGATGCCTCCCAAATCTCCCATTATTGGATTCACGAAGAGCTCTAAAGCGAAGGTACCATCGGACCTATTTTCGCGCCAGAGATAGCTACCCAGAAATATCCTTATGAAGGGAATGGGGAAAAAGTATTATACTGCCGATTGTATTGGGGAATACGAAATAATGTCGTCGATAACAAACGACCACGGCAGAGCTTTACTCGGTGGACAGCGAGGTGAGGTTGATGGACCGTAGTTCGACCGAGTCGGACGCGGCGAGTGGGGGCGTCGAGGATGGTTCCGTCGAGACCGAACTCTCGCGCGACATGAGCCTGTTCGATATCACGTTCATCGGCGTCGGCGCGATGATCGGGGCGGGCGTCTTCGCCCTGACCGGATTCGCGGCGGGTATCGCCGGTCCGGCGCTCACCGTCGCGTTCATCCTCAACGGGTTCGTGGCGATGTTCACCGCTATCTCCTACGCGGAACTCGGCGCGGCGTTCCCCGAGGCCGGTGGTGGCTACCTCTGGGTGAAGGAGGCGCTCGTGGACCCCAACGGGTTCTACGCCGGATGGATGAGTTGGTTCGCACACGCCGTCGCGTGTGCCCTGTACGCCGTCACCTTCGGGACGTTCTTCGTCGAGTTCGTCATCTACGGAACCGGCCTCACGCACGACTTCGCGTTGTTCGGCTTTGTGACGCCCATCATGGCCGAGAAGGGGATGGCCGTGCTGGTCGTCCTCCTCTTCGCCTACATCAATTTCCGCGGCGCGGAGGAGACCGGGACGGCCGGGATTATCGTCACCGGTCTCAAACTGATAATCCTCGGCGTCTTCGTCGCCTTCGGTATCAAAGCGACACTGACCACGCCCGATTGGACCGCGAAGTTCGTCAGTAGTCCGTCGTTCGCACCGAACGGCTTCATCGGCATCCTCGGCGCGATGGGGTTCACCTACATCGCCTTCGAGGGATACGAGATCATCGTCCAGTCGGGAGAGGAAGTCGTCAACCCCGGGAGAAACATCCCGAAAGCGATCTTCTACTCGATGATCATCGTCGTGCCCATCTACGTCCTCGTCTCGTTCGCTGCCATCGGCGGTATCGACGTGACCCAGCACCTACTCAACATTGCAGGCATGAGCGGGTCGCCCGCGAACGTCCCGACGTGGAATCTCCTCGGCGACCTCGGAGAACTCGGTATCATCCAAGCGGCGGGGTCGTTCGTCCCGTACGGTATCCCGCTCCTGCTGATCGCAGGATTGGCGGCGACGCTCTCGGCACTCAACGCGACCATCTTCTCGTCCAGTCGAGTGTCGTTCGCGATGGGCCGTGATCGAGTGCTTCCGGCGATGTTCGACAACATTCACCCGGAAAAGCGCACGCCGCACATCGCACTCGCGCTTTCTTCGGTCCTCATCATCGCCATGGCCGTCACGCTCCCCATCGAGAGCGTCGCGGCCTCGGCCGACCTCATGTTCATCCTGCTATTCGTGCAGGTGAACTGGACGGTCATCCGGATGCGCCAGACGCACCCCGACCTGCCACGGACGTACAGGATTCCGTACATGCCGTGGCCGCCGCTCATCGGCCTCGTCCTCCAGTTCCTCCTGACGCCGTTCCTCCTGCTCGAACTGGGACTCGAACCCGGAATCGGGGCGAACTCGGAGGGATTCGTCGCACTCGTCACGACCGTCATCTGGATGGGGCTTGGTCTCGCCATCTACTACGGCTACTCCCGCAACAAGGAAGTCGAGAAGTTGGAGAAGGAGACGCCGACCATCGTCACCGAACGCGTCCCGTCGGAGACCGACAACCAAATCGTCGTCCCAATCGCCAACCCCGAGAGCGTACCGCAGTTGATGCGTACCGCGATCAGCATCGCGCGTGACCGGAACGCCGAGATTCTCGTCATGAGCATCGTCACGGTGCCACAGCAGACGCCGATCGAGGAAGGTCGGAAGTTCGTGGAGCCAAGGCGTGCAGTGTTGCGGGAAGCGATGGAAGTCGCCAAGGACAGCGACGTTCCCGTCAGCGGGACGGTCCGCATCGGCCACGACATCTCGAAGGCCATCCTCAACACCGTCGAACAGTACGACAGCGACACCGTGCTGATGGGGTGGAAGGGTCAGCGCACGAGCGCACGACGCGATATCGTCCTCGGAAGCAACGTGGACGAAGTCGTCCAAAACGCCCCTTGTGACGTGTTGGTCGAGCGAATCGGACCGGATGAAAAGCGGGTCGAATCCATCCTCGTCCCGACCGCCGGTGGCCCACACGCCGAACTCGCCGTCGAGGTGGCCGAACACGTCGCCAGTTCGAACGACGCGACCGTCGAAGTCGTACACGTCGTCCGTCCGGACGCGGACGAGAGCGAGCGGGCGGACGCGGAGGAGACACTCGAAGACGCGAAGGCGTCGTTCGGCGAGGGGACGCCCGTCACGACCGAACTGCTCACCGGCGACGACGTCGTCGACACCATCGTCGAACGAACCGGCCAGCACGACCTGACCATCATCGGCGCGACGCGGGAAGGACTGCTCCAACAGTTCGTCTTCGGCGCGCTGCCGGAGCAGGTCGGTTGGCGCTCGAAGAGCACCATCATCATGGCGAAGCGCCACCTCGGAATCACCTCTTGGCTCTCGCGCTGGCTTCGCTGACGCCCCCGTTTCGGTTTTACGGCGTCCCGACGACCTGTTCGAAAAACCGCTCGGTGAGCACCTCGCTCACGAGTTCCACGAGCACGTCGTCGCGGTCGTCGAGCGCGCCGAACAGGCCGAGCGGAATCGCGCCGCCCGCCATCGCTCGATGACCGCCGACGCTTCCGATATCGCCGAACGCCTCGGTCACGAGGGTGCCCGCATGAACGCGGGGGTTTCTCGTCCGTGCGCTCAGGTGGATCGTCTCGTCGATGATGCCGAAGACGAGCGTGGTCGAAATCCCTTCGAGATTGAGCAGGTAGTCCGCCGCCTGGGGGAGCGTATCCCGTTCGGTCGTCCGTCCGGCGTGTGAGACGAGATGCGACCCTTTGACGACGCGATTCTGAATCGCGTCGGCGATGGAGTCGAGTGTTTCGTGGGTGAACAGCGAATCCGAGAGGCGGCGGAGCAGGTCCACGTCCGCGTGCGGATGGAGATACCGGGCGTTCGTGTATTCCGCTTCCGTGGCATCGCGCGTGAATTCGAGCGTCTCGCGTCGAATGCCGAACAACAGCGCGGTCGCCAGTCGGGCGTCGAGTTCCATATCGAGTTCGACCAGGTACTCGGTCAGGATCGACGCCGTCGCGCCGATCTCCTCCCGGTGGTCCACGTGGACCCCCTCGACCGACTCGTTCGGATGGTGATCGATGACGATGTCGGGGACGTAGCCGTCGGGCACGCGGTTGTTCTGACCAGGAACGGCGTGATCGACGAAGCCCATGAGATCCGTCGAATCGAGACACTCCTCGGAGAAGGGGCACAGGTCCACGTCCAACAGGTTGACCATCGCCCGATTTTGCTGGTGCGTTATCTCGCCGCTGTAGTACAGATCCACGTCGGCGACGCTCGCCGACTCCGCAATCGCGGCCAGTGCGAGCGCGCTGCTGATGCTATCCGGGTCGGGATTGTTGTGACACACGACGGACAATGATTCGGCACCGTCGAGTACGGAAAGCAGCGAATCGCACCGATCTGTGGGTTTGCGGAGGCTCGTATCGAGGGACATTCGTTGAGACCGTCCGGCCGGATGAGGCCGAACGACGTGTTAATCAGTCGTCAACACCGAGGAATGTAACTGTTACCCCGGTAGGCCCAGATTACCCGCGTCTCGAACGCGATTCGCCGACGAATCCCGGCCGCAGGCGAAAAACGGTTTAACGTCCTTGGGACTACTGTTCCGTATGGGATATCGGCTCGACGAAATCGACCGGCGGATAATTTACTATCTGATGCGGAACGCGCGTGACACCTCCGCCCCGCAGATTGCGAGCGAAGTCAACGTCTCGTCGGGGACGATACGCAACCGGATTCAACAACTCGAAGACCACGGTATCCTCACGGGGTTCCACGCGAACGTCGATTTCGAACGCGTCGATGGACGACTGACGAACCAGTTCACGTGTACCGCGCCGGTCCCGAACCGCGAGACGCTCGCGCAGCGAATCCTCGAAATACCCGGCGTGGTCAACGTCCGGGAACTCATGACCGGTCGCGGGAACATCCAGGTCAAAGCGGTCGGGAAGGACACCAGCGACCTCTCGCGTATCGCCCGCGAACTGTCGAACCGCGGGCTCGAAATCGAGGGCGAAGACCTCATCCAGAACGAGCGGTTCCAGCCGTACCACCCGTTCGGCCCCGACAAGGAGGGGAGCCACATCTCGATGACCGACTTCGTCAGCCTCTCCGGGGAAGCCGACGTCGCGGAATTGGCCATCAGCGAGGACTCACCCATCGCCGACAAGACGCTCAAGGAGGCCGGTGCCGAGGGACTCATCGGCGACGACATCCTCGTCATCGCCATCGAACGCGACGATTCGATGCTGACGCCGCGGGGGGACACCCGAATCCGCCCCGACGACGTCGTTACCGTGTTCTCACGCGAAGGAGTGTCGGACGACGCCTTGGAGGGCTTTTCCGGAACCGCGACCGTCTGATCTCCGCGACGAATTTTACACTTCGACGGCCCACAGCGTCACCGACTCCGAACAGCCGTACACCTCGCGGAACGCGCGTTCGACGAACTGCGCGATACGGTTGGCGTCGGCCTTCGCGCTGATACGGACGTTCGTTCCATCGGCGTCCTCCGGACTCTCCAACTGCTCGATTTTGAAGGCCGGGAACTCCCGGAGCAGGTCCTTGAGTCGCTCCAGTTCCTCCTCGGTACAGTCCAGGTTGAGCGTGCGGTCGCCAAACTGGATCCACGGCGGTACCTCCAGTTCCTCCTCGGAATCGTCTTCCTCCGCTTCGCTTTCCACGTCGGCTTGGAGCGTGCAGAACGCGCTCGTACGCTCGCGGTGTGCGGTGATGGCGTCCACGACGAGTTTCCGGCGTTCCGTCGGTGTGTCCGCGCTGAATCGAGTCATACCCGAAGATTCGTCCCCCGCCGACAAAAACCGGGTGCCCTGCTTCCTTTCCGTAAGCCTTTATGCGAGGACATCGCAGGTGATTGCATGAACCCGAACATCCTGATTTTGGGTGCGCCCGGTGCTGGGAAAGGGACACAGAGTGCGCGAATCGCCGACGAATTCGACGTAGAACACGTCACGACCGGCGACGCGCTTCGGGCGAACAAGCACATGGAGACCGAACACGGAACGCCCGCGAGTTTCATGGACGAGGGCGAACTCGTTCCCGACCCGGTCGTGAACGAAATCGTGAATGCCGCGCTGTCCGAGGCCGACGGCTACGTCCTCGACGGCTACCCGCGAAACCTCTCGCAGGCGGAGTATCTGGCCGACATCACCGACCTCGACATCGTCCTGTACCTCGACGTGAGCGAGGACGAACTCGTCGGCCGACTGACCGGCCGTCGTCTCGACCCCGAAACGGGCGACATCTACCACGTCGAATACAACCCCGCCGAGGACGAAGCGGTCAAGGAACGACTCGTCCAGCGTGACGACGACACCGAGGAAACGGTTCGGGAACGCCTCCGCGTCTACCACGAGAACACGGAACCCGTCATCGACCACTTCGACGAGTCCGGCGAACTCATCCGCATCGACGGCGAGCAGACGCCCGACGAAGTGTGGGACGATATCCGTGAAACGATAGAAGAGCAGGCCTGAATCGGTCGCTATTCGAAGAACAATCTTTTTCGTGCGGCTTCGTTGATTCCGTTTCGGGGAGCGTATCGAGTCGGTGTCCGAACGCTGCTTCATCGACGTTCGAACGCCACTTGTCTACGTACCGTTTCGGTATCTCGTCTTCCCGACGCTCCCGTCGGTCGCCGTAACGCCCGTGTCGATGGCGAAGGTTGATTAACGCCGAATTCTAATCGTGCTGTAATGGCACGGACAGCGAAGAAGGTAGAAACGCTCATCGCCGAGGACCCGGCGATGGCCGACGCCCTCTCGGTCATCTACGAGCGGACCGACGAGGGGTCGGACGAAGTCCAATGGCAGGACGTAAACGACGACCTCACGAGCGGTCAGTGGGGTCGCTTGATAGAGAAGGGGATTCTCGAAGATGGAATTCATGGATTCGAACTGTCGGACCCCGACGAAGTCGCCGACGCGCTCGATGATTCCGGAACGGCGGCGACGACGACGACTACTTCCTCTTCGTCGAGTGATGTGGACGACATGGAATCGACCTCGTGGTCGATGTGGGACAAACTCGCGGCGGTGGCGAGCATCGGGTTGTTCTTGGGCTACTCCAACAACACCATCAAAGCCGCCGTCGGAAGCGTCGTCAACGTCGTCCTCGGCCCGATAGATCACGCGCTCCCGTTCTACATCGTCATCATGATCGTCTCCATGCTGACGGGACTGTACACCACGCTCCTGCAGGACAACCTGATGGACATGGAGAAGATGAGCATGTATCAGGAGCGCATGAAGGACATCCAGGAGCGTCAGAAGGAAGCGAAGGAACGCGGCAACGAGCAGGAGATGGAAGCCATCCGCCAGGAGCAGATGGAAGCCATGGGCGACCAGACGGGGATGTTCAAGGAGCAGTTCCGCCCGATGGTCTGGTCGATGTTCATCACCATCCCGGCGTTCCTCTGGATGTACTGGCGCATCGGCGGCCATCCGACGCCCGTGGTACCTTCCCACATCGTCCTTCCGATGATCGGGGAAACGGCGTGGAAGGCAGGGGTCGTCGGCCCGATGATGGCGTGGATCGTCTGGTATTTCCTCTGCTCGATGGCGTTCACGCAACTCATCCGGAAGGCGCTGAACATCCAGACGACGCCGACCTAAGTTCAAAACCTCTTTCTTGGTGCCCGTGCGAGGGCACATATGTTATTGACCGTCTCAGGCCCACCGGGGAGTGGGAAGAGCACGACTGCGGAGGGACTCGCAAACGCGTTCGATCTGGACCACGTCAGCGGCGGCGACATCTTCCGCGAACTCGCCGCGGAACGCGATCTGACGCCGCTCGAATTCAACAAGTTGGCCGAGGAGGACGAGGATATCGACCGCGATTTGGATCGACGGCTTCGGGAAATCGCCACGCAGGAGGACGACCTCGTCCTCGAATCCCGACTCGCCGGATGGCTCGCCGGGGAGTACGCCGATTTCAGAATCTGGCTCAACGCACCGCTCGACGTTCGTGCGGCCCGTATCTCCGACCGCGAGGACAAGTCCGTGAAGCAGGCGGCGACCGAAACCCGCGCCCGTGCGGGTAGCGAGGCACAGCGCTACGAGGAATATTACGGTATCGACATCAACGACCTCACCATCTACGACCTAAGCATCAACACCGCCCGTTGGAACCCTAACGACGTTCTCGCCATGCTCACGACCGCCATCGAGAACTACGAGGTAGCGTCCGACGAAGGAAAGTACCCCACCGAAGGCATCTCGTACGATTTCTGATGACGCTTCGCGGCCCACCAACCGAACGTTCGCCACGCGAACTCCTCGAATTCGGCGTCGTCAACCTCGACAAACCGCCCGGCCCGTCGGCCCACCAGGTCGCGGCGTGGGTGCGGGACCTCTGTGACGTCGAGCAAGCCGCACACTCGGGCACGCTCGACCCGAAGGTCACGGGGTGTCTGCCGACGCTGACCGGCGATGCGACCCGCCTCTCGCAGGTCTTTCTGGAGGGTTCGAAGGAGTACGTCTCCGTCCTCGAACTGCACGACACCGCGCCAGCCGACCTCGAAGCCATCGTCTCGGAGTTCGAGGCACCGCTGTATCAGAAACCGCCGCGAAAGAGCGCCGTCTCGCGACGACTCCGCGTGCGTGAAATCTACGAGTTGGACACCCTGGAAGTGCAGGACCGACAGGCGCTCCTCCGGATTCGCTGCGAGAGCGGGACCTATATCAGAAAACTCTGTCACGACATCGGCCTCGCGCTCGGGACGGGCGCACACATGGGTCACCTCCGTCGAACCGCCACCGGCCCGTTCGACGACACCGACCTCGTGACACTCCACGACCTCTCGGACGCGCTGGCGCGCTGGCGGGAGGAGGGCGAGGACGACTGGCTACGTGAGGTCGTCCGCCCCGCCGAGGACGCGCTGACCCACCTGCCGAGCGTGACCATCGCACCCAACGCGGCCGAGCAGGTCGCACAGGGCGCACAGGTGTACGCGCCGGGAGTCATCGACGCCGAAGAGGCGGAGGAAGACCAACTCGTCGCCTGTCACACGCCGAACGGGGCGGCCGTCTGTCTCGGTCACATGGTCGGCGACGCGGATGCGGAGGAAGGGACGGTCGTGGAACTGGAGCGCGTGTTGGTGTAGCGATTTCCGGAATTTTCGCTTCCCCTGCCGGTTGGGGCGTCTTTTTGTCGCGTGCGAGTCACCACCAGGTATGCAAGTCGGCACTGCGGAATCGAAACCCGGCGAACTGGTCACCGGGTGGTTGGACGTCACTGACCTCCCCACGGGAACGCCCGAACGGCTCCCCGTGCTCATCGCGGAGGGTGAAGAAGACGGCCCGACGCTCTGGATCACGGCGTCGATTCACGGCAACGAGGTGACCGCCCTCGCCACCGCACAGGACGTGATGAAGGAGGATTTGGAGTCGAAGGTTCACGGCACCGTGGTCTGTCTCCCTAACTTGAATCCCGCAGGACTTCGCCAAACAACCCGCACTTCGTACTACCACGGCGACGACCCGAACCGCTACTTCCCCGACCCGGATGCGGACGGGTCGCGCCCGCCGCGCGTGCAGGAACTCATCGACGAGCGCATCTTCGACGCCTTCGCGGAGTCGGCGGACGCGCTCGTGGACCTCCACACCGCTCAGGTCGGGTCGATTCCGTTCGTGATTCGGGATCGAGTGTTGTATGGGTCCGAGCGTACCGAAGACGAAGCCCACGACCTCGCCGACGAACTCGAACGCCTCGTGGACGCCTACGACTTCCCGGTCATCAACGAGTACGTCGCGGAGGAGTACGTCGAGCAGAACCTCCAGCGTTCGACGGCGGGCGCGGCGCTGAACAACGCCGGGATTCCGTCGTTCACGGTCGAACTCGGCGGCTTCGAGGTCGTGGAGGAGGACACCCGCGCGAAGGGTGTCATCGGGCTGTTGAACGTCATGCGCGAACTCGACATGCTCCCCGGCGACCCCGAACCGACGGGACTCGACACACCCGTCGATTTCCCGGTCAAGCGCGCCGTCCATCCGCACACCGACGCGGCGGGAATCGTCCGCCATCGCGTCGAACCGGGGGACGCGTTCGAGGAGGGCGACGTGATCGCCGACATCGTGACGCCACACGGCGAGTCGAAGGCGACGGTGGAAACCGACTACGACGGCTACGTCGTCGGGCGCTATCACGGCGTCGCGGCCTACGAGAACGACCCTGTCACCAGTTTGGCGGTCCGGGACGACGGGGACCTCGTCGTCCCGCGATCTCGGGAGTGAAACGAAGGGCTTAACAGGGCAACCCACCATTTCAGAAATGTAGCGGGACCGTGGGGTAGTGGTATCCTCTGCGGATGGGGTCCGTAGGACCCGAGTTGACTCTCGGCGGTCCCATGATTTTACGACGAACGTACGTGAGGAGGAAAATCAGTCGAACGCCGAGCGTCGCATCGTGCATTGCGCGATGTCGGACGAACGAAGTGAGTCCGAAGCTCGTCGTGGAGCGAAGCGGAACGACGGTGTTCGACTCTCGGCGGTCCCATTTTCAATCGGACGACAAACGATGAGCGACGCGAATCGTTTGTCGTCAAGTTGAAAATGGATGCAGGAAGGACGAGCAACGCTCGTCCTTCCGTGGTCCCATGATTTTGCGGCGGACATTCTCGTGAGCGGCGAGTGTACTCGTCGTTCGTTCTTTTCCCGTGACGAGAGCTACGTCCGCTCGCCCGCAGTTCCGTTCGCGTTCCAGCGCGGCGCGACCGAAATCCTCGTAATCGACCGTGTCCGACTCCTTTTTCCGTTCAAACTGAAAATCCAAATTTACTTCCCACGGCAGGGTAGACAGTTGCGCATGAGCCGGACCGTTGCTGTCGCACATTATCCGGAAGGCGCGGGACACGCGACCCGGATGCTGGCGGTAGCACAGGCATTGGAAGGGCCGGAAACGGATGTCGTCCTCGCGGGAGGTGGTCCGGGGTCGCAGTTCATCGAGCACAACGGTTACGAGGTGTATCGGCCTGCAACGGTCGACTACATCGGTGATTATCAGGGCGGGTCGATATTCGACGTGTTGACCCGAAGCGTTCCGAACAGTGCACGGCGCGTCTTCGACTTCGTTCGATGGCTTCGCCGCGAAGACCCAGCCGCGCTCGTCACCGACGACATGTTCGCCGCGATGGCGGCCCACTGCACCGACACGCCGCTGTACGTTCTCACTCACAACGCCGCCTCCTACTACGACGCCGCCGTCGAGGAGGTGTTCACGTGGATTCTCAACCGCTATCAGATCTCGATCTCCCATGCGTTCCTCTACCCCTCCGTGTGGCCACCAGACCGAGGTGACCCGGCGGGAGTCGTCCATATCCCTCCCGTCGCGCTCGAACCGAACGGGGAAGAACGACCCGAGAACGTGGATGTGCTCCTCGTTCCGAGTACTTACACGACGAATTTCAAGGAACTCACGCGTGCGTTGGAAGCGGAAGGTAACGACGTAACGCTCGTCGGTAACGACGACTGGGAATCGGTGCCATCGCTTCTCCCGTGGATTCAAGCGGCGAACGTCGTCGTCTGTTCCGGCTACTCGACCGTGATGGAGGCCGCCGTGGCCGGGACGCCGTGTATCATTCACCCGTTCACCGACGAACAACACGGTGTTTCGCGGGTCATCGAACGCACAGGGCTTCGGGGTTTCCAAGTCGAACATTCGATCCCGCACGTCGTGCGGGCGGTGCGCCATCCGCCCGAGTCCCCCGAATACGAGAACGGCGCGACGCGGGCCGCGGAGTACGTTCTCGACCATATGGAGTAGTTTTCGGCCTCTCCGCGACGGGATAGCACGGTAATTTGCCACTGCCGAAATCGCCATTTTTCCATCCACTGACGGGTAGGTATGGCACGAGTAACGGTCGGCGGCCGACTCCATTTCGGGTTTCAGAACCTCTCGCTCGCTCACGAGCGACTGTACGGTGGGCTGGGAGTCGCGCTCGAATCGCCGACCGTTACCGTCGAGGCAACCCCGGCCGACGAGGTGTACTGCGATGACCGATGTGCTCGCGAGTACGCACGTCGAACCGTCGATCTGCTCGGCGTTTCCGGTGCGGACGTTCGTGTTCTTCACACGCTCCCGAGACACGTCGGACTCGGGAGCGGGACGCAACTCGCGTTGGCCGTATTCGCCGCTATCGCACGCGCGCATGGACGCGAGCCATCCGTCCGCGAGCATGCTCCCGCGCTCGACAGGGCCGGGAGGAGCGGTATCGGCGTTTCGACGTTCGAACACGGTGGGTTCGTCGTGGACGCGGGGCATCCGACCGAACGGTTCACGACCGACCGACCGCCCCGCGGTGACTGGTCGGTTCCACCGGTCCTCGCGCGCCACGACGTTCCCGCCGATTGGCGGTTCGTCCTCGCCCTTCCGGACGCCGAACCCGGTCAGGAGCGGCGACGACGAGGACGCGAGCATGCGCTCGGCCGTCGAGCGGGCGGATCCGACCATCGCGGACGACATCGCGTCGATACTGGTCAGGCGAACCCTTCCGGCGATCGCGGAGGACGATCCGGAGCGGTTCGGGTGTTCGGTCGCCGAGATCGGCCGCCGAAACGGGGCGTGGTACGCCGACGAGCAGGGTGGAGTCTACCGACCACCCGTCGGCGAGATCGTAACGGAGATGGAAACGTCACCTGCCGTTTTCGGCGCGGGGCAGTCGTCGTGGGGACCTGCCGTGTACGGCGTGACGACGCGACAACTGGCCGACGAGGCGGTTGACGCGGCCCGGACCGCACTCGATTCGGCGGCCGTCGGCGGCGACGTCCTGGTCGTATCGCCGCGGAACCGAGGTGCGGACGTGGACGGGAACGAGCGTAAACGGTAAACATCAGGAATGAGAGGGGAGTGCATGGATCGAATCCCGTTCGGTGTCTCTCAGTTCGACTCGCTCATCGGTGGGGGGTCCCCGCCGGGAAGCGTCGTATTGCTGGCTGGTGACGCCGGTGCTGGCGCGCGCGAGTTCGCGTACACCAGCGCGACGATAAACGCCCTCGGTCATGCGGATACGGACCAGTTCGGTCTCCATTACGGGTCGATCGATCCCCGCGCCGCGCTTCCCGACGAGATTCATTACGTTTCGTTTACCGCCAACGCGTCCGAGATATACGACGAAGTGACGCACACACTCGACGAAACGCTGATTTCCCCGGCGCTGGAGGCCATCACGTTCGAGGATCTCTCGTCCGAATATTTCCAACTGAGTCCCATCCCTCACGATTGGTACGTCGAAAAGCGCCGCACCATCACCGACCTCGGAAACAGCCACGACCGGCGCGACGTCCTCGAAGCGCTCGGAGGGTACCTCACCGAGAACGCGCCCGGCAACCTCGTCGTCATCGACTCTCTGACCGACCTCTGTTCGCTCCCCGACGACCAAGTGAACTGGAATCAGATGGTCATGCTCGTTAAGGGGATGAAGAAGGCATCACAGGCGTGGGACGGCCTGATCCTCATTCACGTCGCACAGGAAAGCCTGACGGACAGACAGATGGGTGCTTTGATGAACGCAACCGACGGCACCATCTGTTTCGAGTGGGAACGCGGCGGTAACGAACGAGCGCGGACGATGTTCGTCCGGGAGTTCCGTGGCGTCCTCTCGCGCATCGAAGAGGAGAACATCGTCCGTTTCGAAACCGAGACACAGAGCGACGGGTTCGACATCAGCAACGTTCGGAAGATCAGGTAACGCCAACCGATAACATCAAATTTCATTTATTTTCCGGAGCGTCTCGCTCACTACGAGGCGAAACGTTAAGTCAGTTCTGTGAGAAGTAGTCATTCATCCGAATGGAGAGCGAAGACGTGGGTCACGTACCGGCGGTCGAACTGCCCGAACCGATTTCCCAGTGGCTAGACGAGACGGCCGACGAACTCGGTTGTTCCCGCCAACGCCTCCGCTCCGAACTGTTCACGACACACCGTACCCTCCACGAGGAGGACGTTTCCGACGAGCGACTCGACGAACTCCACGACGAGTTCATGGAGAAACTGACCGACGTCCGCGAACGCGTCGTACAGATAAAGCGCGAAACCGACGGAAAGGCACCCGCCGACCACGAACACGACGACCTCCGGAACGAATTGGACGGCTTCCGGACCGAACTGTTCGAACTCCGGAAGGCGGTGGATGCCGAGGAGGGCGACGACGTCGCCATCGACGAACTCGTGGACGAACTTGATGCACTTTCCGAGCGCGTCGCGGACAACCGCGAACGGTTGGATTCCGGGTTCGAGAACTACGAGGAGGTGCTCGAATATCTCACGGACACGACCGACGAGTTGGACGAGCGTCTGGACGTTCTCGCGCGCGCCCTCGTCTCCGTCCGCGACCAGACGCGCATCCTCGCGGCGCGGAGCGCGACGCAAGCAGCAACGGCGGAACTCGCTCGAACGGCCAACCGCCACGGGATGGCGAGCGCGAAGTGCGGCGACTGCGAGGGGAGCGTCACCATCGCGCTGTTGACCGAACCGTCCTGTCCGCACTGCGGCGCGACGTTCGAGGACGTCGAACCCAAGGAGGGATTTTTCGGCGCGAACCGGTTGGTCGTCGGCCGTCCGCCCGCCCTGGAAGGCGACGTGCTCGGGGGCGATGACTTCGACGCCGACGGTTTCGACGCCGACGCCGACTCGGAGGTCGAGGAGTTCCTGACCGAGGTGACCGAGGAATGACTGGGAGCGGTTCGGACGAGGGGCAGGATACCGGTACCGACCCAAACGAACCGCTCGGGACCCTCGCGGCGGAGGTGGAGGAACGTCGCAATCGGCGCTCGGAAGCGGTTGCGGCCGACGAGACGTTCGTGGAGATGGACGTCGGCGAGGTGGACGCCGAGGAGGTCTGGGCCGACCTGTTGGGCGAGGACAGCGGCGAACTGGTCGTCGCCGCGCCCCGAGTCGAGGAGGACGACCGCGACGTTCGCGTCGTTCCGAAGACGACCTGTCAAGGGTGTCCGCACGTCGCCGACCCGCCGACCTTGCGCTGTACCCACGAGGGGACCGACATCCTCTCGATGGACGATATGGACCACCTTCGGGTCGCTGATTGTCCGATGGTCGCAGACGACGATATTGGTGCGACGAAGTAGAGAACGCTCATTTCTTCGACTTTGGCGGTGTCTTCACTCGCTACGAAGCGGGTCTGATATTGTTGTGAGTACAACGACCGAGCCGCATGAAACCGCCTCCGTCCCGCCACACCGAACCACACGCCTCCCCAGCCGATTCCTTCGCTCCTTGCAGTCGCTCACTCATCCCTCGCGCGCGTTTCTCGCACGCGCCACCGGGCTGGACGGATTGGCAGATATTCGGCCAACAACACGGCGCGCGACGCGCACGGTAGTGCGCCCGCGCGAGGGATGACTGAGTGAACGTAGTGAGCGAAGGAGTCGGTTGGGGAGGTGTGTGGTGCGGCGGCGGGGCGGTTGCGGTGTGGTCGTCTGGGTGGGTTGAAAGGGGGCCGCACTCGCGTTTATCGTTGGGCGTCTGGTGCAGGCCACTATCTGCGCGCTGTGCGGAGAGCGCAGATATCCTGCACAGCGACCGCGAGCGGGCGGGGGCTTTCGAGGCGGTCTACTTTCCAGCAATTGCAACTCCACACCAACCAACCACTCCGTTTCGTAGCGAGTTCAGTCAGAGCGGAGCTCTGACAACGTCCCCCTCACTGCGTTCGCGGGACCGACCAGGAGATTTCGAGGCGGTCTATTTCCCAGCAACTGTAATCGCAAAACTGTCAAACACCGCTCAATTTTCTCGCCCTCGTGTTCGTACGTGGCGCTTTTCACGCTCGACGCACAACACGGGGTATGCAATTCTGCGACGACTGTGGCTCCATGATGCGGACGATGGGGTCGAAGATGGTCTGCTCGAACGAGGACTGTCAGGCGACGATGGAGAAGGACGAGGAACGCGCGCCGAGTTCGTCTCGACGGAAGCACAGGACGACTCCGACGTCATCGAAACCGAGGAGGGCGCGGACTTCGAGGGGAAACCGACCGCCAAAGACGTGCATTGTGACAAGTGCGGTCACGACGTCGCGTGGTACACCATCAAACAGACCGCGTCCGCCGACGAGGCACCGACGCGCTTCTTCAAATGCAAGGAGTGTGGCTACCGCTGGCGCGAATACAACTAACTTTCATTTCAAATTTCTCGCAGATATTACCCTAAGACCGACGTTTTACGTTGGGTGCCCACCACCGCTATGGTATGAGATTGCATACCCGGGACGTACGACAGGACGTCCGTGAACTCGCTGCACTGCTGGGTGACGTACTCTCGCGCCTCGGTTCCCGCGAGGCGTTCGAGGCCGTAGAAGCCGCCCGAACCGAAGCGATCGACTACCGCGCCGGAGATTCAGAGTCGCGTGAGGCGCTCCGCGACGAACTCGACGACCTCTCGCCCGAACTCGCGGGCAACGTCGCGCGGGCGTTCGCCACCTACTTCGAACTCATCAACCTCGCCGAGGAGCGCGAACGCGTGCGGGCCATCCGCGAGGGAACGCAGGACGGAACACTCGAAGATGGGCTTCGTGCGACCGCGGAAACCCTCGCGGAGGACGAAGCCGACTCGCAGACCGTTCAGCGGGTGCTGGACGACGTCAACGTCGTGCCGACGTTCACCGCGCACCCGACCGAAGCGCGCCGGAAGACGGTGAAGGCGAAACTCCGCTCCGTCGAAGCGCTGCTCGCTGAACTGGACGAGCGCATGTTGACCGATCAAGAACAGGACAAACTGGAGCGCCAGTTAGAGAGCGAGGTCACCGGCCTCTGGGAGACGCGACAGGTTCGAAAGCGCCGTCCGGAGGTGTCCGACGAGGCGCGGAACATCCTCTGGTATCTGGAGAACGTCCTATTCGACATCGTGGGCGACGTGTACGACGAACTCGACCGAACCATCGGCGAGGAGTTCGACGTGGACGTGCCGGAACTGTTCGCCTTCCGGTCGTGGGCCGGGAGCGACCGGGACGGTAACCCGTACGTCACGCCGGAAGTCACGGCCGAAACGCTGGCGCGACAGCGTGAAGTCGTGCTGGAACACTACCGCGACGAACTCAAACGCCTCTCCGGAGTGCTGAGCCAGGACGGCGACCGCGTCGAGACGAGTTCCATGTTCGATTCCTCGCTCGACGCCGACCGCGAGCAGTTGCCCACGATTGCGGAGCGGGCGACCGAACGCTACCCGGACGAACCGTACCGGCAGAAACTCGCGCTGATGCGCGAGCGAATCGACCGCGTCGGCGACGTTCGTCCCGGCGGGTACGAACGCCGACGAACTGCTCGCCGACGTGGACACCATCGCCGACAGCCTCAGCACCGACGGCGCGGAGAGCGTCGTCGAGACGGAAGTGGACCCGCTTCGACGACGCGTCGAGACGTTCGGCTTCTCGCTCGCCGCGCTCGACTTGCGCGACCACCGACAGAACCACACCACGGCCATCGCGGAGGCGCTGGCACGCGAAGGGTTCGACTACGATTCGATGACCGAGGACGAGCGGGTCGAACTGTTGACCGACGCCATCCTCCAGGACGAACCGATAATCGACCTCGATACCGAGGGGCTTTCTGACACGGCGAGCCGAGTGCTCACGCTGTTCTCCGAGACCGCCAACTGGCAGCGCGAGTACGGACAGGAGACCATCAACACGTACTGTATCAGCATGACCGACGAGGCCAGCCACGTCCTCGAAGTGCTGTTTCTCGCCGACCAGGCCGGAATCGTCGACCTACCCGGCTACTCCGGACTCGACGTGGTGCCCCTGCTCGAAACCGAGTACGCGCTGTCAGGCGCGCGGCGCATCGTCGGAACCCTGTTCGAGAACGAGGCCTACGCCGCCGCACTCGAAGCCCGCGGCGGTTCACAGGAAATCATGCTCGGCTACTCCGATTCGAACAAGGAGAACGGCTTTTTGGCGGCCAACTGGAGCCTCTATCAGAACCAGAAGCGGCTCGCGGAGATAACCGACGAGTACGACGTCACCCTTCGCCTGTTCCACGGGCGCGGCGGGTCGATTTCCCGCGGCGGCGGCCCGATGAACGAGGCGCTGTTGGCGCTTCCCCGCGAGACCGTCTCGGGGCAGGTCAAGTTCACCGAACAGGGCGAGGCCATCGCCGAGAAGTACGCCAATCCCATCATCGCGGAGCGAAACGTCGAGCAGATGCTGGACGCCCAGATTCGGGCGCGGTACGCCTCCCTCGAAGAGGGTGAGGAGACGATTCCGGACGAGTGGGCCGAAGCGATGGACGTCACGGCGGACGCGCCCGCGACGCCTACCGCGACCTGCTCGAATCCGACGGCTTCGTCTCGTACTTCGAGAAGACGACGCCGATAACCGTCATCGAGGACTTGAATCTCGGGTCGCGGCCCGCGTCGCGCTCGGGCGAACGAACCGTCGAGGACCTCCGTGCGATTCCGTGGGTGTTCTCGTGGACGCAAGCCCGCTGCATCCTGCCGGGATGGTACTCGCTCGCCCAGGGGTTGGACGCCTACGGCGACATCGACACCCTCCGGGAGATGTACGAGAACTGGCCGTTCTTCCGGACGACGGTGGACAACGCGGCGATGGCGCTCGCCCGAACCGACCTGGAAATCACGGCTGAGTACGCCGACCTCGCACCGAAGCAACTGCGCGAGCAGTTCTTCCCCGAACTCCAAGCCGAGTACGAACGCTCGGTCGAACTCGTATTAGAGATAACGGGACGCGACGACCTTCTCTCTCGGGAGTGGCTACAGGAGAGCCTCTCCCGCCGGATCCCTACGTCGATCCGCTCAACCTCCTGCAGGTGCGATTGCTCCGGCAGTCGCACCTGACCGAGACCGAACGGCGAACCCTCCGGCTCACCGTGACCGGTGTCGCGGCGGGGATGAAAAATACGGGATAACGGCCGTTTACAGCTCAGATTCGGTCGATGTCGCTCTCGGCTTCGCCGAGGTGGGCGACGATGTCGTCCAGTTCCTCGATCGTCGCCGCCTGCTTTTCGTTCGTCTCCGCTATCGACGACACCTTCTTCGATATCCGTGCGGACCGTTCGGCCGCCTCGTCTATCATGGTGGCGACCTCCTGTGTACTCGCGGCCTGTTCGTCCGTCGCGGAGGTGATCTGCTCCATCCCGACGGCCGTTTCGGTGGCCGATTCGACGATCCGTTCGAGTTTTTCGCTGGTTCGTTGGACGGCGGTGACCGTCTCGCTGATCGAGGCTTCGCTCTCGCCGAGGCTGTCGAGCGTGCTCTCGGTCCGGGACTGGATGCGGTCACCCATCGACTCGATTTCGGCGGCGCGCTCCTTCGACTCCTCTGCGAGCGATTTGACTTCCTCGGCGACGACGGCGAACCCGTCGCCAGCCTCGCCTGCCCGTGCGGCTTCGATCGAGGCGTTCAGCGCCAGCAAGTTCGTCTGATCCGCCACGTCGTTTATCATCTCGACGGCGTCGCTGATTTCGGCCACCGCGTTCTGGAGTTCCTCGGCGTCCTCAACCATGCTCTCACGGGCATCCTCCGTCGATTCGGTCGCGCCGATGGCCCGTTGCCCGAGTTGCTTTCCCTCCTCTGCGAGCGTCTGGGATTCGCGGCTCTGTCGCCCCACTTCGCTCGCGCTGGCCGCGATTTCCTCGACGGTCGCGCTCTGGGTGGACACCTCGCTGGCGATGCGGTCCATGTTGTTCGATTGCTCCTCGGTCAATCCGCTGATCTCGGCGGAACTCGCCGCGACGTCCCCCGCCGACTCGTGTGCATCGAGAACGTGTTCCTCGGTCGATTCGCGCAGGGTGCGCGACCGCTCGATTTCCCGCTTCATCTGCCGACTGTGCGAGTGGACGTAGGTGTCCGCCGTGATCTGCATGTCGAGGTTGAGCACGCGAAGCACGGACAACATCTCCTCGAAACTCTCGTGTACCGCGTCCCGGACTCCGCCCAGGAGGTCGTCGGCGTTCGTGGACGAGGCGAGTTGCCCGCCGTCGGTCATCGCGGACGAAAACTCGTCACGAACCATTGCTTCGATCTCGTCCTGCAGTCGTTCTTCCACGATGGACGAGATCAAATCGTAGTAGACGCCGTACTGTCCGATGTAGTGGTTCAGCGGCATCCCGAGCATGTCGTGGAGCTTTCCGATCCGCGCGCGGTTGCGGACGTACTCGGTCCCGTAGGACCCGTCGGCGAGCGTGACGAGATACTCCCCCTGCGTCCGCTTGAGCGAGTCGATGGTGCGCGTGGAATTGTTGAGAATCTCGTGCGTCTCCTCGTCCAACTGGAGGTTCGCGTAGAATCGGTCGGCGATCTCCGCGCGATGGTCCTCGAATACGGGACGGAGGGCCGCTAGTCGTCGAGCGTCCGCACTATCGAAGTCGAGGAACGACTTGCGTCGCTCGATTTCCGCCATGTCGAGACCCATCTCCGAAAGCTGTTCGTCCATGTCCACTCGCTTCCCGAGAGCGGAGTTCCCGAATACGTCGCCCGCTGAGTTCATGGCTGGAACTGGGGCAAACGTATTTAAATTATTACCGTTCTCGTGGACAGGGAGTCGGGGGAAAACTAAAGGTATACGCGCTTTATTCGGAGTGTCGGCAGAGAACTGTTCGATTCGAATAGAATTCTGCAGGCGGTCCGAACGACCGACCGGAATCGGACGACCTTTCCCCGCGCACGGCCGAACCGCGAACGTGAGCGTAGACACTCCGGTTCGCGTCGAAGTGCATCCGGGCCGCGAGGTGGTCGTGGAGTTCGACCCCGACCTCACGTTCGAATGCGTCGATAGCTGTACGTGGTGCTGTCATCACGGCGTGATGCTGTACGACCGCGAGTACTTCGAGTTGGGCGAGCACGCCGATTTGAACGACGCGACGACGAGCTTTCGCGGCGAGGATTTCGTCCGCCGCGAGGCGAAAGACCACGACGAAACGGGCGAGGACGGCTGTGCCTGTCACTTCCTCCGCGGGGACGGACTCTGTGAGTTGCAGGCCGAAGACGGGTGGAAACCCGCGCGCTGTTTCGTCTATCCCGTCTCGATTCGCACGGAAGACGGGGAGATGTACGTCGATATCCGGGAATCGGCGTGGGATCACTGCGAGGGGATGAACGTCGGAGAGCACAAAATTATCGACCACCTCGACGCCTTTTTGCCCGAATATCTCTGGGACGTCGAGAATCCGGATTCGGCGCGGGAACTCTGACCCGAGGAATTTCACTTTCCGACCCGAGTCGTACCACAGTTCCGTTTCTATATATATTCGCACATTTTTGAATAATTATAAATAATATGGATAGGGCTAGAAAAGATTTAACGGGGTTATTATTGTGTAATGTACTGCAAAGATGGAAATAAACAACAGAAGAACCAAAATTGCGCTTGCGTTGATAGTCATCGCCGGTGGTATTCTCGCTGGTGTCGGGACGTGGGCGTTCTGGAGCGACACGGACTCAAGCACGGGTAACACGGTCGAGGCCGGTACGATGGACCTCGCAATAAACGGCAGCGCGAATGGCACAACGGAGGATTTCAACCTGATCAATGCCCAACCAGGTGACCAGGTGAATCACACGTACGCGCTGACGAACGAGGGATCGACGGAGGCGGATCATCTCGAAATCGGCTTCAACTATACGGAAAACGACCTCCGTGCCGAACCGAACGACTCCGAGCTCGCCAACGAGCTGAACGCGTCCGAGACGGCGAGTCTTATTCGCGTTCAGACGATGCAGTACGAGAGCCCGCAAGGGACCGTCCTCGACGACATCACGTCGAACGTGACGGATACGAACGGGAACGGATACGTCGATCTCCAAGAGGTGAACGCGCAGACGAACGTGCTCGATGATCTGCAAGCACCCGCTCCGAACAGTTCGAGTACGACGTACTTCACTCTCGACCTCGAAGTCGCAAACGACAACGCTGCGTACTGGACCGGTGCCGATACGACCGGTAATCTAACCGGAGCTGACGAGGATGTGATGGCTGACGGCGTCGACATCGCGGTCAACTTCACGCTCAATCAGGACAGCAGCCAATAATCAAATAATGCCATACTTATTTTAAGTGTGTTGTGCTCGTATTCAGATTGATGAGGTTCGTCCGTCCCTCCCGACTCGGTTGGATCGTTCTCGGAATCCTCCTACTCCCGATAGTCGGACAAATCCTTTTCACGCTGTTGCCCGGCGTGGGAAGCTACGTCGTCCTGAGTGGAAGTATGACACCAACCCTCAAGCCCGGGAGCGTGGTTTACACGTACGATTCGGGTCACTACGAATCCGGGGATGCGATCACCTTCGCACAGAACGGTGAACTCGTCACTCACCGGATCGTTCGGAAGACGAACGATGGATTCGTGACGAAAGGTGATGCTCGAACGTATCCGGATTCCTTCGTCGTCCATCGGGACCAAATTCGTGGTGAAGTCGTCCTGTCGATTCCGCTATACGGGTATCTGGTTCACCCGGTTTTCTCGCGTAGTGCGTATCTCTACGCGATCCTCGGCGGCGGTGTGCTTATGGGAGCCGCTGGCTACTTTTTTACTCGGTTAGAATAATTTTATTCTAATGAAAAAGTCACAAATATCTGCGCTCCCTACTGGTTCGCGGTGAGTCGATGAGAGAGCTATCGAGACGACGTGCGCTCCAGTTATTCGCGGTCGGTGTCGGTTCGTCAGCGATGACGGGGACGGGGGGCGCTCTGTACGGCGTTTCGGATTCGACGGCCGGAGAAACGGACGGGGGGACACTCGACCTCAAACTGCAAGGATCCGACACGGATCGGATTCCTGCCGCAGGAGACCTCGTTCTCGGTTCCGGCGGTTCGTACACTCATCGAACGTCGCTCACGAACGCCGGAAGCACCGGCGGTGAATCGATCAGCCTCGGCGTCACCACCGTTACAACTGACGAAGGAACGACGGAATCCGGCGAGTCGAACACGTCCACTGCAGACGGCGGCGAACTAGACGACGAACTACTGTTCAGGGCGTCCCTCGAACGTGACGGGACGACGGTCGGTTACTTTTTCGGCGATGGTTCGTCGTTGGCCTCGTATAGCACGGTTGCGGGGCGACCGGAGCAGGCGATTCAACTGTCACCGTCGCTCGGATCGTCCCCGGCGGTGTTCGTGTTCGAGGTGAACTATCCGACGGGATCGACCGCCGCGTACGGAGACCGCCTCGTTTTCGATCTCGATCTCACGTTGAATTCGCGCGTTTCCCCGGCCGGGTGGAGCGACGTGGATACGACGCGGGTATCGCTGCAGGCCGGGGGTGGACAGGCGTCCGATCCTACGATAACGACGCTCACACAACAGGAGTACAACTCGATCACGATGCAACAGGCGTTCATCGCGCAGGGACGCGTCGGTGGATCCGGATCCGGGGTGACGGAGCATCGGCTCGGTCCGACGATCAACAATCCGAAGAACAGATCGAACAAGGACTGGCAGAACAACGAAACCCGCCCGTTCACGCTCACGTACGATCCGCAAACTACCATCGTCACCTACGGTAACCAAGGCGTGAGTGACCTGACGTACGCACCAACGGATACGGGGCCGTACACCGACCTGCTCCTCGATGTGGTCGCGCCGACTTCGGCGACCACGCAGTTGAATAACCTCCGCCTCAACGGCAATCAACTCGGCCGGGACATCCAAGTCACGAACGGCGGCTCCGCGATTCGCGTGTCGAACGTTTCGCTCGAAGAGGGGTTCACGCTCCGAGGGAACGCCCGCATGCAGTGGTCGAAAAACAAACCGTCGCAAGACACCCAGTACTACCGGTTGCGGGTCGGTCGCGTGACTTCGAGTTCGAGCACGACCGGCAGTAATTCGACCGAAAACAGCTCACAATCGTTGGTTTTCGGGACGCGAAACGGACCGTATATCGTTCGGTAGGGAGAAGCGTGCCTCGCCAGTACCTGGGTGCCAAGCCCGTCGAGAAGGAGGCTATTTTTCACCGGCGAGTGCGGCTTCACGGAGTTCCTCGCCGCGTTCGGTTTCCACCTGAATGTCCGGCACCTTCGTGGGCCGTCCCTCGTCGTTCACCGCAACGAAGACGAAGTACGACTCGGTCGTCTGCTCGCGCTCGCCCGTCCGGGGTTCCTCGCGGAAGGCGCGCAGTTTCACCTTCACGCTCGTCCGTCCAGTGTCGTAGACGTACGACCGGATGACCGTGGTATCCCCGACGGGAATCGGTCGTTGGAAGTCCATCTGATCCACGTTGGCGGTGACGCACGTCTCACCCGCGAGGCGCATCGCCGACATCGCCCCGATTTCGTCCATCCATTTCATCACGATTCCCCCGTGAGCGGTCTCGTAGTTGTTGGCGTGGTTCGGTTGCACGCGTTCGCGGTTTTCGATGTAGGTGTCCATCAGCGTCGGCATACACGTGAGTTTCCCGAGCGGACGAATAGTCGTTGCGTGGTCGCTTTCGTGCGATGGCACGCCGACGGTCACATCGGGCGACTGATGACCGCCCACAAGCCGAACACGATGGCACCGCCGAGGAGGGTGCTCGCCACCGCGTGCGTACGGAGTTCGTCGAGGAGGTGGTGTGCGTTGTCGCTCAACTGGGCGACTTCGTACACCTCACCGCCGAGTTCACAGCGCGGGAGGAAGTCCATGGCGACGTGGAGGAAGACCCCGGCGGCGAACCCGAAGACGAAGCCGTTTATCGCGGGGTCCGAGGGGAGGTGGAGCAGCGCGGAGCTAATGGCGGCGATGCCGATTCCGGCGGCGGGGAGGAGCAGGACGGAGACGGATTTGCCACTCCCCCGAAGGCGGTGGGCCGCGACGTATCCGGCGGGACCCTTGTGCGAAACGATGGTAAGCCCGAGGAGCAAACCGAGGCCGGGCATGTTGCCGTAGACGAGTCCGACGATGGCCCCTGCGGCGAGCGAGTGGGCGGTCAGTTCTATCGACGTGTGGTCAAGCGCGGTTTCGAGGTGCGTCGCCCGGTGACCGATGGTGTGGGCGCTGAATCCGGCGAGAATGCCGAAAGCTATGCCGAAGCCGCCGAATTCGGCCTGATGGGAAATCGCGCTCGGGACGAGAAACACGGCGGCGCTGGTGATCATCGCGCCGCTCGCCAACCCGAACGCCCAGACGAGTTGCTTCGCGTGCATGGAGTCGTTCACACGGCCACCGAGGACGGCACCGCCCGCCATGGCGGCGAACGCGACCCACGCGATGACGAGTACCTTCGAGAGATGGGCCACGATCCCGACCCCGGAGAGAACGACGAAGGCGACGAACCCGGCGAGACCCAGACGAGAGAGTCCTGACATTGTTATTAAAATTGTTCGTGGAGTTGTTAAGCCCGTCGGTCGCCCGCCGCAAAACTATTGCGGGGCGGAACCGGGAAAGGAAGCATGGCGCCGAAGACGGTGGAACCGTGACCGTTCGCGCACTCCGGTTCACGTGGCGGGACTGTCTGTTCGTCCACTGGCCGGTCGAGTCGGCCGCACTCGACGGCGCGATTCCGGATTCGTTGGCGCTCGACACCCACGATGGCCGGGCGTGGGTCAGTGTCCTCGCGTCGACCATCGAGAACGCGCGAATACCCGGAACACCCGGCGTCGTGGGGATGACGTTCCCCCAGATCAACTTCCGCACGTACGTCCGCTTGGGAAACGCGCCGGGCGTCTACTTTCTGAGCCTCGATACCGGCAGTCGGATAGCGGCCCGCGTGGCCCGACTGCTCTACCATCTCCCGTACTACTACGCCGACATCGTCAGCGAGACGGGAACCGAAAATCGAGTGCTGAGTCGGCGCGTTCACCCCGACACGCTCCCGGTCGAATTCGAGGCGACCTATCGCCCCGAAGGACCAGCGACCACTCCCGACCACGGGACGCTCGATTACTTTCTGACCGAGCGCTATCGACTGTTCGTTCCACAGGCCGGAATGACCGCCCGCGTCGAACACGACCCGTGGACGCTCCAGCGAGCGGCGGCCGACGTGCGCGCCGATTCCCTGTTCGAAGCGAGTTCCCTTCCCGAACCCGAGACCGAGCCACGGGTTCGGTACTGTCCGAAGACGGAGTTTCACGTTCACACGCCGACCCGACTCGATTGACCACTCGGCTCACTTCGACCGACCACCCGAATCGCTCCGAATCGCTCCGACTGATCGACGAACTCACCCCCGCGTCGCCTTCCGCCACTCCTTCAGCCCGATGATTTTGCCGTCCACGTCCTCGGCGTTCGCGTCCGTCGCGGCCCAGACGAACAACTCGGCCACGTCCTCCGGGTCGCGTCCGTTCCCGCCCATCATCTCGGTTCCGACGACGCCGGGGTCGATGCCGACGACGGGAACGTCGAGTTCCGCGGAGAACCCGCGAACCAACCCCTCGGCGGCGGCCTTCGACACGGCGTAGGAACCGTAGCCCGCGTGCGTCTCGTGCCCGATACTGCCGGTTGGGACGAGTATCCGAGCATCGTCGTTCAGGTGGGGAAGCGATTCCCGAACCGCCGCGTACGCCCCACGGCAGTTCGTCCGGAGGGTGTCGTCGAAGGCAGCGTAGGATTCCGTCGTCAGCGGCGTTTCGCCGGGCGTCCCGTGGTACACTCCGGCGTTGGCGACGACAACGTCGATGCCGTCGGTGCCGCTTCTCGCGGCGGTTTCCATCAGCCGCTCCACGTCGAACTCGTCACGCACGTCGGCGCGGAGGCCCACCGCCTCCCCTCCCTCATCCTCGATGGCCTCGAGCTCGCCTCGATTTCCTCCGCGTCGCGTCCACAGAGGGCGACGGTCGCACCGTCGTTCGCCAACGCGCCCGCGACCTGTCGGCCGATGCCTCGTGTCCCGCCGGTGACGACCGCCGTCGATTCGTTCATGCGGAAGCGGACGGATGGCTGCGTGAAATCGGTTTCCGTCGTCCCCCGGGTCGTCACCTCCCAGCGGTCGCGTTGCAGTTATCCGCGTCCAGCGTAACTGAGAACCATGTATCAGCCGGGCCACTGTGGCGTGGCGCTCGCCCTCTACGCGCCGGTCACCGGTGTGCTCGCCGCGTCTGGGTCCACCTCGACGGCGTTTCTCGGCGCTGGCATCGTCCTCGCGTTGACGATGCTCCCCGACCTCGACACGCGGACGGACCGGGTTCGGCACCGCGGCCCGACCCACTCCATCGTCTTCGCGGCGTTCGTCGGACTGCTCACCGGAGTCGGCGGCGGTCTACTCGCGGGAGCGAACGGTGCTGAATTCGGCGGTTTGGTCGGGGCGCTCGCAATCGTCGCCCATCTCCTCGCGGACGTCATCACGCCGATGGGAATCCGACCCTTCTGGCCGCTCTCGGACCGGAAGCTCACCTTCGATATCGTGCTCGCAAGCGATACACGAGCGAACGCAGTGCTGTTCGTGTTCGGCGTCGTCTCCGCCGGAGGATCGTTGTTTCTCGGGAATCAGTTCGCCTAAACGGTCGCGTCGATGGTGCCCGTTCGCTGTTCGTCCTCGGCCGCAAACCGAAGATAGCGCTCGAACTGCCCCGGAATTCGGTTCAACTGAACGGTTCGCTCCGTCCGGTCGTACTCGACGAGTCCCGCCTGCTGTAACTTCGGAAGGTGGACGTGATCCAAGGCGAGAACTACTCCTCGATCCGTTGTCACCGTCTCGTCCGCTGTGATCCCCTCGGTGTCGATTCCGTTTGGCTCACTCCTGCTGACCGCGATAGCGAGGTCGGAGAGCGCGATGGGGTCCGACCGACCGTACAGTTCGTACAGTACCGCTCTTCGACGGGACGAGACCAGTACGTCGAAGACCTCATCGAGCGCAAGGGCGGCTGCCGTCTCGTCGCCGTTTATTTTCACCGACATAAGATCAGTTATTAAATTGCATGACAATAAATGTAACTATAATTCTGAGAAAGAAGTAAATTCGGAACAGGTTACACGCGTACGTTCCGGTCGAGGAACGCCGCCTCGTAACCGACGACCGTATCGAGCGCGTCGTCGTACACGTCGAAGTGGCCGATCGGCAGTTCGAGATACGTCGCGTCGGCCGCTTCCGCGGCCGACTGCACCGACGACACCGGAACGATGTCGTCGTCGCGTCCGGCGATCAGAAGCATCGGACACGGGACGTCCTCCACGGACGAAATCGGGCGGTAGAAAGGAATTTCGAGGAAGACACGTGCCGGTACCTCGTTCTCCCACACCGGCGGGTCGGGAACGATGGTTTCCATCCCCTCCATCGCATCCGGGGTGTTCAGGACGGCGAACTCGTCGGGATACCCAGCGATCGGAACCGTGTGCGGACTCCTGAAGGTGTACTTTCTGACGAGGTCACGCACCCCCGCGACGGTCCCTTTCAGCGATTTTTTGAGGCCGGACGCTCGGGCGACGGCCCGTCCGTCGACGAACGGAACCTGTGCGACGACGGCGGCGATTCGGTGGTCGTCGGCCGCCGCCTCGATGACGTGTCCGCCGCTGTAGGACGTTCCCCAGAGCGCGATCTTTCGACGGTCGATGGCGTTCAGTCCGCGAACGTGGTCGATCGCCGCTTTCCAATCCTCGACGTGACGGCTCGCGTTTACGAGATTACGCGGTTCGCCGTCGCTGTCGCCGAAGTTCCGGTAGTCGAAGAGGAACACGGCGTACTCGCGGGCGACGAACTCCTTTGCGATCTCCGGGAGACCGAAGGTCCGTTCCGCGCCGAAGCCACCCGCCATCACGACGACGGGCGGGTTCGAGACGCCTTCCGGCGTGTAGAGCCATCCGGCACACCGCGTCCCCTCGCTTTCGAAATCGACATCGTTCTTCGCGTATCGAAGCCGCGACAGCTCACGTGCCCGTGTCTTCGTCATTGTTCGTTACGAGGACGACGAGGAACATAAAACTCGTCTCACGGGTTCACGAACGACAGTTCCTCCTTCTTCCCGGTCACGGCCCGCATCATACACCCACGACACACCCACAACTCGCCGGTTCGGCCGACGAGATGCGTCCCGTTCGACTTGCGCTGTTCGCAAATATCACAAACCCCCATGGTGGTTCGTCAACCCCCGTGAATGTCAATCCCGCGCCCGTCAGCGGTCGGTGTAGAGAGTTGCCGTCCGTTTGGTATCACGTCTCGGGGAAGGTTTATCCCTTGCTGAATGAATGTTCGGTCAGTGCGGTGGGAGTGACTCACCGGTCGCCCCTACCCACAAAACGAACCGTCCGAACGTCGAACACCGAACACGCTACCAACCAAATGCCAAATACAACCGAACGAACGCCATCCCCTTCGGCGGTAACGCTGACGGACGTGCGCAAGACCTACCATCGCGGCGAACCCGTCCACGCGCTCGACGGTATCGACCTCACCATCGAACGGGGGTCGTACACCGCCGTCATGGGGCCGAGCGGGTCGGGGAAGAGTACACTGATGAACGCCGTCGGTTGTCTCGACATGCCGACGGAGGGATCGATCACG
Source organism: Haladaptatus sp. R4 (assembly GCF_001625445.1). Taxonomy (NCBI): domain Archaea; kingdom Methanobacteriati; phylum Methanobacteriota; class Halobacteria; order Halobacteriales; family Haladaptataceae; genus Haladaptatus; species Haladaptatus sp. R4. The sequence continues at coordinate 887,932 of NZ_LWHG01000011.1, read as the reverse complement.
GTGAACGGAACCGAAATCACGACGCTTTCGGATACGAAGCGAACGACGCTTCGGGGCGACGAGATCGGTTTCGTCTTCCAGACGTTCAACCTCATGCCGAAACTCACCGCGAAGGAGAACGTCGCGCTCCCGATGGTCTTCCAAGGGGAGCGAAAGAAAAAACGAAACGAACGAGCCAGCGAACTGCTGGAACGCGTCGGGTTGGGGGACCGACTCGACCACCGACCCAACGAACTATCGGGCGGCCAACGCCAGCGCGTGGCCATCGCCCGCGCGCTGGCGAACGACCCGGCCATCATCCTCGCCGACGAACCGACCGGCAACCTCGATAGCGAGACCGAAGGCCGGATTCTCGCCCTGTTCGAGGAGTTGCACGACGAGGGGAACACCATCTTCCTAGTCACCCACGAGCGCACCGTCGCCGAGCACGCCCAACGCATCGTCCACCTGCTGGACGGCGAAATCGAGCGTATCGAGACGGTGGACTCCCCGCGCCGGATGGAGGTGGGTCCATGAACATCGGGCAGAGTTTCGCGATGAGTTGGCGCTCCATCCGCGACCACAAACTCCGGTCGGTGTTGACGACGCTCGGCATCATCATCGGCGTCGGGTCGGTCATCACGTTCGTCACCCTCGGGGCGAGCCTCCAAGCCGCCGTCGTCGGCCAGGTCTCGGCCGGGTCGAACCCGTCCATCGTCGCGAGCGTCGGCCCGGCGAGTACGAACGACGGTCCCGGCGGCCCGCAAAGTCAGGGCGCGTCGCTACCCGTGTTCACCGAACACGACATCGAGCAGTTACGAGGGCTCGACGACGTCGATTCCGTGATTCCACAGGGGAACGTGCAGGTGTCCTCGCTCGGCTACGACGGCCAAACGGTCGGGTGGGAGAGCGTGACGGCGACGACGGCGGATTCGTTCGCCGCGGACTCGTTCGAGTCGGGACACGCCTTTACCTCCGGGAAGGAACAAGTCGTGCTGAACAAACCGGCGGCGAGTCTGTTCGCGACGAACGTCTCGACCGGCGACACCCTCACGCTCCAGTTCGGCGACGGCCCGCAAAACGTCACCGTCGTCGGCATCCTGAACGCCTCGTCCAGCGCGAACGTGTTCGGCACGTCGCAGCCACAGATCTACGTGCCCACGGACCCGTTCTACGGAACCACGGTGAAGAGTCCGGCGACCGGCGAACAGCAACGGGCCTACCCGCAGGTGACGGTACGGGCGGTCGATTACGATCACGTCGATAGCGTCCAACCGGCGGTCGAGTCGTATCTGGTGAACGACTCCGACGCCAGCCAACTCAAACCCGCGTCCTACGAGGTGTCCCTCCAGACGAACCAACAACTCGTCGATCAGATTCAGGAGGTCATCGGGACGTTCACGAGTTTCATCACCGGTATCGCCGTCATCTCGCTCATCGTCGGGGCCATCGGCATCGCCAACATCATGCTGGTGAGCGTGACCGAACGCACCCGCGAGATCGGCATCATGAAGGCCATCGGCGGGCAGAAACGCGACATCATCCAACTGTTCCTCGTCGAGGCGGTCATCCTCGGTGTCATCGGTTCGCTCGTCGGCACCGTCGTCGGCATCGCGGGCGGATACGCCGCCGCACAGGCCATCGGCTTCGACCTCGCATTCGCGCCGAAGTGGTTCGTCGTCGCCATCGCCGTCGGTATCGGCGTCGGACTGGTCTCCGGTCTGTACCCTGCGTGGAACGCCGCCAGAATCGACCCCATCGACGCGCTCCGCCACGAGTGAGGAGTTCGATTTCATCGTAACGTGTTCGGCGACCCTGTGCGGTCGATACCTGCAGCGATGGACAAGACCTGTAACGATGGCAAGAATAATAATTTCTGCGGACACGTTCGGAATTGAGGAAAGTGAGAAACAGCATGAAAGCGATAAAGGAAGCGATGCTGGTCTTGACCGTCGTCGTTGGAGCGCTCGTCGTCATTCCGGCGGTGTTTTTCCCGAAGGCTAGTTGTCTCACCAGTGGTCCACACTATCATTTCTGCTATGTTGGAGGCAGGATAACCGCGCTCGTTTTGGTTTTGGGCGTTGTCGGACTGCTATTCGTGACGTGGGAAATGGACCCGGAGTAGGATTCGAGGTAGTACCGCGGCGTTTCGACTGTCAGTACTCCCGCCACCCGCAACAGATATACTACTTAAACCCGTGACTTTCCAGAGAGGGGGGAACGGGACATGAAACAATCACCATACGATCAGAAGTTCTCCGTCTGTGGGGCGAACGACTCGGGGGAAGCGAGTTACCCGGCGGACGCGCTCGAATGCGGCACGGATGCGCCCGACTTCACGCTCTATTCGACGCCGGACCAAACGCTTTCGTTGCGCGAATTTCGCGGACAACCCGTCATTCTCGCGTTTTATCCAGCGGATTGGAGTCCGGTCTGTGGCGACCAGATGTCGCTCTACAACGAGATACTCGACGAGTTCGGACGATACGATGCACAGCTACTGGGAATCTCGGTCGATGGCGTCTGGAGCCACGATTCGTTCTCCGACGACCACAACCTCCACTTCCCGTTGCTCGCCGACTTCGAACCGAAGGGAAAGGTGGCGAAAACGTACGGCGTGTATCGACCGGAAGACGGAACGAGCGAGCGGGCGCTCTTCGTCATCGACGACGAGGGGGTGATCCAATGGACGTTCGTCTCCCCCGTCGGTGTGAACCCCGGCGCGAGCGGGATACTACAGGCGCTCAATGCGTTCGAAAACGGGGACGCGAGATGAGCGATCGGACACCGATTTCCCCGGACAACACGCTCGCCGGTCCGATCGATGAAACCGATCATCTACGAGGGAACCCGGATGCACCCGTCACGTTGGTCGAATACGGGGATTACGAGTGCCCCCACTGTGGCCGAGCGTATCCGATCGTCAAGTCGATCCGGGAGGAGATGGGCGACGACCTCCGGTTCGTCTTTCGAAACTTCCCGTTGAAACAGGCCCATCCACACGCCCTCCACGCCGCGGAGGCGGCCGAGGCGGCCGGTGTGCAGGGAAAGTTCTGGGAGATGCACGACCACCTCTACGAGCATCAGGACGCGCTCGAAGACGACGACCTTCGGTGGTATGCCGAGGAGTTGGAACTGGATACGACCCAGTTCGAACGCGACGTGTTCGACGAGAATCGGTTCGAACAGCGGATTCTGCACGATTTCAAGGGCGGAATCCACGGGGGCGTCAACGGTACGCCGACGTTCTTCATCGACGGCGCGCGGTACGACGGGCCGCTCGAAGAGGCGAGCCTCGCCAAGCGCTTCGGGATGCGATGGAGAGAAACGAGCCGCGATAGTTCCGGAAATCGAGCGGCAGCGGCGGTTTCCTACTCGTCCATCAAAACGTGTTCGACGTACTCCCTGGCCGTCTCACGCGCTTCTTCGAGCGCGTTCTTCTCGTCCAGGGAGACGTACCGGTTTCGCGCGCCGTCCACGATGAGCATCAGCGCCTCCGCCGCGTGGGCCGGGTCCTCGGCGGCGAACACGCCCGCGTCCGTCCCGTCGGCGATGACGGTCTTGAGCAGATATCGTGTGTACTCGTCGTTGCGCTGGAACTGTTCGCGCACGGCGTCGTTGTACGGCGCCTGCGCGCGCATCTCCAGCATCGCGGTCAGGAATTCGGGGTAGCCTTCGCGGTCGGTCAGCAGTCGATCCAGAAGGGAGTCGAGTCGTTCCCGCGGGGCGGTCGTCTCCACCTCGTGAACCCGGTCGATGAACTTATCCAACAGATAGCTCAAAAACGCCGCGAGGAGGTCGTCTTTCGTGTCGTAGTGATAGTGAATTGCGGCCGTCGATTTGCCATACTCCTCCGCGATGGAGTGTATCGTAAGGTTCGCATAGCCGTGTTCACAGAGTGCCCGATAGGTCGCCTGCATTATCGCCTGTTCGGCGTCGGAACGCTCGTCACCGTCGGAAGGCGCTGCCATTAACTAAACAACTAGTTATCACGGCAAAACGCTTGTGGTCTCGATGCGAACAGCGTGTATTGACCAGTATGACACGTGAATTGGCATCCCTCCGTTTCGTCCTCGTTTTTCTCCCGATGAACAACACAACTATTAACTCTCCTGACTAACTATTCAGTTAGAGATGGGAACACAGCAGTCGAACGGGCCGCCGCCCGAAACACACGAGGCCATCATGGCCGCCACACATCGGGCGCTCTGCAAGCACGGCTATGCGAACCTCACGATGAAGCGTATCAGCGACGAGTTCGGCAAGAGCAAGTCGCTTCTCCACTACCACTATAACTGTAAGGAGGAGTTGCTCCTCTCGTTTCTGGACCACCTCCACGAAAAGTTCGACGCGAAAATTTCGACGGACGATTACGACACCGCGACGGACGCCCTGCTCTTCAGCATCGATGCGTTGTTTCCCGACCCCGACTCGGAGAGCGACTTCGACATCGCCATGCTGGAGATGGGGATGCAAGCGCCGTACAACGACGCGTTCCGCGACCAGTTCCAGGAGAACAACGACCGACTGCGGGAACTGTTCGCCGATATCATCGCCCAGGGTATCGAGCGCGGCGAGTTCGAGGAGGACATCGATCCGGAACGGGCGGCCGAACGACTCCTGATATTTCTCGACGGGGTCCGGGGCCGAGGAGTAGTCCTCGGATCCAACGACCCGAACGAAGTGGGGCGTGAAGTCATCGACGAGTTCGTCGACGATATTTGCGCCGGAGGCGACGAATGAGCGCCGGAAGCAGGGATCTGAATCTGACCGACGGCGACTTGTACAAACCGCTCCTCATCCTGTCGGCACCCATCGTCGCCAGCCAGTTGATGCAGGTCGTGTACAACCTCGCGGACACGTTCTGGGTCGGCCAGATCGGTCCCGGCGCGGTGAGCGCGGTTTCCTACGCGTTCCCGATTATCTTCCTGCTCATCAGCCTCGGAACCGGCTTTTCCATCGCCGGAACCGCGTTGGTCTCACAGAACAAGGGGGCAGGCAACCACGAGCGCGTGGACCACGTCGCGGGACAGACCATCTCGTTCACGCTGCTCGCGTCGTTGGTGTTCGCGGTCATCGGATATCTCGCCGCACCGACCCTCGTCTCGCTCATCGGGACGACGCCGGGGACGCAGATATATCGGTGGACCGTGGAGTTCACGCGGACGACCTTCCTCGGCGTGTTCTTCATGTTCGGTTTCTTCATGTTTCAGGCGCTCCTGCGTGGCTGGGGCGACACGCGGACGCCGATGTATCTCATGGCGTTCGGCGTCACGCTCAACATCGTCCTCGACCCGTTCTTCGTTTACGGGTTCACCGACAACCTGCTGTTGCAGGCGCTCGGACTCGGTGGCCTCCAGACGACGCTGTTCGACGCCACGGGCTTCGCCGGGTTCGGCGTTCAAGGGGCGGCGATAGCGACCGTCCTGTCGCGCGGAATCGCCGCCGTCATCGGCCTCACAATCCTGTTCAGCGGCCGCGTCGGAATTCACCTCTCGTTCGACGACGTCGTTCCGGAACCGGAGACGGTGAAGAAGATCGTTCGCATCGGCGTCCCGGCGAGCGTCGATATGTCGATGCGGGCGCTCGGTATCACGTTCCTGACCGCCATCGTCGCCATGGCCGGAGACCCGGCGGTCGCGGCCTACGGTATCGGTAATCGGCTGAACTCGCTCGTCTTCCTCCCGAGTATCGGACTCGCGCAAGGGACGACGACGATGGTGGGACAGAACCTCGGCGCGGACAAACCGGAGCGCTCGGAGCGGGCGGTGTACTACGCGTCCGCTACGCTGGCGGTCGTCCTCGTCGTCGTGAGCGTCGTCGCGTGGCACTTCGCCGAACCTCTCATCGGTATCTTCGTCGGCAGCAGCGAGAACTTCAGCCGTCAAACCGTCATCCACATCGGCGCACAGTATCTCCGCATCATCGGTCCGACGTTCCTGTTCCTCGGCGTCTTCCGGGTCGTCACCTCGGCGTTCCGCGGGGCCGGGGATACGACCACCGCGATGGTGTTCACCATCCTCTCGCTGTGGGTATTCCGTCTCCCTGTGGCGTACTATCTACTGGAGATACGGGGGATGGGTCCCACGGGCGTCTGGTACGCGATAGCGTTCTCGAACGTCGCCGCGGCCGTCATCGCGTTCCTCTGGTTCCGCCGTGGGACGTGGAAGACGAGCGAGGTCGAGGGAGCCAACACCCCGTCACCAGCCGACTGACCGGGGTTCTTTTCCTCGCGTTCGTCGTTTCCACCGAAACAACTGTACTGGTCGCTGTCGATAGACGACCTATGTCTCGGCGAATTCTGGTCCCCGTAGACGCTGCACCACAGTCGGAAACAGCTCTCGAACACGCCGCCGACGTGTATCCGGAGGCGACAATCGTCCTCCTGCACGTTCTCGATCCTCGATCGTGGATTTCCTCGGACGAGTTCGGGGACATGCTCTACGCGGACGACGTGGAGAAGGCCGAACAGGAAGCCACGGACGAACTCCTCGAAAAGATGACCGAACTGGCGGACGAACTGGATGTCACGACGGAGACGGTCAAACTGATGGGGCGTCCGGCACACACCATCGTGGAATACGCGGGAGACGGCGAGAACGACATCGACGGTATCGTCATGGGAAGCCACGGACGAACCGGTCTCGACAGGATTTTCCTCGGCAGCGTCGCGGAGTCCGTGACGCGGCGGTCACCGGTTCCCGTCACCATCGTTCACTGAGTCCGATGTCGGTTTACTCCTCGTCAGCGAGGAGGCGACGGCGGACGTAGGCGTCGAGTTCGTTACGGGCCGTCTCGATGGCATCGTTGTTCGTCGTGACGCGTTTGGTCATCGCTCCCGTGACGATCAGAAGGAGGAATTCCGCGACTTCCTCGGCATCCACGTCGCGGAAGGTGCCCTCGTCGATACCCGACTGGATGACGCGCGTGAGGAGTCCGCGGAAGAACTCGTCGCTGCGCGTGAAGTGGTTCCGATACTTCTCGTCGTGGGCGGCCTGCGCGCGGAGTTCGACCATCGCACGCGAGAAATCCCGGTAGTCGTCGGGAATCGGTGTGACGAAAATGCGGTCGAAGATGGCGTTCAGATGGTCCCGCGGACTGCCCGAGGACTGCTTCGCCGGAATTCGCTCCTTTTGCTGTTCGAGCATGAATCCCAGGAAATCCAGCAGGAGGTCGTCCTTTCCGTCGTAGTGATGGTAGAGGAGGGACTTGCTCTTCGGAAACTCGTCGGCGATTCGCTGAATCGTGAGGTCGGCGTAGCCGTGCTTGCAGAGGGCCAAATACGTCGCCCGCATGATGGCGCCACGGGTGTCGCTCGGATCCTCAAGAAAAGATGGTTTCGCCGTCATTACCGGCTGAAACCCTCGTTTATCCGTTTCCGCGTCGCTGGGCGAGGCGGGTCGAACGTTTCGCGTTCCGGGGACCGACCACCGAACGCGATGGCTTTCGCATCGAATCGGTGCATACGCTAGCTACGGACTCCGGGTATAAAAATTGAATGAACGTTCAGTTATCTCCGCCCCACCGTGCTGGAGCATGGCGGGTTAATCGGAGCCATCGGCCGGAAAATCCGCCGCCGAGTCGCTTCGAAACTGCACTGCCGATACCGCGCGAAGCGTCGGTGACTATTGCGACTCGCCCCACGAACTGTTCGTCTGTTGACTGCTTTGGACTGTCATCGAACCGAAGTAGGGGTGAAACGGAGGTAGAAGAACCTGAGAGTTCTGTGCAAGCGGTGTGCACCGTGCAATCAGTGCAATCGTGTCGTCTCCCCGCGACGACTCGCTACCGCGCTGAAAGCGGACGGCGACCGCCAAAACGAAATTACTAATCGTGAGGATTGAGGGAGAGAAGCGTTCTCGCACCCGAAATGGAGACCTGAGTGCCAATTCTTCTCTCGAAACATTTATCACTGACTAACTGTTCAGTAAGCCATAGGTGACTGAATGTTCATTCAATATTTACGCAGTGATCCACCGCTCGAACGGAGGATCAACGTATGAGTACGGAATCGAGTAACGGACTCGGTCGTGAACGGGCCATCATTCTCGGCGGACTCATGTTGGGGATGTTGCTGGGCTCCATCGACCAGTCCATCGTTTCGACCGCGCTCCCGCGCATCGTCGGCGATCTCGGTGACGCGAGCAAGATGTCGTGGATCGTCACTGCCTACCTCGTGACGGTCACGGTGACGACGCCGCTGTACGGGAAGCTGAGCGACATTTATGGACGCTCGCTCATCTTCGAGACGTCCATCTCCATCTTCCTGATCGGCTCGATCCTCTCCGGACTCGCCGGGGAGTTCGCCGCGATCAACGACGTCGTTGGCCCGATGACGCAACTCGCGGCCTTCCGCGCGCTGCAAGGTATCGGCGCGGGTGGTCTCATCGCCATGGCGACGACCATCCTCGGCGACATCTTCTCGCCCCGCGAACGTGGGAAGTACATGAGCTACATGATGCTCATCTTCGGTGGTGCGACCGTCGGCGGACCGCTCCTCGGCGGCTACCTCACCGACCACTACAGTTGGCGTTGGATCTTCTACATCAACGTCCCCATCGGACTCGCAGCGATCCTCATCACGCACTTCAAACTCGACCTTCCGACGCCGGACGCAACCGACCTCGATATCGACTACCTCGGGGCGGCGCTCCTCGTCGTCGCGGTCGGTTCGCTCATGCTCGCCACGACGTGGGGCGGTAGCGAGTACGCCTGGGATTCCGTCCAAATCCTTGGGCTGATCGCTTCGACCATCGTCTTCGGCGTCCTGTTCGTTCTGCAGGAACTGCGCGTCGACGAACCGGTCTTCCCGGTTCACCTGCTCGACAGGCACACGGTCGTGGGCGTCATGACACTGAGCTTCTGTCTCGGCATCGGGATGTTCGGGGCGACCATCTACCTCCCCGTCTTCCTGCAGGACGTCCTCGGTGCGAGCGCGACCAACTCCGGTCTGCTCCTGTTCCCCCTCGTCGGCGGGATGCTCGTCACGAGCGGTGCGACGGGACAGTTGATGACCCGGTTCGGCCGCTACAAGGTCTTCGCCGTCGTCGGAACCCTCGTCGCGTCGGTCGGCTACTGGTTCCTCCACACGATGGGACCATCGACCACCTCGACGGAATCGACCATCTTCATGATCGTCACCGGGATGGGACTCGGATTCGTCATGCCCGTCCTCACCGTGGCGGTTCAGAACGCCGTCGACCGAGAGGACCTCGGTGTCGCGACCACCTCCGTCACGTTCAGTCGGAGCCTCGGGAGCGGTATCGGCGTCGCCGTCCTCGGTGCGCTGTTGAACAACCAACTCACCAACCGCCTCTCCGACGCCTTCGCCGGACAGGCCGGTTCCGGACAGCTCACGTCCGACGCCGCGAGCATCGGCCCGGAGGCCATCGAGAAGCTCCCGGACCAGATTCAGCACGTGGTGGTGACGGCGATGGCGAACAGCATCGACACCGTGTTCCTCGCCGGAATGGGTGTACTCATCCTCGCGTTCGTCGTCTCGCTCACGCTCCCCAACGCGGAACTCAGCGAAGAGGCCCACGTCTCGATGGGCGAGGGCGGCGCGGAGCCGATGGACGGTGCGATGTCCTCGGACGACTCGACGGCTTCGAGCGACGACTGATCATCCGGAGAGCGTTTCGTCCGTTTTTTCGCGCGTCGCGGTTCTTTTTTCGGACAACCCCGTGCTACCCTGTCGATCAACGGTCAGTCCGAGCGACAACGCTCGGATACAGCATCGACGTCGTTAGCCACGCACACGAATGGAAAGGCAAAACGGTACTATCCTCACGGCTGGCATCGGTTGTAACCGTTGCCTTCGATTAAAAGCCGACCGCTCTGGTCGAGTTCGCCGGTCAGACTGACACACTCATCATCCCCCTTCGCGAAGAGGGAAATTTCCTGTGTCACGGTTCGTCCCTGAGCTGAAAGCCTGAGTGAGTAATCCCCCGGGTCATCGACCGGTCGCTTGATTTCTATCGCATCTCCCGCACTGATGAGTCGACTCGATTCGAACACGGTCTCGTTCTCCGTGACTACCGCTATATCGAACTCCAAATCAGCAGACGAGAGGTTTTTGACACTGATAAAAACGATCGATAGGGACGGTTTTTGTTTCTGCCGAGAGAGACAGCCACTTCCAATCGCAACGAACGTCGGGGCAGAGACTTGCAGGAAACGGCGTCGGTACATCGGTATATACGATGTCATTTTGTGCATCTCTTATGGATGAAGTTATCGATGTCGTCGAGATTCCGACGAACGACTGACCATCCATATAGTCGATTTGACCGCTTTTTTCGCGCGCTACGGTTCTTTTTTCGGACAATAACGCCACGGACTACCTCGTTCGTAACCGTTTTTACTAACTGGTCAGTAAGTCGTGTATGAACCGCCTCTCGAACACGAGTAGCCACGCCACGGGGCGTGAGAGACATGCTTGACGAACTCGGCGAACACAAGGGTGCGTTCGTCGGCCTGTTCGTTGCAACCGGCGTCTCGATGCTCGGCTTCAGCATCCTCGAACCGATTCTCCCGACGTACGCGCAGGACCTCGGCGCGTCCGGCGTCATCGTCGGACTCATCTTTTCCGGCTTCGCCATCTCTCGGGGCGTTCTCGCGCCGTTCACCGGTCGGGTTTCCGACTCCTACGGTCGGAAGAACCTGCTTCTCACTGGTCTCGGTCTGTTCGCCGTCCTCTCCATCGCGTACTCGATGGTGTCGTCGCCGCTCATGCTCGGCGTCGTGCGGTTCTGTCAAGGGTTCTCGTCGGTCCTCGTGACGCCAATCGCACAGTCCTACGTCGGCGACATCACGCCGGAAGGAAGCGAAGGCTCCATCACGAACCTGTTCTACGTCTCGCTGTTCGGCGGCATCGCCATCGGGCCGACCGTCGGCGGCTATTTCGCCGAACACGCGATCCACACGCCGTGGTTCACCCTCACCGGAATCACGACGCCGTTTTACGTGATGGCGGCGCTGACCGTCGTCTCGTTCTTCCTCGTCGTCGTTCTCGTTCCCGAACTCCCCGACGACGTGCGCGATACCGCGGGGGCTCCGAACCCGTGGGAGGCCGCCCGTGCCGTCTGGGCCGACTTCGAACTCCGCGGTATCATGACCTACATCGTTGCGCGTGGATTCTACCGCTGGGGATTCAACTCCTTTTTCCCCGTCCTCGCAACCTCGGCGGCCTTCGGGCTGTCATCGACGATGGTCGGCGTCGTCCTCTCGGTGTATATGGCGGTCGGTGGGGTTCTCCAGATTCCACTCGGTCGGCTATCCGACGATTACGCGGAGTATCGCGTTCACTTCATCGTCACCGGCGGTTTGTTGAGCGCGTTCACCATGCTCGCCGTACCGTTCGCCACCACGCTTCCCCTGTTAATCGGCCTCATGATCTGCATGGGCGCGTTCAGCGCCGTCTCCCGAACCTCCGCCGTCGCCATCCGCACCGAACGCGGCCGTGTCCACGGGATGGGTCTCGTGACGGGCGCGTTCACCGCCTCCCTCTCGGCCGGACAGGTGTTCGGCCCGGTCGGGTTCGGAGCCATCACGGACACGTTTCGGATTCAGGACGCATTCTACATCGGCGGTATCGTCGGCATCATCGGGACGCTCGGCGCGTTCTACTACCTCCACAAGGGCCTCCAACAGGACGACGAAGCGGTCGAAGGGGTCACCGAGGACGCCCAACCGCTCGACTGAGTAGTTGATAGACGAACAACATTATTACCGTCGGATACGCATCGAAGACAGGTATGTCCGATCCGACGCACGATTCCTCCGACTCGGCGGTCCCGCTCGAAGCGCTCGCGTCCCTCCCGAAGTTCTACCATCCGATGGTGTCACGCGACGGCGAACGCGTCGCGTGTTACTACGACGGAAGCGGCCGAAACGAACTATGTATCCTCGACGTCGAATCCGGCGAACTCGAACAGGTGAGCGACGGAAACGTCCCGAAGAGCGCCCGCTGGCACGTTTGCTGGGATGCTGACGGTGAACGGATATTCTTCCACCGTGACGACGGCGGCGACGAACAGAACGACGTTCACGCGCTGACGACGGACGGCGACCGCGAAACGATCGTGGAAACCGACGGCCAGTGCGTGATCTGCGACGTTTCCCCGGACGGTCGATACCTCCTGTACGCGAGCGACGAGGGCGAGCAGATGAACCTGTACCGCGCCGACATCGAAACCGGCGAGACCGCGCAACTCACGGACTACGGCCGACCGACGTGGAACGCGATGTACGGTCCCGAGGGGGACCGAATCGCCTACGTGACCAACGAAACCGACGACCTCGACAATATGGACGCGTACGTCGCCGCCTCGAACGGGAGCGACCCGCGACGCCTCGACGTCGGCGAAAACGGGTCGGAAACGTCCGTCGCCGACTGGGGACCGGACAGCACGCGCTTGCTGATCGAGGACAACGCGGAGGACAAACCTCGCGCCGGAATCTACGACCTCGAACGGAATTCCGTCGAGTGGCTCGGGGACGGCGAACACGTCGAATACCCCGCGACGTTCACTCCGGACGGCCGCCGCGCGCTCGTCCTCCGCACCCGCAGGGCGGCGACGGTCCCCGTCATCTACGACCTCGAAACCGGAGCCGGGCGGGAACTGGATCTCCTCGAAGGCAACACGACCGTCGTCCAAGGAGTCGACCGGCCGTTCCTCGCGGATGGCCGCGCCGTTCTCACGCAAACGACACCGGACGAACGACAGCGGCTCCTCGCCTACGACCTCGGTACCGACGAGCACGAGGTCGTCCTCGACGCCGAATACGGGGACATCGATCCGTCGGCGTTCGTCGATGCGGAGTACGTCACCTACGAATCCGGCGACTGGATGATCGGAGGACTGCTGTACGACGCCCGACAACGACCCGGCGCTGATCCCGAGGCGACCGGGCAACCGGCGGTCGTGTTGGTACACGGCGGGCCGCACGCACAGTACACCCGGTCGTTCAACGAACTCACGCAGTTTCTGGTCGCGCGTGGCTACTCCGTCTTTCAGCCGAACTATCGCGGTTCGACGGGGAGAGGTCGGGCGTTCAAGTACGCCATCCGTGGCGATTGGGGCGGCGGCGAACAGGAAGACATCGCCAACGGCGGCCGCTGGCTGATGGAACGGGACTGGATAGACGAGGACCGCGTCGCGGTGTTCGGCGGCTCCTACGGCGGCTACAGCGCCTACAGCCAGCACGTGGGGTATCCCGACCTCTGGGCCGCTGCGGTGGCGAACGTCGGCATCACCGACCTTCGCCGATTGTACGAGGATTCCATGCCGCACTACCAGCACATCCTCGAACAGCAACTCGGGACGCCGGACGAAAACGAGGACCTGTACCGCGAGCGCTCGCCGCTGACCCACGTCGATTCGGCGGAGTCCCCCATTCTCATGATTCACGGCGTCAACGACCCGCGGTGTCCCGTCTCGCAGGCGCGACTGTATCGGGACGCGCTCGTAGCGCGTGGGTGGGCGGATGGCGAGGAATTCGTCTACGAGGAACTCGGCGAGCAGGGACACGGCTCGTTCGATATCGACCAGAAGATTCGATCGCACCGGATCGTCGCCGACTATCTCGACGAGACGTTGTAGCCGCGGATCGGATAGAAACGACGGAGACGGATTCGGTCACCCTTCCGACGGTGCCGGACAGTCGTACGTCTCCCGAAGCGTTTCCGCGAACTGACCGCCCTTTCGGAGTGCGATGGTGACGATGACGTAGGCTCCCTCGGCGGGACGGAGCACGAATACCTCCCGCGGGTCGTCACCCTTCCCCTCGTTCACCCGGTCTATCAGCGGTTCCAACGGGCGGGTGCCGTCGCGGAACGACTCGAAGACGCGTCCCCCCTCGTCCTCGGCGAACACGTAGAGCACGCCGTTGACCTCGTTGTCGGTGTTTCGCGTCACGGTGCTGTTCATCGATTCGCCCGCCATCCGGGCCTCCGTCCACGCTTGCTGTGCGACCTCGAAGACGGGGTCGATGCCGTCGGCGAAGGAGTACAGCGTCTTCCGGCGCACCGAGAGCGACCGAACCGTCGGTTCGGCGTTCGACCAGTCGAGGTCGGCGTCGATACGGTAGCCGGGGTGAACGTCGTCTACGGTCCCTCCGTGGCCGTCGGGGGCGGTGACGACCGGTTCGTACGTCTCCCGGTCGAGCAACCGCAGGCTTCCGTCCGAGCGGGTGGCGAGCACGCGAAAGGACCGGTCTTCCTCCATGGTTCCGACTCCGGTGCGATGCGGGAAAAGCCACTCGAATCGACACGGTTCAGTCGGCCGAGTTATGCCGATGGCCTCCGTAGTGCCGGTATGGAACATTTGGAGTACGTCTACACGTTCGGCATGGACGAAACGGAACTCGAACGGAAATTGAAATCGACGGACACCGGCGTCCTGTCGCTCGCTCGCGACGGCGACGCCTACTCGCTCCCGGTCTCGTTCCACTACGATGGCGAGAAAATCCTGCTTCGCTTCGGCGTCGAGGAGGGGAGCGAGAAGGTATCGTTCGTGGAAACCACCGATACCGCCAGTTTCGTCGTGTACGAAACGACGGGCGAAGAGTCGTGGAGCATCCTCGTGCGAGGCAGTCTCGCTCCCGCGTCCGACACGCTCAGCGAGGCCGAGATAAACGAGCGATTCGTCCCGCTCCGGGTGTTCGACGAATCGCTCAGCGACGTGGAACCCGAACTGTACGAACTGCGAATCGAATCGGTGACGGGACGCAAAACGTAGCGCTTGCGTTAACCATCGGTCGTTCGGCGTTTTTTTGGCGTCACGTCGCCGTATCATTTCCATGACCCGAACGTACGACAAACTGGTACGCGACCGGATTCCGGCAATCATCGAGGAAAACGACGAGCGCCCGGTGACGCACGTCGCGGACGATGACGAGTACGAGCGACGACTCGCGGAGAAGTTGGACGAGGAGGTAACGGAGTTCCGGGAATCCGGCGAACCGGCGGAACTGGCCGACGTGCTCGAAGTCGTCTATGCGCTGGCGGACTCCGACGGACTCACGCGTGACGAGTTGGAACGGATTCGCGCCGAAAAAGCCGACGACCGGGGCGGGTTCACGGACGGAATCGTTCTCGAACGGGTCGAGTAAAAAGGCCAGCATTTGCAACCACGCCGCGAATGGTCGGCGGTGGCAAACGCTCCTCCATGTCACTCACGACGTACACGCTCGTGATTCGGGAGAACGAGAGCAACGAAGGAATCGTCGCGGAGGTTCGCGCCGACGGAACCATCGAGGAATCGACTACGGTTTCGTACGGCGATTTCGGCATGACGGCCATCCGTGACGATTGGGTCCCCGAGGAGCGGCGAACCGAATTCGACGCCGACGTGAGGACGATTCGACTCGCGACGGAGCGGAACGGAGAAGGATTCCTGTTCCGCGTCCTGGGCGACGGCGAAACGGTCGCCGAGGAGCGGATAACGGACGACGGGTGGAACGTCGCCACGGTACAGTAGTTCTCAGAAGAACAGCGCCGGAACCGTCTTCGAGAAGATTTTCAGCGAGATGACCAGCAGGATGGCGACGACCAACCAGTTGAACTTCCGCTCGTCGATTTCGACGCGTCGGAGATAGGTCCCGGCGAACAGGCCGACGAGGGTGACGACTGCGAAGGTCGAACCCAACCAGAGGTAGTACGTCGTCATGACGCCCGTCACCAGCATCTGGAGGATTTTCACCGTGAACACCAGACCGAGCACCATCGAGAGGCCGCCGACGTACCGTTCTTTGTCCCGCTCGAACGTGTGGAGGTACGTCGGGAGCAGCGGACCGAGGTTGGCCGCGCCGAGGAGGAAGCCTTCCAGCAGGCCGACGACGCCGAGTGCGACGGGATTGTGCGTCCCCTCGATGGAGACGAACCCCTTCCCGAGTTGGAAGAGGACGTACCCGAACAGGACGAGGCCGATGAGGAACACCACCACCGCGCTGGTCTTGAACGCCGAGAAGAAGAACACGCCAGCAACGGTACCGACCAACGCGAGGGCGATGAGCGACCACTCACGGCGGACGTAGCCGAGGCCGGTGTTCGTCTCGCCCACCTGAAAGACGTTGATCATCCACGGCGGGACGGCGAGAACGACGACGGCGATATCGACGTTCATGACCGACGCCGCGAGCGGCGTTGCGATGAGCGCGAAGCCGAACCCGACCATCCCCTTCAGCATCGCCGCCAGTATGATGAGCGCGACGAACAGGACGAGGTCAGTCGTTGTCGCGTTCGTCTTCAACCCTTGCGTGACGTTCGCCGTCCCGGGAAAGAGACCGATTGCGCCGACGATGACGGCGACGGTTGCGACCGCCATCATCAGTTCCCGATAGCGGAACTGACGCAGGTTTCGAACGAACTCCCCGGGGTGTACCGTCGATTCCCCGGACATCAGCGAGTGGCCTCCGAGGGTCTCGAATCCGTATTCATTACCCCCCCTTTGTCATTCCACGTAGTTAGGTGGGAGAAATCGGGAAACGGTCACCGAGAGCGATGACGTGACGTTTCGGTGAATAACGCCGTATGAGCGCCGAAACCGCCGAACTGTCCGAAAGGGTGCTCGAACGGCCGTCGCAGAAAGCGGCGACCTTTGCCACCGCGGTCGTGTATTCACACGGACAGGCGAACCGTCTCGTCGGTGATCGTCCCGATGAACTGCCGCTTGAGTTCGTGCACCGACTGGTTGACGACCCCGCCCCAGCCGAGTTCATCGATCGTGTCCGGGTTCGGGTTGCCCCCGACTTCGACGTACAGCGTCCCGTCCCGAACCTCCTTCACGACGCCGACTTCGGTGCCGTCGTCCGCGACGACGCGTTTGCCCTCCTGTTCGTCCGAAAAGTCCGAATTCGGGTCCATCGAACCTACTTTCGGCATCGAGGTCCAAACCGGCTTTGGCCGCCGGAAATGGGAACGCCTACCCCCCTCCGCTCACGAACTCGATTCATGTACGATGCGGTGTTGTTCGACAACGACGGCGTCCTCGTGAAACCGCCGAAACGCGAGTTGCTCCAGGAAGCGGCGCGCTCGGCCTTCGAGGAGTTCGACGTAGACCCGGCGGAGGACCACCTTGCCGCTGTAACGCACAGCGCCACCCCCGACGGCTTTCGGGAGGTGTGTGAGGCGTACGGTTTCGACCCGAATTCGTTCTGGGAGACGCGCGACAGCGCCGCCTCGGAGATTCAACTGCGTGAAATCGAGGCCGGACGGACGACGACCTACGACGACATCGACGCCCTCTCCTCGTTCGAGCAACCGCTCGGCCTCGTCAGTTCGAACCAGCAGGCAACCGTCGAGTTCATGCTCGATTACTTCGAACTCGCACGCCACTTCGAGACCTACTACGGCAGGCCACCGACCGTCGAGGGAATCCGCCGGAAGAAGCCGAACCCGCACTTCCTCGACCGCGCGCTGGCCGACATCGGAGCCGAAACCGCCCTCTTCGTCGGCGACAGCGAGAGCGACGTGGTCGCCGCCGACAACGCCGGACTGGATTCGGCGTTCATCCGCCGCCCGCACAGGACGGAGTACGAACTCTCCGTCGAACCGACGTACGAGATCGAGGGCTTGCCCGAAATTTTCGAGATTTTGGACTAGCTTCAGTAGCCCACCCGCGACAGCGTCCGGTCGAGTTCCGACAGATACCCCTCCCCGAAGTGAAAGACGTGCGAGAGCAGCGGATAGACGACGTACACGTCCCGGCGCGATTCGAATCCCGCTCGATACCGCGGCGTTCGTCGTAGCGCTCGAAGAATGCGTTTCCGACGCAGTTCGTCCAGTCCATGTACGCGAGTTCGACCTCCGAGTGGGCGTAGTACGCCGCCGGATCGAGAAACGCGCGCAGTTCCCCGTCCGATTCGAGCACGTTCGTCGTCCACACGTCGCCGTGGATCAGCGACGGCGCGTCGGGTTCGACGACGAGCGAATCGAGGTCGCTCACGAGTTCTTCCACTCGCTCCACCATCGACTCCGGCAGTTCACCGGTTTCCCGCGCGACTTCCGCCGCGTGCCTGAGACGGTGTTCGCCGTAGAATTCGATCCACGATTCCGTCCACGGATTCGGCTGTGAGAGCGACCCCGTGAGCGTGTCGCAGTCGAACCCGTAGGCGGGCGCGGCGGTGTCGTGCAGGGCGGCAAGGTGGTCGGCCATCTCCCGCTCCACGTCGGGCGTAATGGTCGAGTCGCCGTCGATGAATTCGAGCAACAGCAGGTCGTCCTCGACGTGATACACGTCGGGGACGGGAAGGCCGTGGTCAGCGAGGTGGCGAAGCATGGTCGCCTCGACCGTCAGCGTCGCGTCGCTCGTCTTGGCGACGAGCGGCGTGCCGGAAGCGAAATCGGCGCGATACACCGCGCCGATTTCGCCCCCGTCGAGTTCGCAAAGCTCCGTCGGCGGTTCGTCGGTAACGGCGGTGATCCGAGCGGCGAGGTCGTCCATCGGTTCGGATACGTACCGCCGATCCTAAAACGATGCTAGCTCGGCCTGCCGCCGATCACGGTGACGCTATCCCGGTTAGCCACTGTTTTCGGTCACCGTTTTTCGTGTCGTGACCGGGTCGGTATCCGTCGTTTCGTTCGTCGTCGTCCCTACCAGCGAGGAGGACGTCGTGGTGTTCGGTGGTGGCGTCGTTCCGCTGGTCGTGGGGGAGACGGTCGTCGGTTCGACGGACGTTTCGTTCACGTTCGTCGTGGTGTGATTCGTTGCGTTCTCGACGGCGGTAGTCGTGACGTTTCCGCCGACGAAGTTCGAACTCATCACCTCGGAATCCGCATACAGGCTGTGTGTGACCGGGGTGTTGATCGTGCTTAGCAGGCAGAGCGCCGCGACTACGAGCACGGTCGCTTTGGGATTGGGTCCGTGTATCATCTCGTATCTTTACCATCCGTTTCGTCCTTGTCACCGCCCGTTTCGTCCTCGTCTTCGCTTTTGGCCCGCGTCGCACCGACGAGCGAGTACGCTTCCGAGATCACGATCAGCAGACAGGGGAGGACGACCAACGAGAGCAACCCTGCGCGCGTCCGTGCGAACAGCAGGAGATGCCCGATGTACGGGACGTGGAACCAAACGCGGCCGATCACGTCGTCGGCCGAGACGAGTCCGACGTCCGGATTCTCGTTCGCGTCTCCCTTCGTTCTAAAGTACAGTCCGTCGTCGCGGTGGACGACGTCGACGACGCGGTGTGTCGTGCGGTCGGAATTCGAAGCCGATTCGCGATGGAAGACGAGGATGTCGCCTTCCTCGATTGCGCTCGGTTCGACGTGCTTCGAGACGACGACGTCCCCGGCGTGTATCGTCGGATGCATGCTCCCCGAGAGCACGACGTAGCTCCCGCTCGCGCCGACGAGTTGCGGAAACACGACGACCGCCAGCAGAAGGATGCCAGCGACGAGGAGCACCATCCCGCCGAGGCGTGCGATTCGCCGTGGCTTTCGGGCGGCGGCGACGGCCATCATAGCGGCGGGCGGCCCTCCTTGCCGAGGCGGTGCCGTTCGTCGTGTCGCTTGTGTGCCACGGCGGATGCGAGGAACAGTAGCGAAATCACGAATCCCCACGCGAGGCCCGGTAGTCGGTCGAACGGGAAGAGACCGATCCACGCGAGCGCGATCAGCCCTACCGAGACGCCGCCGAGTCCGAGATAGTAACCGCTCCACGGGATTCCGTCGTGGGGGACGATGTCCAAATAGACCTCCAACTTCGTCGCAGCGTCGGTGAGCCGTATCGTCCCTCCGTTCGCGTCGAAGTGGACGACGTCGGCGTCGTCCATCTTCGGCAGATGTGCCTGTCGAAGCGCCGTGTAGACGCGCATTCGCTGTTCGTACGTGACCTCCTCGGGCACTATCTCGTTCTCCCACGCCGCGAGCTGCTTCGAGAGTTCGTGGAGCGAGACGGATTCGCCCTGCTGGAGGAGATAGTGGACCACGTTCCGCCGCCGCTGACAGCTGAGAATGTTGAACGCCGTCTCCTGTGTGAGTGTCTTGGGTTCTCGATTTTGTTGTGTTGTCTGTTCGGGTTGAGTCGGGACGGGGGTCGTCGTGCTCATACGTCGACCCTGCCGTTATCTTTCATCACTGCCCCCCCGGCTCGTCGTTATCATCGTTTTGCCCGGGTAGATAGCTGGAACTGTAGTATTATATTTATGAACCTGATAGATGCATTTCCATAATTCATTAGTTATATATTTGTCAGGACCAATGGCTCCGAGACGCTGTCTCCCGACGTTACCGCGAACGAATATGAGCGTCAACTGCCGCTTGTGACCCACTATACGGTCTCTATGGGTCGCGCCTGAACCCCCTCGAATCGCTTGTAAACCCGCTAGAGACCGTTTATGGGATGGATATACGATCTCTATGAAACCACTATCGAGTATATATATACACGGTGATAGGTCATCGGGTCGGTTGCGTCTTCGACTCGGAACCGTCGGAAGCTACCGACGATGGGTGTCGAAGAACGGAGACAACTAATGTCAGATAAAAAACTCACTCTCAATCGGCGCAACGTACTTCTCGGTATCGGCGGCATGGGTGTCGCGGCAGCGCTCGGCGGCGCGGGCACGATGGCGTTCCTGAACGACAAGGAAGGAACCAACGCGACGTTCACTGCTGGCGACCTCGACTTGAAGATCGGTTGGGAAGTCGATCACTACGGGAACGACGTCGATCCCAAAGTCGTTCCGGCACAGGATACCGACAACACGGAGCTCGGCATCGAGTTCAAGGACATCAAGCCCGGCGACCAGGGATGGATTCGGTTCACGATCGAGAACGTGGACAACCCGGCGTGGGTGTGGTTCCGCGGTCGGCTCAGCCACTCCCAAGAAAACGGACAGAACGACCCCGAAAAAGAAGCCGAAGGGACGGATACCAACGGCTACGGCGAAATGGACGAGAACCTGGAGTTCCGTACGTTCTACGACCAGAACAAGAACGCGACGGTGGGCGACGGTCCGGAGTCGGGCAACCTCTGGAACGACCGATATATCCAGAAGCCACTCGACCTCAAGGGGACGCAAACGACGACGCCGCAGTACGGGTCCGTCCCCGTGCTGCTCGACGGGGTCCGTGACGGCGACTCCCCCGACGTGGTCGGCGGTGCGTATCCCGACGGCGAACCGATCGATCCGTTCCAGAACGGCACGTGCCAGTACATCACGGTTCGGTGGGAACTCCCCGAGGACGTCGGCAACGAGGTACAGGGCGACAGCATCCGGGTCAACTTCGATTTCTACGCCGAACAGTCCCGGCACAACCCCGAAGAACGCTTCCGCGACCCCAACGACACTCCCGCCGACAAGTATCCGGAGAACCCGTGGGCGGACGAGTACGAATCGGGTGCGTTCCCGACGCTCGCCGAGCAGGACGTGGTTCTGGGCGGCACTCCGGACGACGGCAAACCGAACAGCAGCGCGTAATCGACGCTGTGAACGATGGCGACGGTCGATTCGAAGCCATTCTTTCCTTCTGTTTTCGAGAGAGGCGGGCGAGTACGCATCGGGTGCGTTCCTGACCGACGGATTTCGGCCCCTAGTTATTCGGGTCTACGGATGGAAACTCATCGTATGGCCTACACGTGGCAGTACTACGACCTCGTACTGGGCGGAATAGCCGTCAGCATGTTCTTCGGTGTGGGTGTCGGCTACCTCACTTCGGTTTCGTTGACGGCCGCGGTAATCGGTGCGGCGCTCGTCGCGGTCGCCATCATCGGTCACGGCCTGTTCGTCAACGGTCCGGTGGACGAACCGACCGACCTGACGAAAGAAGTCGAGACGCTGAACTGAAATCGCACACGAAGCAACGACCGACCGGGATCGGTTCCGGTCGCTTTCGGCTCAGTAAACCGCGTCCCGGATGTCCTCGTCCAGATCCTCGAACGTGTCGAGGTGGACCCGTCGCTCGGTACGGAGTCGTGACAACTCCGAATCGTGGTCGTCGACGTTGTCCGCGACCGAAAACTCGCCGATGTCGATACCGGGGACCGAACTCGGAACGGTGAGTCCGCTCGCGTCGTCGTCCGTCCACTCGACCGTCCCGCGCGCGATCTCCCGGAGCAACGTCACCGACTCCGTGACGCCGATGTCCTTGCCGCCGAGGTGGCCGGTGTTGAGGATGTAGGTTTCGACGCCGAGGTCGTCGATGAGCGAGCGGAACCGGTTGCCCTCCTCGCCCCTCGATCCGATGATGAACGGGTTGGTGCCCACGACGCGGATGGACTCACCGGCTTTCGACGGGTCGCCCGCGCTGGTCTCGATGGACTCGCCGAGCATGAACGCCACCGCCGCCTCCTCCGGCGACAGTTTCGCCACCGGCGGCATCGTCGGGTTGCGGGTGATGAAGAACAGTTGGTCGACCCGCTCCAGGTCGATGTCCTCGCTCGACGACGAGAGTTGGTCGCGGCGGATGATGGCCCGGCCGTTCGACGTGTGGAGGTCGCTGTCGAAATCGACGGTACCGTCGTCGTCCACGTCCACGTTTTCGAGGACCGCGGATTCGTGCGTGACGGCGTCGTACATCGCGGGCTGTTCGTCGGCGTCCAAGCCGATGGTCTTGACGTACAACCCGTTACCTTCGCTGCCCGCGACGCTTCCGTCGGGGAGCAGGGCACAGACGTCGTCCTGGAGCATCGTCGCCGATTCGGGGTCGTCGAGCCAGAGACCGTGGGCGGTCAGCGTGGACTTGCCGGTCGCGGAGAGACCGAGGAAAACCTGCCCCACATCGCGCAGGTCGCCGGTTTCGTCCCGAAGCGTCACTCGCTTGCTTCCGGCGTGCAGTCCGAGGCCGCCCTTCCGTTTTGCGTGGAACATGAACAACCTGAGGAAGGACTTCTTCGCCTCGCCGGTGTAGTCGCTTCCGAGAGCGACGGTCACGCCCTCCTCGGGAAGGACTCGAACGGCGATTTCGTCCCAGTCGGGAACCTGTATCGTGACGAAATCCGGTTCACCCTCCTCCTCGACCGGTTCGAAGAGGTTCGCCCACGCGAGGGCGATACGGCCGTACTTCTTCGGAACGTAGAGTCTGCACCGGTAGGAGTGGTCGGTGTGGCGGCCCATCAGGCGGTCCACGCAGAGCATCTCGTGTTCTCGGGCGAACTCGACCGCGTCCTCGATGTGTGCGTAGTCGTCCGCGTCGAATCCTTCGTCGACGGCATTTCTCGTCTTGTCCGAGTTGCGCGACCGTTCGCGGCTGACGTACGACGCGGAACCGAATTCGGCCGTCGTCTCCAACTCCCGCGAAAACTCACGAAGTTCCGAAAACGACGGGTTGTAGCGAACGTTGTCCGCCGTTATTGGATTCGGGAGTTTCGACTTCAGGGATTGGACTGACTGCCCAGTGTCTGACATCGTGGTTGTACGACCCACCTACGAACGTATAATTATGTATGGTGTACGGCCGTCTTAGTGCCCTCATAACGCCGATTTCGGCGGAATTGTGTTTTCAGATGCGAGTAAATACTCCTCGTTTCGGTGGGGGGTCACCCCGATCCAGTATCCAGTTTGCATGTCAAACGGTATCGAAAGACACCTACCACTTAACCGTGTCCGCTACTTATTCCACCTGTGAGTGAAGAAAGTGGGCGTCGGAACCTCCGAATGCCAAACGAGGACGAGATGTTCGCGGTCGTCACCCAACACAACGGTGGCAACCACGTACAGCTCCGATGTAACGACGGAAAAGAGCGAATGGGCCGGATTCCCGGTCGAATGAAATACCGAACCTGGATCGAAGAGGGCGACGTCGTCCTCATCGAACCGTGGGACTGGCAGGACGAGAAGGCCAACATCGAATGGCGATACACCAGCCAGGACGCGGACCAACTCCGCCGCGAAGGCCACATCCAGTGATCCCTTCGGTGAACTGAAACGGACTTCTAACCGTCGATTCAGCGTACGTGTAGATTTTTCCAGCGGTCTCCGCTCGCACCGAGCGGTGCGACTTGAAACGCGACCGACCGAGGCGTTCGACAGTTGCTACCGTCACCCGATGACGTCACGGCTTTAACGCTTCGGTACATTTGTGGGCATAATGAGCAAGATTCGACCCGACGAACTGGACGACAGACTCGACGCCGATGACGCGCCGTACGTTCTCGATATTCGGCCGAGAAAAGCGTTTCAGTCGGAGCATATCGACGGAAGTCGTAACATCCCTGTGTACGACGATTTACGCGGGGGAGACGAGGACGCACTCCGCAGCCGTCTTGATAAAATCCCACAAGACAACCCCGTCGTCACGGTCTGCAAGATGGGCGTCGTCGCAAAACGGGCGACCGGTATTCTCGACGAGGAGGGATACGAAGTCAGTACGCTCGCGGGGGGCATGAGCGGTTGGCGCGGCTATCGAGCCGGGTCGCTCGGCTACCGGGTTCGGTCGGTACTCTGGCGACTGTTCTAACCGTCGCTCTCGGATACTACTGCGCTAAAAAAATCGATATATACCTTGTCGCACGTGGCGACAGTGTAAAATCGTTATTTACTGGCGAACGACGTTCTTCGCTCGCGGGCCCTTGGGGGCCTGTTCGATGTCGAACTCGATCTCGGTACCTTCCGTAAGGTCCTCGCCGCCAACGTCTTCCATGTGGAAGAAAACGTCCTCGTCCGCGTCGTCCGTCTCTATGAAACCGTAGCCGCCTGTGTCGTTGAAGAAATCAACTTTACCGTTTGCCATTACAACTATACACAATTGGGGTACACGGTTAAGGGTTCTGCATTCGTTCTCTAAAACGAGTGATTTTTAGACACATATTCGTTTTAGGAACCTCATTGTGGCCATCTAGACACATATATGCGGTTATTCGGGTCTTTGATTCCGATTCGACACAACGAGCGGGGACTTCCGTAATATCCTCAGTTACCATATTCAGACGTTTCACGAAATCGCCGCCCCGTGATCACCGTCGGCGAATCACGAGGAGCGCGGCGAGGACGAGAGCACCAACCGCGAGGAGCGACCAGCTTTTGGGACGACGGTCCCGGTTCGTTTTCGACGAGTCGCCGAGCGCCGTCGTGTGGGTCGTCCCGACCATCCCCGTCGTCCGTGACGAAGTCGAAGCGGTCGATGACTCGGTCGTGGCGACGTCCCCGCTCGTTTCCGTCGTTTCGGAAACGCCCGAGAGGACGAGGGTTCCGGCCGACGTTCCATCGACCGCGAGGGCGTAGGTCCCGGGCTGATCGAGCGTGATATCGAACGATATCGCCTTCGTTTCCCCGACGGGGACGGTGATCGTTCGAGTGGCGACGTTCGTCCCGTTGGCCGTCACCGAGACAGTCTCGTCCGCCATCCAGTTACCGCGGTTCGTGACGGTTGCGGAGACCGTGACGGAATCCCCGACGGTTCCGGACGGACCCGACAGACTCGCACCCGAGACGGAGAGGAGGTCCTCGTTTCGAAGACCGACGGCGTACGTGGACAGGCCCGGAGAGTCGGCACGCAGGACGTACGAATCCCCGTCCCGTCGAACCACGCTCGTTTCGAGGGCGTTCCACCGTCCGTCGTGGTAGCGGTAGACTACCGCTTCGTCGGGGTCGATGGCGGTCGATTCGAAGCGGCGTGCATCGGCCCGGAACGTGAACTGGACGCCATCGATCTCCGAATCGGGGATCGAGTGATCGATTCGAGCGAGTCCAACGGTACGTCCGTTGAAATCGGGTGATTCGGTGGACAGGTTCTCCGAGGTGTTCACGCGCAAGTCGTAATTCGCCCGCCGCTCGACGGTGAGGTTCAACTGGCTGACGTTGAGTCCACCCGTACCGGTCTCGTTTTCGAACGTCACGCCGACGTTCCGATACGCGTCGGCGTTTTCGACGGAGACGTTCGTGGTCTCCCCGTTACCCGGTGTGACCGTGACCGAGAGCGGGTCGTCGTGCGTGTCGTCGGCCGTGTCATCGTTCGACCCGCCAGTGCCCTCATCACCGACCGTCCCGTTTCCACCGGTTCCGTCTCCGGTATCTCCGCCACTGCTCCCACCGCCGGTCCCGCTCCCACCGGTGTTTCCGCCGCCGGTTCCACCACCGGATTGTGACGTATCGACGGTGACGCTGGCCGTTTTACCCGGGACGGTGTGGATACCCGTTCCATCCGTTATCCCATCCAGCGTCGCGGTGTAGGTGCCATCGACGCTCCCGTTGTAGGTCGCCGTGTAGGTCGTTCCGTTTTCGGTGAAGTTCGCCCGCGTCAACGTCGCGTTCGCCGCGCCGGAGAGCGAGACGTCGATCGCCGAAAGCGGTTCCGATCCGTCGAAGCTGATGACGACACGTCTTCCGGTCGGATTGGTGGCGACGAAGTTCGAGGCGGTCGGCGCGCTGGTCTGTAGCGTCACGTTGTCCGTCCGACCCGATGACCCCGTGTTGTTCGCGGTGTCGGCGAACCCGACCACAGTCACGTCGTACTCGCCGTTCGGGGCGTCCGGGTACGTCGCGGTGTACGTCGTCCCGTTTCGAACGAAGTCGTCGAAGGTGAGCGTCGCGTTCTCCGGCCCGGAGAGGTCCGTTTCGAGCGCGGAGAGCGGTTCCGAACTCACGACTCGGACCCGTATCTCGTCACCGGTCGGGTTCGAGGCAGTGAGGTTCGAGATGGTCGGCGACAGGGCGTCCACGGTCACGCTACCCGATTGGCCGTTCGCGCCATCGTTACCCGCATCGTCCGTCGCCTCGGTCAACGTCGCGGTGTACGTACCATCGACGCTCCCGGTGTACGTGACGACGTAGGATCCGCTCGCGTTCGACGGACCGGTTCGACGTAACGTCGCGGTTTCGGCGCCGGAGATGGCGATACCGACGGCGGCGAGCGGTTCTGAACTGTCGAAGCGCAGTTGCACCTCCTGCTGGGTCGGATTCGAGACGGTGACGTTCGAGATGGTCGGCGGCGTCGTGTCGATGCTGACCGCGTCCGTCTCCCCGGATGCGCCGTCGTTGCCCGCGTCGTCGGCCGCGGAGTCGAGCGTCGCGGTGTACGTACCGTCCACGCTTCCGTCGTAGGTCGCCGTGTAGGTCGTTCCACTCACGGTGAAATCGGTTCGGGTCAGCGTCGCGTTCTCGGCACCCGAGAGCGTGACATCGATGTCCGAAAGCGATTCGTCGCTATCGAGTTCGACCGTCACGTTCCGCCCCGACGGGTTCGTCACCGTGAAGTTCGAGATCGACGGGTCAGTCGTATCGACCTCGACGCTTTCCGACTGGCCGCTCGCGCCGTCGTTGTCCACGGCGTCGGTCGCCTCGGTCAGGGTCGCCGTGTAGTTGCCGTCGGAACTCCCGGCGTACGTGGTCGCGTAGGTGTACGTTCCGTCGCCGTTGTCCGTCTCGGTGAAATCGCTCATCGTGAGCGTTCCCGACTCGGTACCGGAGACCTCCGCGGTAATCGCCCCAAGTCGTTCGTCGGTATCGAACGAGACGACGACGTCTTGCCCGGTTGGATTACTCACGCTGTAGTTTTCGACCGTCGGTGCCGTCGAGTCGATGGTGAACGTCCCGGCGCTCGTGTCGGTGCCGACGTTCCCGCTGGTATCGGTCCCGTTGACGCGAACGAGGACGGACTCGGAGTCGATGACGGGAACCGTCCAGTCGTAGGTTCCGTCGTTCGTCGCCGCCGTGATGGTCGCCCAACTCGCACCGCCGTCCGCGGAGTAGTCGATCGAAACGGTGTCCACGCTCACGGAGTCCGTCGCGGTCCACTCGACAGTCGCCGTCTCGCCGTCGTGGAACTGTTCCCCACCGTCGGGCGTCGAAACGGTTACCGACGGCGGCGTGTCGTCGACGAGTACCGTCTCCGTTTCCCCGGTCGCACCGTCGCTCCGTCCGTCGTCGGCCGTGTTCAACCGGAACGTGTAGTTTCCGTCAGTACCCCCGGTGTACGTCGCCGTGTAGTTGTACCCGCCGTCGCCGTCAGGCGTCGCGGAGAAATCGGCCGTGGTCAACGTCGAACTTTCCGCACCGCTGATGCCGACCGCCACGGTATCGAGTTCGTCGGTCGAATCGAACGACGCGGTCACGTTCATCCCGTCGGTGTTCGTCGCCGTGAAACCGCTGACCGACGGCGGGACGTCGACGTCGAACTCGAACCCGTTCGAGCGTTCGTTTCCGACCGCATCGTCCGCGGTGACGGTAACGGTGACCGTACCGTTCGGAAGGGTCGGGACGCCCGACTTCGTCGGGTCGACGGTGAGCGTGTCGCCATCGAACGAGACGCCGTCGGTGCCGGTTCCGCCGCTGAAGAACTGGCCGCTCGTGTTGTCGAGCGTGACTTGGAGGCTCGACCCGTCAACGCCGGTCGTCGCGTCGTCGATATCGACGCGAATCGTCGTCGAATCGTCCGTCACGTCCCGGTCGGCGCGGGGTTGCTGAACGCCGGGGGTCGTCGTATCGACGCCGAACGAGAACTCGGTCGTGTTCCGGTTGTCGTCCGTATCGTTCGCCGCGACGGTGACGTTCACGTCGCCGTCGGCCAGCGTGATTCCCGCCGCCGAAGGGTCGACGGTGAGCGTGCTCCCGTCGAACGAAACCCCGCTGTGGGCCGTTCCGACCGCGTTCAGTTCGGTTCCGGACGAATCAGTGACCGTGACGCGAATCGAACTCCCGTTCACGCTCCCGGTCGCATCCGCGACGTCGATACGCACCGTGGATTCGTTGTCGGTGACCGTCGTGTCGCTGGGAACGGGATCGCTGAACGTCGGCGGCGTCGTGTCCACCGTCACCGCGTCGGATTGCCCGCTTGCGCCGTCGTTGCCCGCATCGTCGCGGGCCTCGGTCAACGTCGCGGTGTAGGTGCCGTCACCGCCCGCGTACGTCGTCGTGTACTCGTACGGCCCGCTCCCCGACTCGGTAAACGAGGTGAGCGTCGTCGTTCCGCTCGGGGTCGAAAGGGTGACGGAAGCGGCGTCGAGTCGTTCGCTGCCGTTGAACGATAGCTCGACCGTTCCGCCGCCGGTACGTCGCACGTCGAATCCGGTGATGGAGGGAGACACCGTATCGACCGAAAACGCGTGTTTCGTCGCCGCCAGTTCGTTTCCGACGGCGTCGGTCGCGTTCTCGACCGTGACGTTCCCGGTCGTCGTCTCGTTGTCGTCCGCGATGGTGACGGTCCCCGTCCATATCGTGTCGCTATCGTAACTCCCGACGACGACGTACGTCCGGTTCAGACCCGCCACCCGAACGGACGGGTCGACGCTCCGATTCATCGACTCGTCGAACGTGACGGTCACCGTCCGTGACGTCCCGGCATCGGTGTCGTTGATTTCGCCGTCGCCGATTTCGACGTTCGTCGCTGTCGGCCGCGTCGTGTCCTTCGTCACCGTCGTCCCCGCCGTGTACCCCTCGCTGTTCGGATAGCCGCCATCCAACGCGAGCGCGGTGACGGTGATGGTTCCCGTATCGTCCAGCGTCGAAACGTCGATACCGGGGACGGTAACCGAATCCGTACCGTTCGTGACGCTCCGATTCTCGACGACCGAGTTCGTCCCGTCCGAAACCTTCACGCTCACCGTATCGGCTTCCGAGTCGGAGACGAGGTTCACGGTGACGTCGTAGTCATCCTGATTCTTTCGCGTGATGTTCGCCGCGTCGGTGGAATCGGGTTTGGCCGGTCCCGTCGTATCGACCTGAAACGTGTTCGAACTGTCGGCGGCCATCACGTTCCCCACGCCGTCGGTCGCACCGGAGATGTCGATGGCTCCGGTCGCCTGCTCGTTGTCGTCCGCGATGGTGACGGTCCCGGTCCACGTCGTATCGTCGTCGAAACTCCCGTTGACGGCGTACGTCCGATTCAGATTCACGACCCGAACCGTCGGGCTTGCGCTCGTATCGATGCTCTCGTTGAACTCGACGGTCACCGTCTGTTGGGTCCCGGCGTCGTAGGTACCGATGGGTGCGTTCGAGATGCTCGCATCGGTGACGCCTGGGAGACTCGTATCCTTCGTCACCTCGACTCCTGACGCGCTGTTCGAATTCCCGCCGTAGTCGGTCATCGTCGCGTCGATGGACACCGATCCGTCGGCGATACCGGAGGTATCGATACCGGTGAACGTGACCGTTTCACCGGTCGAGTCGCCATCCGACTCGGCCGTGACCGTGGTGCTTCTGGTCACATTACCGGCTAGCGATAGCTGTACAGTTCCGGCTTCGTGGTCGTCGGGCAGGGTGACCGAAACGTCGTACGACCCTCGATTGCTCGCGTTGATGTCCGGTGCGGAGATTCCCGTCGGTGCCCCCGGTTGCACCGTATCTTCCAGCGATTTAGCCGTCGTGTCCGCGGCGTTCCCGTACCGGTCGTAGACGTGCCCCGATTTCGCCGCGATGGTGTCGTTTTCGAGGTCACCCGCCGAGACGGAGGCGTCGAAGGTCACCGTCGCCGTGTCCGTGCCCGTCGTGTGGCTCACGGAGCCAATATTCGTCGCGCCGCCTCCGTCGGCGTTGGTGAACACGAAATCGTCGGCGCTGAGTGCATTTCCGTCGCCGTCCACGACACTCTCGTTGAACGTGACGGTGGCAGTGTCGTCGCCGACTTCCGCCTCGACGTGTTGCAGTCCCGGCGGAACGGTATCGACGGTAACGTTGTCGGACAGTTCCGATGTCGATTGGTTGTTCGCGGCGTCGTTTCCGATGTCGTCTTTCGCCGTGGTGATTTCCGCCGTGTAGTCACCGTCGTGGGTGACTGCGACGGAGGTGTTGTACGTGTAGGTCCCGTTGTCGTTGGTCTCGGTGAAGTTACTGCCGTCGAGGATTCTCGACTCGGGTCCGGAGATGCTGATAGTCGATGTGTTCACCTGCTCGTTCGTGGTGAAGGAAAAATCGAGCGTTTGGTTGGTCGGGTTCGTGAAATTCACGTCCGAAACCCACGGTGGACTCCCGTCGATGTGAATCTGTGTCGAGGAACCGTTCGTCAGACTGTCACCGGTATCGAGTAGTCCGTCGTCGAGGGATTTATCGTCGACAGCATACACGTCGTACGTCCCGTCCAAGCCGGTGGTCTTCGTGGCGGGGAAGTAGTCGTTGAAGTTGCTATCGCTGGTGGAAACGGAGACGTTCATGTACCCGTCGGACGCGTTGTAGAAACCGTCTCCGTTCTTGTCAAGAACGACGTAGACGTAGTGGTCACCGGAGAAACCGTATGTGTAATAGCCGAACGAATCCCCCGGCGCAATCGTCTCGTCCTCCCCATTGATGCCGATGCCGATATTGTTTGCACCGCTCACCGATGGTGGCGTGATTCCGACGACGACCATCAGCGCGATTACTACCAGAAGGGCCGCACGGATACGGCCGTGATTTCGTGACATAGTTATTGGATGGGGAGACGGTTGTCTACAGTTATCAAAATCGATACTATCGATTCGTTCGTGCGCTAGAGTCAGTACCGATACAAATCTCTTTGGATGTTCAGTTGTCCGAATATTCTAGTTAAGTATAAAAAATTAGATATCAATCTAGAGCAGTTGTTTTCCTTATGAGATTCGCCGATCCACATCGTTCAACAGCGCGAACTCCACGCCCTGCTTCGCGCGCACGGACTCCACGAACGCCTCCAGATAGCGAAGTCGGGGCGGTTGCCCAGTCACCTGCGGGTGCATCGTCAGCGTGAACACGCCGTCCTCGACGTTCTCGTACATCCAATCGAACTGCTCGTACCAGCCGTCGAAGACGGCTTCCTCGTCGGCCCGCGGCCTGCCGCTTCGTCCGGGCGTGAACTGCAACGAGGGCCAGTCGTCCCGGTGCCACGACACCGGAAACTCCAGCAAGTCGGTCTCCTCGCCCGCCACGTACGGTTCATCGGGGTCGGCAGTCGGCAGTTCGCGCACACGATACGGTTCGAAGTCGTGACCCATCAGACTGGAGTCCCACTCGAAATCCAACTCCTGCAGGATATCGAGCGTGTGCGCCGAGAAGTCCCACGACGGTGATCGATACCCGGTCGGTTTCTCGCCCGTCAGGTCCCGAATCGTTTCGATGCCGCGCTCGAAGTCGGCGCGCTCGGCCTCCCTGCCCGCGAACTTTGCGGGCGGCGTGTGGTGCCAGCCGTGATGCTGGACGTCGTGACCGCAGTCGTGTACCTCGCCGCAGATTTCGGGGAAGCTCTCGATGGTGTGCCCCGGCGTGAACCACGTCGCGGGCACGTCCATTCGGTCCAGCAGGTCGAGGATTCGGGGCGCGGCGACCTCCGGACCGTAGCGACCACGCGAGAGTTTCACCGGGCTATCGGTCGCACCGTGGCCGTGAATCCATCCCGAAACTGCGTCGAAGTCGAAGCACAAACAGACGGTTGCGTTGGGCATTGGGTACCCCGTCTCGTGGTGGGAGGTTAAGGGTTGGTCGGATTGGTCGGGTTAGTCGGACTTGTTGAGTTGGTCGGATTGGTTGGTGAATCGTCGGGACTGGATCGATGGGAACGTCGACGGAGAGCGGTGATCGGATGATCGGTACCGGATGCGGTTTCTGGGTTCCACTACTGCCGCGAATCGTACTCCTGATAGATGACGTGACCGCACGCTTTGCAGTGCGACGCGTCCCGGTCGTGGTAGGCGAGACCGCACTGGGGGCACGTGACGTTGACTTTTCCCCTGTGTGTCCATTCCCGAACGATCTTTCCCGCCTGCCACGGGACGAGGATGATCGCAGTGAGTACTCCGGCTACCGTCACCCATCGGCCCATCCAGGTGGTCGGAATGATGTCGCCGAACCCGACGGTTGTGAGGGTTACGACCGTGTAGTAGAACGCGTCACCGAAGTTGTTCACGGCGGGGTTCGTCCGGTACTCGACGCTGAAGAACAGGCCCGCTGAGACGAAGAAGATGACCAGCACCGTCAACAGGAGTTTCATGGTTCGAAGGGTGCCGACCGACACGGTGCCGAAGAAGAACTCGTCGTCCTCCGTAAATCGGTAGAATCGAAGTACCCGGACGACTCGAATGGCCCGGAGGAACCCGATATTGACGAGGACGACCGAGGCGGGCAGGAACAACACCGCCAGCGTCGGGAGCACCGACAGCAGATCGACCATCGTGTACGGGTTCGTGAACTCCGCGAGGCGGTTCCGAGCGCCGTACAGCCTGAGCACGTATTCGACCACGAACACGAACGCGATGCCGACCTCCAGTCGCCACAGCCACGCCTCCGCCGTCGCCGAAAGGGAGTAGGTTTGTGCGACGAAGACGCCGACGAACAGCAGGTTCAATACCAGTAACCAGACGTCGATCGCCTTCCCGAGCGGCGTTCGGTGATCGACGAGATAAAACTGCACCCGATCACGAAAATCGGATGGTGCTCGTGGCGATTCGCGACTGCCCATACGATGCAATAAAGATCCGATGGTAAAGAATGGCACCGGCTATCTCGATTTCTGGAGGCAAGTGGAGTACGTCGCGTGTACCGGTTGTGCTGTCTCGTAGCAGGGAGGGATGATTCGTTGCGGATTGACAGGACGAATCGAGCATAGGTCGCTGACGCCTTTCTATCCCGTGGTGTCCCCGTTGTGGGACGAATTTGTGCCTGACTTCCGGGTCGTTTTCGCGTGATTTCGGCAAATCCCCATAAGGGAATCCGACAACGTCGAAATATGGACGACGACGATGAACCGGTCGGTCGGTTACTCACTCGTAGACAGGCCATCGCACTCGGTGGTGCCCCCGCGCTGGCGTTTCTCGCCGGCTGTTCGACGTCGAGCGATTCGAGCGGGAGTACGGAAACGAACGGTTCGTCCGGGACGGTGACCGCTACCCCGATGTCGACGACGGATTCGGACTACCCGGCGACGGGTACCATGACGAGCACCACCGTCACGACGGGCGACGGAACGACCGCGTGCGTCGCCATGACGGAACTGACCGAGGGACCGTACTACGTCGACGAGAACCTCCGTCGCTCCGACATCCGGTCGGACACAGGGACGGGCAATCAGCAGGATGGAATCCGTCTCGATCTCGACTTCACGGTGCACGACCTGTCGGATGACACCTGCGAACCGCTCGAAAATGCCATCGTCGACGTCTGGCACGCGAACGTCGACGGGGTGTACTCCGATGTCCAAGCGCAGGGAACCGTGGGCAAGGACTTCCTTCGCGGGATTCAGAGCACGGACGAGAACGGCGGAGCGTCGTTCACGACCATCTACCCC
The DNA here is from genome assembly GCF_001625445.1 of Haladaptatus sp. R4. Lineage (NCBI taxonomy): Archaea > Methanobacteriati > Methanobacteriota > Halobacteria > Halobacteriales > Haladaptataceae > Haladaptatus > Haladaptatus sp. R4. The sequence goes on along the minus strand of NZ_LWHG01000011.1, from coordinate 853,848 downwards.
GGTTGGTATCCGGGTCGGGCGGTTCACATCCACTTCAAGATTCGCTCGTCCGAGGACGCGACCGACGCCTACGAGTTCACGTCGCAGTTGTTCTTCGACGACGACCTCACCGACACGGTGTACACGAAAGAGCCGTACTCGGAACGCGACGAGCGCGACACGCGCAACGCCGACGACAACATCTTCCAACAGGGGAACGCTTCACGACTCCTGCTCGACGTCACGAAGACCGATTCGGGATACTCCGGAACGCTCGACGTCGCACTGTACAAGGACGAGGAGGTGAACGAGGACGACTCGGCGTCCGGTTCACAGGGAGGGCGCACTCCGCCGAACGGTTCCGCTCCACCGAACGGGTCGGCCCCGCCCAACGGGTCGGCACCGCCGAACGGTTCCGCTCCACCGAACGGGACGGTGGCGAACGAGACGACCACGGACGGATAGTCGGCCCGGTCTACTGACGGACGAATACGGGTTCGCGGTCGGACGACACCGCGGAAAACAGTCGCGTCTCAGTCCTCGGACAGCCCGAAAAGCCGTTCCGCGTTGCGGTGTGTGATCTTTTCGAGGTCCGTAGGTGAGGCGTCCACGTTCTCGATGAACCGGCGACCCTGCTCGTTGGAGCTGTACGGGTAGTCCACGGCGAACATGACGTTGTCGGCTCCGACGGCCGCAAGCGCCGCCCTGAACGGTATTCGGCTGAACATCCCGCTCGTGGTGAGCCAGAAGTGTTCGCGGAAGTAGTGCGGGACGTCGTGTTCCAATTCGGTGGTCAGCGGACTGAGCCACTCGTCGATTCGGTCGAGCATGAACGGAATCATCTCGCCCATGTGGCCGAGAACGATTTTCAAGTCGGGAAGGCGGTCGAAAACGCCCGACGCGATCAACCGCAACGCGTGGAGTCCCGCCTCGGCGTGCCACCCCCAACTTGTGGTGGCGAGCGAGAAGTCGACCTCCGGGCCGAACCCCTCGTAGTATTGCTTTTCGACCGTCTCGGGCGGAAACCCGGGGTGGATGTAGAGCGGCACGTCGAGTTCCGCGGCCCGTTCGAGTACCGGCACGAACCGCGGATGGTCGAGGAACTGGCCATCGGTCGTCCCGTTGATCATCGCGCCGACGAACCCGTGCCCCGAGACGGTCCGTTCGAGTTCGTCGGCCGCTTTCTCGGGAGTTGCCATCGGCAACGTGGCGAACCCGGCGAATCGGTTGGGATGGGCGGCGACCGCGTCCGCGAGTTCATCGTTTGCCGCCTCGGCGAGCGTGGTCCACTCCTCCGTCGTCAACTCCACGCCGTGCAACTGCGTTTCCGAGATGACTTGCACGTCGATACCCCCGTCATCCATCGCCGCCACGCGCCCTTCGCCGAGATTCCCGAGTCGGTTCGTCAGCGACGTCTCCGATGTGTCCCCCTCTCCGGGGTCGTCGCCTGCCCCTTTCTCGGCGAAACCGCTTGCGACGAAGTGTTCTTCGACCGCGATGGTTCGCATCGCTCACCGTACAGTCGCCAAGGAATTAAACAGTGGCACACAACGCCCGAATCGGGAAGTGAAACGGCGCTCCTCGACGCTCGGCGACTGACCGGGTCCATGCTATTTCAGGATCAAAGTGGTAGGCCGTTGTATGGTCCCGGGTGAGTCCACGTCCAACGGGAGCTCTCATCGCTCTACGGACGTGAAGACTGTCGTACGATACTGGGGGCCAGCGATCGCCGTGAGTCTGACGACGTTCATCGTGGTCATCAATGCGTCCCTGATGAACGTGGCGATTCCCACGATGGTGGACGAGTTCGATACCTCGGTCACCGCGATTCAGGGAGCGGTTTCACTCTATTCACTGGTGATCGCTGCGCTGATTCTCCCGGCCGGGACGCTGCCGTCTCGGCACAGTAGCAGGCGTGTAATGGCGGTCGCACTGATCATCTATACCGGTGGGACGCTGGTGGCCGCGATTAGCTGGAACACGACGGTCCTCTATATCGGTTGGTCGCTCATCGAGGGGGCCGCGGCGGCGGTGTTACTTCCCTTGACCTTCACCGTCTTGACCGTCAGCTACGAGGACGATGACCGGGCGAAGGCGTTCGGACTGTTGGCTGGCGTGAATGGCGTTGCATCGACCCTTGGACCGATTATCGGTGGTGCCCTGACCACGTACGCGAGTTGGCGATGGGGGTTTTCCCTCCAACTCATCGGAATGGGGGTCATTCTCTTCTTCGTCCGGTACGTGAGTCCGAATCCACTGTCGGAAACGCCCAGTTCGCTCGATAAAGGCGGGACAGCGCTGTCCGTCGTCGGTGCGACGACGCTCGTCACCGGATTCCTTCTCAGCGGGAAGTACGGGTGGTTACTCGTGAGGCGACCGTTTTTCTCGCGACGTACAGTTCAACCCGCTCGGCACGTCGCCGACGATTTGGTTTCTCGGGGTCGGATTTCTCGCGTTCGCCGCGTTCGTTCAGTACGAACGCCGAATGGAACGTGCCGGGAAATCCCCGCTCGTTCCGCTGCACGTGCTGACGAACCGTTCCTTTTTGTCCGGAGTCGTCACGTACAATATTCGGTCGATAATCTCGGCTGGCTTCATGTTCATCTTCCCGGTCTATCTCCAGGCAGTACTCGGATACACCGCCTTCGAGACCGGGATAGCGTTGCTACCGTATTCCCTCGCATCGATCCTCTTCGCGACGGTGACGCCCGGATGGCGTAAGTTCGTCTCGCCGAAGACGCTCATCCAGGTCGGCATCGTGTCCATGGGCCTCGGACTGGTGCTGTTGTACGAGCAGACGGGTCCCGGTCAGACGGTCGGCAGGATGGTTATTCCGGTGGCGCTGTATGGGGCGGGAGTCGGACTCATACTGGCACAGATCACCAACATGACGATGTCGGCCGTCCCCGACGCGGACTCCGCCGAGGCGTCCGGAGTCCTGAACGTGAGCAGTTCGATAGGATTTTCGCTGGGGACGGCAGTCGTTGGCTCGTTTCTTCTCGGACGGTTCTACGGCAGCGTCGTCGACGGCGTCCTGCGGGCGCGTGGGGTAACACTCACGATGAAACAACGGTACGAGTTGGTGATCGCGCTCGAAGATGCGGCGGAGACAGCGACGGAAGCCACACAGCAACACTTCCTGAGTCAACTCACCCCTCCGCAACGACGATTGCTCCGCGGCATCTTCGAGGCCGCAATGTTCGACGCGCAACGGGCGGCGCTGCTCCTCCTCGTACTGTTCGTGTTACTCCTGCTCGTCGCATCGACGTTCCTGCCACGGCGGATACCGGGGGACGAAGATGGAGCGGACCATCCCGAATCACCAGAGGGTAAAACGCGTGAGGAACGAGAGAAATGAACGGTCGATACTCGTTCGGCCTCGGCACTCATAGGGTTCGTCATCACCGGCCGCCACGCCGGTTCGGAACGCCGTTCTCGTCATCGGCCATCCGCCGATAGGGACACCGGGGAAAAGAGCGTTTCCGTCGAACGATCTGTTCTCAAGCGACGGGAACTACGACCGGCGTACAAGACCGCGGGAGACGAACGTTCGACCATGCACGCGGACGAATCCGGATCGGAACACGCCGAGTCGGAACAGCGGACCGAGCGGGTCTGGATGGTCGAACGGACGTTCTCGGCGGACTCGCCGCACATCTTGGTGACCGTCTACGCGACGCCGGACGGGTCCCGATACCTGCAAAAGGAGCGGGCGTTCAACCGCTTCGGGTCGGGACCGGGGCCGGAGGTGACGGCCGCCATCACGGTCGAAGCGGAGCGCCTGACGCCCGTCACCGACGCCGAGACCCGTGAACGGTACGCGAACGAGGCGGAGCGCATGCGAGCGCGCCACGACCCGGACGACCCCGTGTAGAACGACATCGTGTAGCCGATGGGCCACTGATCCGATGAGCCACTGTGATCGGGGACTGCGGCGCGAAATCGTCCGGAGCGTTCGGCAGGAAGTTATTTTCTTCTTCCGTCCTCCCTTTCAACCATGGCAGACGTACTCCCCGACGAAGCCGAGACGCTCCTCTCGGAGGTGTCCGTGATGGCCCACCTCGCGACGTGTTCGGACGACCGACCGCACGTCGCACCCGTCTGGTACCACTACGAGGACGGGATCGTTTCGATCCTCACGAGCGGGCGCAAGCTAGCGAACATCCGAACGAACCCGCGCGTCGCGCTCTCGATCCAGAAGGACACCGCCGGGGATGCCGAGTGGAAGGTCACGATGCAAGGGACGGCCGCGGTGGTCGAGGACGAGGAGGAAGTGATGAAAGCCGCCGAACGGATCAATCCGCGATACGGCGCCGATACGGACGCCTACCCGGAGAACACGCTCGTGCGAATCGAGGTCGGGTCCGGGACGTTCACCCGCTACTGATTTTCGACTGCTCTACTCGACCCGTTCCCGTGCGGCGGCGACCACCAGCGTGAGCGTAATCGTCGCGTCGACGTACGCCGAGACGTTGCGCGCGGCCTTTTCGAGTTTGCCCTACGAGCGCTTCTCGTGGTCGGTCATGTTCACCCGTGTGCTAGCTTGTACGTCGCGGTTACTCGATGACCACGGTGCCGCCATCTTCGATGACGACGGTGTACCCGTGATAGTCGAATTCGAGTCGAGACCGCGCCGAAACGCCGGTTAGTAACGAATCGAGCGCGTCCGGGTCGAGCGTGTCGTACAACGGCGGTTCGAGGTCCCACGGTTGGATTTCTTCGACCGCTGCAACCGCTTCGATGACGGCCTCGGAGGGACGAGGCGGAGAATCTCCCCCGAGACGGGAACCGTACTGGCTGACGTTTTCCGGATTCGATGGTTCTTTCACATGGTTCCGTTAGTCGGTTACCGGTTGGTGGATTCGGGTTTAAACCTTCGAGGCTTTATGTTCTTATGAGGGCTGGTCCTCGTCGAGTTTGTAGAGCGTCGTATCGAGTAGCGAGTTCAATCCACGTCGATATCGAGTTGACAGTGCTTGTGGTGAGATGTCGAGGGTGCATGCGACTTCCGCCAACGTCGCTCGACGTGGCGTCTCGAAGAACCCCGCCTGATGTGTTGCAACTAGCGCTTCGTACTGGTCGGAGGTGAGGTCGTACTGTCGTTCCCGCATCTCCCGTACCGAATAGACACGAATGACCTCGAAGGGAATCTCGCGCGTCGTAAGGTCTTCGCGTAACTGGTTCGCGGCGGCGTGGTGAGTAAACCGAAACTGGAAATACCACCCATCCGATGACCCGCTCCCTCGGAGAAGCGTCATCTGCTCGTTCATGAAGATATCATGGAATCCCGGTCGCGTTCTGTTCCAGACCGCTCGGCAGAGTAGCGCTTCGCCGGTGTCGTCTAGAACGATGATCGATTCGAGTGACGGCGCCCCGAGTTCTATCTCGTCGATTTCGTCCGGGTTCACGTTCCGAATCCAGAAAAACGGAAGTAGTCTATCCTCACTGGGAACCAGTTGGTCGAGTTCGATACGTGCCTCCGGATACTGCTGAACGAGTTCCCCCAGTGGAAACGAATCGGTGGGGACTTCGATTTCGACGATAAAGCTCATTTGAGTGCTGTAGTAACGGCGTGCAACTGGTTCCGTCTTCTGGTTACAGTGAGAACTCGTAGCCCGTTGTCCTCTGAGAAACGGTGTTGCCGACTGCCACGAGGGCGCGCGTGGTGTGAGGTCGGGCACCAGCGGCGCTTCGATTAGCCGTAACCGAAGTTCGGCTATCGGGGCCGGTCGGCGACGGCCCGTGTCCAGCGAGACCGAAACGTGACCTCGATAGTTCCGGCGGTCCTCATGGGCCGTTGAAACCCGCAGGACACGTCCGTTTCCTCGCACTCCCCCCTTTTAATACCTCCTCTTTGGACGAAATCGTACGATACATCTCGAAAAATCAGTACCATCACCGAGGTAGTTGTAGACGAATGAGACAGTAGTTGCAGACGACACGGGACGTAGTTGTAGGTGACCGAATGAGTAGTTACAGATACGTCGCCGCGTCAATGAAGGATGTTACCAGCCAACAATGTTCGGCGGGCGATTCGGGCACCTCGCCTCGGGGTCGTCGCCGTCATCGACAATCGGATGCCACAAGGGTCATATTGGACCCCTGCATCCCAGGAGGTATGGATCGTTCACTCGTGCGGAGAATCCTCTTCGGATTTCTTCTGACCGTTCCTGTCTTCGCGCTCTTGTTCTGGTTCGTCGACATCGACCCCGTTCTCGCGGCGCTCGAACAGGCACGGCGAACGGTTCTCGGACTGGTGTTGTTGACGACGATTGGCTGGTTGTTCGCGTGGAGTCAATCGCTCCGAACCGTGCTCCGAACGTTGGACGTTTCGGTGTCCGTCCCGTGGTCGTTCTTCCTGTTCTCGGGCGCGACGTTCTCGAACAACGTGACGCCGTTCGGCCAAGCGGGCGGTGAGCCGATCACGGCCTACCTCATCTCACGGACGTCCGGGACCAGATACGAAACCGGGTTGGCGGCGATCGCCAGCGTCGATACCCTCAACTTCGTCCCCTCGTTCGTGTTCGCAACGGTCGGGATCAGCTACTACGCCATCGTACTGACGCTCTCGTCGCGTCTGAAGTTCGCGGCCGTCCTCCTCGGCGGAATCGGCGTCGTTCTCGTCGGCGGGGGGTACTATCTGTGGACTTCCAGAGCGACCGCCGAGCGACGGATTTCGGCCGGGGCCGCTAGCCTCCTCGACCGCGTCGCGGGTTACGTCCCCCGCTTTTCAGCCCCCAGTCAGGAGTCGATTCGGGAGCGAATCGCCCACTTCGTCGGCACTATCGAACAGGTCGCCGCGAGTCCGACACGACTCGCCATCGCGCTCGGGTTTTCCGGTGCCGGGTGGCTGTTTCAGGCGGGTGCGTTGTGGCTGGCGTTTTACGCGATCGGTACGAGCGTCTCCTTCTCCGTCGTGCTGTTCGCGATTCCCATTAGCGCCATTGCTGGCGTGACTCCGCTCCCCGGTGGTGCAGGGGGAATCGAAACGGTTCTCGTCGCGCTCCTCGCTTCAGCGACGAGCGTCGAGTCGGCGATCGTCGTCGCGGCGGTCGTCATTTTCCGCGGACTGATCTACTGGGTTCCAACCCTCATCGGGGGGAGCGTGCTCGCGGCGCTTACGGCAAAACGGGCCGCGTGACCGCAAGCAGCGAACGGCCGTCTCACGTATCGGCACCTTTCGAGAGGCGGGCGACGAGCGGAACCAGTACCCCGGTGACCCGGTCCGCATGCTGAATCAGCACGGTTCCGATGATGCTCATGAACAGCACGTAGCCGACGGTGAACGCGGGAAGCACGGACTGGAACGCGACACCGCCCACACCGCCCGCGAGCGTTGCGATAATCAGAGAAAACTCCCCTCTCGGAACCATCCCCAAGCCAACTCGAACCGAACGCGTCGGCGAGAGTCCGTAGGTTCGTCCCGAAACCACACCGCTGAGAATCTTGCCGAGGACTGAAAGTGCGATGGCGGCCAGCAACAGTCCGAGGACGTCCCGAAGGAGCGTGACGTCCGTCGTCAATCCGATGGACAGGAAGAACACCGCGGCGAAGAGGTCGCGTGCGGGAGAGACGACTCGCTCGATTCGTTCCACGTGTCCCGTCTGGCTGAACGCCGTTCCGACGAAGAACGCGGCGACGGCTTCGCTGACGCCGCTCACGAGGGCGAAGCCCGCGATGAGCACCGTCACCCCGAGTATCCGCAAGAGGAACTGTTCGTCCGACTCGGTCGAGAATAGCCGTTCGACGACTCCCGTCCCATACCACGCGACGGCCGTCAGTACGGCGAGAAAACCGAACGCAGTTCCGATGGAAACGATGGCGCTCGTGATACTCCCGCCGCCGAAGGCGACTGCGGACAGAACCGCGAGATAGATCGCGATCAGGATGTCCTCGAAGACGAGAGTCCCCAAAATTGGACCGCTTTCCGGGTTCGCGATCCAGCCGTTTTCGAGCAACGATTTCGTGATGACGGCGCTCGACGAGATGTAGATGATACCCGCGAGGAACAGCGTTTCGAGGGGCGACCAACCGAACAGGACGCCGAGCGCCAGTCCGAGACCGAAGTTGACGGCGAAATCCACGAAACCGATCTTCCCGATTTCAGTTCGTGCACCGAGCAACTGGTCGATGCTGAACTCCAATCCCAGGAAAAACAGGAGGAAGACGATACCGAGTTCCGAGAGCAGGTCGATGACTTCCCGATTCTGGACGAGTTGGAGGGAGATTCCTCCGAGAGAGGTCGGTTCGTGTGGTCCGATGAGAATGCCGACGACGATGTACGCCGGAATCACGGAGAGACTGATCCGATTGGCCACTGCGCCCGCGACGGCGATTGCCGTCAGCGCGATACCCACTTCGACGAGCAGTACATCGGCCATCAGTACCCCGTGTCGTCGGGTTCCATCGGCTGATCGGCAGCGACGAGGCCAGCGAGGGAGGCCTGTTCCTCCCGCGTTCCGATCGTAACCAGGATGTCGTCCGCTCGAATCGTCTCCTCCGGACCGGGGTTCGGGACCGTCTCTTTCCCCCGTTGAATCGCGATAATGGAGACGCCGGTTCGATTACGCAATCCCAGCGACTGAAGCGTTTTCCCGACCACGTCGGAATCCGCTGGCACGTCGACCCATTCGATGATGGCGTCCCCGAGCGGTACGGTTACGTCCTCCAATTCGACGGGTTGGAAGTAGGCCCCTTCGAGGATCGATCCGACCTGACGGGCCTGTTTCCCGGTGAGCGAAAACAGCCGTTCGCTGTCCGCGTCGTCGTCGGGGCGAAGATATATCTCACGTCTCCCGTCGTGGTGCAGGAGGATTACCAGCCGAGTTCCATCGGCGGTGTCCACCTCGTACTTCTTCCCGACGCCGGGAACGTCGGTTTCGTAGACCGTCATACGATGTGGGTATCCCGCGAAGGCAGATAAACCTCGGTTTTACCTCGAAGTGCCGTCGTACGACATCCGGCGATCATCGGAGACGAGATTGCCGCGTCGCCCGGCCGAACTATATCCATCGGTACCGAACCAACTAGCTCGGAGATGACCTTCGCGACGGCTTACCTCGAAATAGAAAAGGAGGACGCACACGAGCACATCATGGAGTCCGTCGAGGGTCTTCGCTCGAAGACGGTCGACGACTCGATAGAGTACCGGAACGCGAGCGGGATGCTCCTCGCAATCCTGTCGGAGACGGACGACGTGTCGGGGGCGAACACGAAGTTACGATACCAGATTTCGGTGATCGCCCCGTTTCTCGCTCACGGTCGAGTGAAGGCCGAAGAAATCAGAGCGGCGGTCGACGAGTACCGAGTCGAAGGATAGCCCTCACAGACCGGTCGGCGCGTCGATGAAGGTCGTCGTCAGCCCCCACTCCTCGGCGAGCGATTCGAGCGACTTCACGCCGAACGTTTCCGTCGCGTAATGGCCCGCGAGGAAGACGTTCAGCCCCGCTTCACGCGCTTCGTGGTAGACCTTTTGCTTCCCTTCCCCGGTGATCAGCGCGTCCGCGCCGACTTCGACGGCCTCGTCCAACCAGTCCACGCCGCTTCCGGTGACGATGGCGACGCGTGCGATCTCCTCGGGGCCGAAGTCGAACTGCTGGACGTCCCGCCCGCCCGTGTCGAGTTCGGACGAAAGCAGGTCGCCGATTTCCACCCGTGTTAAGTCGCCGTGTCCCTGCTGGCCGATGTGCTCCGGTCCCGTTCGTCCGAAGGGTTCGCGCGATTCGAGTCCCAACAGATCCGCAACCCCTGCCGCGTTGCCGAGTTCTGGATGCGAATCGAGCGGCAGATGGGAGACGTACAGCGCTACGTCGTTCTCGATGAGCGGCGCGATTCGTCGGTAGTCGCGTCCGGTCACGCGCTCGATGCCGCCCCACGAGAGTCCGTGGTGGACGACCAGCGCGTCGGCGTCCCGCTCCACCGCTTCCTCGATGGTCCGCTCGGCGGCATCGACGGCGAACGCGACGCGTTCGACGTCGACGGCTTCCGGATCGTTCGGCCCGACTTGCAACCCGTTCGCGCTTGCGTCGATGTCGGCGAAGTCGTCGGTTCGGAGTCGGTCGTCGTACCGTTCGGTGAGTTCGGCGAGGTTCATGCACGGGTATCGTGTCGGCGTCGGTTTGTAAGCCCCGGCTTGCACGTCCGATTCCAGTTTCGTTTCGCCGTCCGGACCGACCTTCCGTTTCACCTGCCATCACGGTTAAGCCAGCGGGAGAGCGATGTTCATTCCCCCGTCTCGGGGAAAGCGATACCGAGGTGAACGAATATGAGCAAGTTCCGTAAGGCCATGGCTACGTGGCGACGAATCCCACGACGATTCAGGCGACGTATCATGCGCAAAGTACGGCGCGCGCTCTAACCGCGCCTCATTCGCTTTTTGGGAAAAACGTTCGTCAGTCAAAACGCCCGTCAGTCTCCACGCTCCGCCGCCGAAAACACGAACTCCCGCAATAATTTTCCGCCGAGTGTCGCGGCTTGGCCGTCGTCCCGGTCGTTGACCTCGACGACGTCGAAACCGACGACGTCCGTCGTTTGCGCGACGTCGCGGACGACGTCGCGCATCTCCCGCGAAGACAGACCGAACGGTTCCATCGTCCCGGTGCCGGGTGCGAACGCGGGGTCGGCACCGTCGATGTCCACGCTGAGGTACGTGCTGTCGTCCCCGTCGAAATCCGGTTCCCAGTCGGCCGCCTCCTCGGGCGGGACGACGGTCACGTCCGATTTCGCAGCGCGCTCCCATTCGTCCTCGCTACCGGTTCGAGCGCCGATGATTACGGCTTCGTCGACGGTGTCGAGGACGCGGCGAGTGACGGTCGCGTGGCTGAGGGGATTGCCGTCGTACTCCTCACGCAAGTCGAGGTGGGCGTCGAGGCAGACGAACACGTTTGGCTCGGTGGCGCTGACACCCGCCCCCGTGATGGTGTGTTCGCCACCGAGAAGCAACGGGCACGCATCGTCCCAGACGACGTCGGTGACGACGCCTTCGAGGTACTCCAGATACTCCTCGGCATCGTCCCACGCGTAGACGTCGCCGTGGTCGTGAACGCCGAGTTCGGAAAAGAACTGCCCGGTTCGATGGTCGTAATCGTCGAAGGTTCGGGCGTACTTTCGGATTTCGTCGGGACCGAACCGTGTACCGGGCTGAAATGAGGTGGATACGTCGAGCGGCGCACCCACCACCACGAAGTCCGCTCGTCCGCGGTCAGTAGACGCGCCGGGAAACATTTAGCGTTCGATCTTGCGTTGTTCGTCCATCTCGAGGTATTCGATGGTGTCGTCGGGCGACAGTCCCATTCCCTCGGGCGTCTTGATGGTGATGGTCTCGTAGGTGTCGAGGTCCATGACCTGTGCGACAGTTTCGCTCTCGACGTTGACGACCTGTCCCTGTTTGCGGTTGATGATCGGGACCCAGATCTTCGCGTCGACTGGCTGGCTCATGCTTCGTTTCTTGTCGTCGAAGACGCCTTTGCCCTCGATACGGGCCTTCGCGCTGCCGTGTTTGCCCGGCTTTGCGGTGCTGTAGGACTTGATGACGCACGCTGCGTCGTCCATCATCAGATAGTTGCCTTCTTTAAGTTCGCGGACTTCCTTTTGCTCTTTCGCCATATCGCGGAATTGCGCTCCCTCCGGTATAAACCGTTTGGAAATGGCGCGCTGGCTCGGAAGGTTATAAGTACGAGAAACGCGCAGGAACCACGATTAGAACCCGGATGGGAAACGTTTTCCACGACGCTTTCGACCGTGGCTGACTCTCGTCAGTTTCACGAACGCCGTTTTCACGCCGTCCGTTACTTGGTCTTCACGACCGTCCTTCCGGACGATTTCTGCATCGCTTCGGTTTTCCGTCGGAGCGTTGACCTCGTTGTCGTTTGACCGACGACTTGGTGTTTGCTCCGCGTCTACGTCTTATCGACGTGGGCCATCCGGTGTGTTCCCGTGGTCCCAGCGACAATTGTACCTTGGTCATCTATCGTTATGAACTTTGTTCAGAAGTTCTGCCATGATGAATGTGAACAAATGACATGGAAGTGTTTTTGCCCTCTCACGCGTATCGCCATTCATGCCGGAACATCCGCTGAAACAGCGGTTCGTCCTCGATACGTCACTCTTCCTCTCGGAGGAAATCCGCGACGAAGACGAGGGGTTGGAAGACGCACTCGACCGTCTCCTCGACTCCATCGCCACCGCGAAACTCGTGCTCAACATCTCCTGTTACATGCCGCCGTCCGTCCACGACGAACTCACCACCATCCTCGAAGAGCGCGACGTGTCCGAAACGACCGTCTCGAAGCTCGAAACGTGGGTCATCAAGAAGAACCCCGCCCGCTTCGAGGTGATGATCCCCGCCGAACTCGTCTACCGGTTCATCGACGAGATGAGCGGACGCGTGGACAAAGGGCTCCGCGTCTCCGAAAACGCCGTCCGCGAGGCGTCCGAGGACGGTCACTCCAACGTCGGGTCCGTCATCTCCGACCTGCGTAGCCAGTACCGCTCGACCCTCCGTCGCGGCGTCTTGGACTCCCGCGAGGATTTCGACCTGCTCATCCTCGCCCGAGAACTCGATGCGGGCGTCGTCACCGAGGACACGGGCATCGTCAACTGGGCCGAGGATTTCGGCCTCCGATACCTTCGTGGCAGGGATTTCCCGCCGTTACTCGATTCGTATCTCGACGCCAGCGAACGGGTTTGAAAAGGGGAACAGTCGCCGTGTCCGGCGACATCGACACCCCATACGCCTTCGACAGTCGTTTATCCGGCCCACTGTTATGCCCGGCTATGCATCCGTCCGGAGCCGACACCGTCCTCGTCCGACACGGTGACGTGGGCGTGAAGAGTGGGAAAGTGCAGACCGAGATGGAAAAGCGGCTTCGGGACAACATCGCCGCGATACTCGAAGCGAGGGATATCGACGCCGAAGTCGAACGACAGTGGTCGCGCCTACTGGTCCACACGACCGAAGCCGACGTCGAGGAGGCGACGGCCGCCGCAGCGGACACCTTCGGCGTGCAGTCCGCCAGCCCCGCCGCGGTCGTTTCGCCGGAACAGGAGGTCATCGAGGAGACGCTGGCCGACGCGGCGCGCGAACAGTACGACGGCGGTACCTTCGCCGTCCGCGCCCGGCGGGCGACGAAGGACCACCCGTTCACCAGCACGGAACTCGAACGAGAGGGCGGCACGGCCGTCTGGAACGCCGTGGAGGACCCGGAAGTCGATCTGGACGACCCCGACATCACGTTCTTCGTCGAAGTGCGCGACTCGGACGCCTTCGTCTTCCTGGAAAAGCGCGACGGCCCCGGCGGCCTCCCGCTCGGCACCCAAACGAAACTCGTCTCGCTCGTCAGCGGCGGTATCGACTCCCCCGTGGCGACGTGGGAAGTGATGAAGCGCGGCAGTCCCATCGTCCCCATCTACCTCGATTTGGGGGATTACGGCGGCATCGATCACCAAGCGCGGGCCATCGAAACCGTCCGAAAGCTCGCCAGATACGCCCCCAACCAGGACATGCGCGTCCGGAAGGTTCCCGCAGGCGAAGCCATGAACCTCCTCGGCGAGGAGGTCGGCCCCGCCCGCATGCTCGTCTTCCGGCGGTTCATGTACCGCGTGGCCGAGCACATCGCCAACGAGGAGTCCGCCCACGGCATCGTCACCGGCGAAGCCATCGGGCAGAAGTCCAGCCAGACGGCCCGGAATCTGGGCGTCGTGAGCACCTCGACCAGCATGCCCGTCCACCGTCCGCTCCTGACGATGGACAAGAGCGACATCGTCGCCCGCGCCCGCCGCATCGACACCTTCACCGAATCCACGATTCCGGCGGGCTGTAACCGTCTCGCGCCCGATTACCCCGAAACCAACGCGACCCACGAAATCGTGGACAACGCGGAGCCTGACGGGTTGTACGAACTGGCGAAGGAAGCGACGGAGAACGTCGAAATCGTCGAGTTGTGAGTACCGCGTCAGTCGGAGTCGTCGCTCGACATCTCGGTCGCGGGGACACCAGCGACGGTTGCTCCCGGGGGGACGTCCCGCGTCACGAGCGAGTTGGCGGCGACCCGTGCGTTGTCGCCGATTTCGACGCCGGGAAGGATGGTGGCGTTCGCGCCGATCATGGCGCGCTCGCCGATGACGACTTCGCCGGTTCGATACTCGTCCTGCAAAAACTCGTGACAGAGGATGGTCGCGTCGTAGCCGATGATGGCGTGGTCCTCGACGGTGATGAGGTCCGGCCAGAACACGTCGGGCGTCGATTCCAACCCCCACGACACGCCACGACCGATCGTGACGCCGATTCCGCGTAGGAGCCAGTTTTTCAGTCGTAGGCTCGGGTTGATCCGCACGAGCCAGATGACGATGTACTGTATCGCAACCCGAAGTGGACTCCGGGCGTCCGCCCAGTACTGCAAGGAGTTCAGGCCACCGGGGGTTTCGTGGCGCGTGATTCGCTCGTGGCGCCGGGTCGTATCGTCGCTCACGCCCGCCGCTTTCGTCCGAAATAGCTTGAACCTACCTCTCCGCTGGTCTCCCGTTTCGCGCGCTACCAACTCTCAATTAGTTCGAAAAACGGTTCGAGGTCGGTGACGGCGGTGGTCGGTTCGACCATGCGGGTTTCGGGGTTGTACTCCACGATGCCCATCCCTTCGAGACGCGGGAGATGGGAGTGGACCAAACCGATTTCGATCCGCTCGGGATTGCCGCCGTTTTCCGACCCCGTCATCTCCGCGAGTTCCGAGACGGTCGTCGCCTCGTCGTATTCCAACAGCGCGGAGAGGACGTGTCGGCGCTGGCGATTTCCGAGGACATCGAAGATCTCGTCGCACGTGAGTTGCCGTTCCATACCGTTTTCATCAGGATGAACGGACTTGATTATAGGCCGACTGACGAACCGGTAGCCGGTGCGTACCGTTCAGTTACGGAGTTCCTGTACGTGGTCGATCCGGCGCTGGACGAGGTCGGCGTCCCGATGTCGTGTCGCATGTGGAGACCCTCTTCGCCAGCGACGGAAAGCGCTTCCTCGGCGATTTCCTCGGCTTCTTCGATGGACTCTCCGAGACCGACGACGGCGAACGAGCGGGACGTCGTGGTGTAAATCCCGTCGTCGCGTTCGTCCACGCTGGCGTAGAAGAGGATGGCGTCGCCCGCGTTCTCCTCGCTGATCTTGACTTTCGCACCGGCTTCAGGGTCGGTCGGATAGCCGTCAGGCACCGCATACTTGCAGACGGTCGCCTTCGACTCGAAGGTGAGTTTGGGCAAATCCTCGTCGTCGCGTGCGGCGACGAGCACGTCGAGGAAGTCCGTCGCGAGGACGGGAAGGGTGTTCATCGCCTCGGGGTCGCCGAACCGGGCGTTGAACTCGATGACCTTCACGCCGTCGGCGGTGAGCATGAACTGACCGTAGAGCACGCCGCGGTAGTCGTCCAAGGCGGCGACGGTTTCCTTCAGCACGTCGACGGCTTCGTGGTAGTCCTCCTCGGACATGAACGGGAGTTCGAGACCGGCGTCACTGTAACTGCCCATGCCGCCCGTGTTCGGCCCTTCGTCGCCCTCGTAGGCGCGCTTGTGGTCCTGAATCGCGGGCGTCACGCGCAGTTGGCCGTTCGCCACGAGCGCCTGCACCGTGAACTCCTCGCCGACGAGTCGCTCTTCGAGCACCACGCGCTCGTAGTCGCTGTCCCGCAGATACTCCTTCGCTTCCTCCTCGGTCACCTGGTCGCCGATGACTTTCACACCCTTGCCGCCCGTCAGTCCGGCGGGTTTCACCGCGAGGTCCCCGTCGTACTCGTCGATGAACTCGCAGGCCGCCTCCATGTCGTCGAAGGTCTCGAAATCCGGACAGCCCGGAATATCGCGCTCCTCCATGAACCGCCGCTGGAACGCTTGTCCGTCTCGATTCGCGCCTCGTCGGCGTGCGGGCCGAAGGCGTAGATTCCGGCGTCATCCAGCGCGTCCGAAACACCGGCCGCTAGCGGTCCCTCGGGTCCGACCACTGCGAGCGTCGCGTCGACTTCCTCCGCGTAGGAGACGACCGCCGTCGTGTTCGTCGTGTCCAGCGTCTCGAACCCGTCGGCCAACCGGGCGATTCCCGGGTTCCGGTTGCCCGCACAGGCGTAGAGGCTCGCGTCGCTCTCGGCCAGCGCTCGGGCGATCGCGTGTTCTCGGCCGCCACCACCCACCAGCAGTACGGTGTCACTCATACCGCCACGATATGGGCACAGCGGTGTAAAGGTTGCCGTTGGCCACCGGGGAAGTATGCAAATCTGTGGTCATTTCAGTCGGTTCCATCACTCTCTTCGACGCGTTCGGCGAGTTCCGTGCGGAGCGACACCGCCACGTCCTCGAAATCCGCGATCGGGAGGTTGTCGCTCGTCAGCAGGATGCCGTGGTCTCCCACGATGACGCGACTGACGAATCCGTCCGAGAACGCGCGGATCGTTAGCTCGTACTCGCCGATGTCCGGTGCGAATCCCTCCTCTTCGAGCCGTTGGTACGTCTCGTGCGTGCTGAACCCGAGCCGCTCGTTCCCCACCAGAACGGATTTGCGCTCCATGGCCATCTCACGGTCCCCGCCGTACAGGTCGCTCCGAAGATACAGCAGTTCGGACGAGTTCGGTGTGAAGTGAATCACGCTCCGCAGCGTGTCCCCCACCCCCGTCCGACAGGTCACTGCGATCTCCTCCGCGAGCGTCTCGTCGATGCCTGTTTCGGACATGCGGACGATGTACGCTAGCGACGCACATGAGTCGTCGGGATGGTCGAACTCGACACGCCGACACGTCTCCGCAACGTCCGAATCCGGAATTGTTTACCGGATGACCACCAACCCGGAGGTATGGAGAGTCTCAATCGGATGGCGCTCGAACTCGTGGACGAGGCCATCGACTTCGCGGACGAACTGAACGTCGCCGCGTACGAACTGGACAACGAGGCCACCGTGCTCGACTTCGGGGTCGAAACCGCCGGTGGAATGGAGGCCGGACTCCTGCTCGCCGAACTCCAGACGGCCGGATTGGCGACGATACAGAACCGGATGGGCGACGTGGCTGGTGCGCCGATTCCCACCGTCGAACTCTCGACGGACCATCCCGCAATCGCCTTGCTCTGCTCGCAGAAGGCCGGGTGGGAACTCGCCGTGGACGGGTTCGAAGGACTCGGGAGCGGCCCCGCACGCGCATTGGTCGCGGAGGAGGACGAGTACCGCCGCGTCGGCTACACCGACGCGTTCGACTTCGCCGTCCTCGCCGTCGAATCCGACACACCGCCGACCGAGGAAGTCGCGGAACACGTCGCCGACCTCGCCGAGGTGGACGCCAATTCCGTCTACCTCCCGACGTTCGCAACCGGGAGCATGACCGGAAGCGTCTCGGTGGCGTCGCGGGCCGCCGAACTCGCCGTCTTCCGCCTGACGGAACTCGGATACGATCCGCTGGCGATTCGCTCCGCGATGGGTTCCGCCCCGGTCGCTCCGGTCAGCCACGACGAGGCGACGGCCATCGGACGGACGAACGACGCGCTGGCCTACGGCGGGAAAGTCCACCTCACCGTGGAGGAGGAGTTCGACCGGTTCGACGAACTGCCGTCGACCGCGGGCGACGAGTACGGCACGCCGTTCGAGGCGTTCTTCGACGACGCCGACTGGGACTTCGAGGAGATTCCGGAGAGCGTCTTCGCCCCGGCGCAGGTGACGGTGGACGTCGTGGACGGGCCGACGCACGTCCTCGGGGAGACGAACGAGGACCTCCTGAAACGTAGCTTCGACCTGTGAAGTTCAAGCCCGTCCCCGAAGCGCCCGAGAACCTCGACTTCGTTCGGGACGTCCAGCGTGCCCTCCCGCTGGTGCCCGACGTGACGGACGACTGCTGTGCCCGGGTGATGCGACGGGGAGGGGTCGAAAACCGGGACAGTGCAGGAACGTGGCTCACGTTCTTGCGGGCGCTGGAACTGGCCGAGGAGACAGAAGATGGGACGTTCGTTCGTCGTCGCCGCGAACCGGAACGGGACGAACTGGCCGAGGCGTTCCAAACCCGCGTGTACCGGGCTTCGAGCGTGCTGGACGTGCTTTCCGACGAGGGTCCTCTCGAAGCGGACGCCGTTTTCGAGCGCTTCAGGGAGGAGGTTCCATCGCGGGGACGGGACGGGGATTCGGGAGTCGAGGCGGCGAGGCGCGAGCGCGTCGACAACGTGCTCGATTGGGCGGTGCTGTTGGGACTCGCGGAGGGGGTCGAGGACGGCTACGTTCGAGCGTAGTCGCGTGATTATACAATTTAATTGCCGTTATAAAATACAATTCCGGGCACGAACAGCGTTATCTGTTTCCAAGTAGCCGAATATTCTGTGTCTAATGATTCAATTGAGCAGAAATCGAGAAGAGAATTCGATCATGAAAAAATTCGCGGCCTCCGGTTCCGATGACTTCGGCCCCCCTCCCACTCGGCGCGTTCGTTCGGAGGACCCTTCTACGCCGACTGTTACGGCCGGTCGCGGCGTTCGTGTTCCTCGTCGTGGCGGGGGTCGTCGGGTTCAGCACGGTTCACGGCGTCGGCGTCGTGGACGCGTTGTTCTGGCTCATCGACCCGACGAGCATCGAACTCCACTTCCAAACGCACGAGGGCCCCGAGACGCTGGTCAAGGCGTACGCCATCGTGATATTCACCGGTCTCGTCGTCGTCGGACTCTGGATCGGTGAAACGTTCGTTTCGGCGGCGTTCGGCGGACAAATACACGAAGAACTACGACACATGCAAATTCAACACGAAATCGACAACCTCGAAAATCACGTTATCATCTGCGGCTACGGAACGTTCGGAAAGACCATCGCGGCCCAACTCGACGAGTCGGGACGCGACGTGGTCGTCATCGAGACGAAGGAGACGGGACATCGGAAAGCGATAGACGACGGCTTTCTCGCCGTCGAAGGCGATGCACGGCACGAGCAGGTACTGTCCGACGCCGGTGCGTCGCAGGCCGAGACGGTTATCGGCGCGATAGACGACTCGAACGTCAACATCCAGATAATCATCGCCACCACCCAACTCGCACCGGGAGTGAAACTCATCGCCCGCGCGGGTGACGCGACGTACGAATCGCTCGCCCGGCAGGCCGGAGCGGACGAGGTCATCATCCCCGAGGTGGTGAGCGGCGAGCAGGTGTCGATGGCCCTCTCACACCCACAACGAGCGGAAAGACGGGTTTCGTAGCCCCGTTCACGCGGGGGCACAATCGGCGCGTCACGTTCATTTTTATCGACTCGTCGCGTACGTATCGGGAGTGACAATCGATACCCTCCTGTTCGACTTGGACGACACGCTGTTGGAGTACGAACAACGGTCGCCGGACGTCCTCGCAGCGTCGTTCGACCGCGTCGGCGTCGATTCGTTTTTCGACATTCCGGCGTATCACGCCCGGTACGACGAGTTCCTCGAAGCGGGGCTGAGCGTGAATGACCAGCGAGCCAACTGCTTCGCGGCCATCGCGCGGGAGAACGGCTACGACGAGGAGACGGGACGCGCCGTCGCCGCCGCGTTCGCCGAGGTTCGAGACCACTCCCGAGTCCGATTCCTCCCCGGCGCGTCCGAAACGCTCGAAGCGCTCACGGGGGAGCACGCGCTGGGAATCGTCACGAACGGCGCGCCCGAGATGCAACGAGCGAAGATGGCCGCGCTCGGCGTCGAACGGTACGTGGACACTATCGTGTTCGCGGGTCACGACGCACCGGCGAAACCGAACCCCGAACCGTTCGAACGTGCGCTCTCCGAACTCGATTCCACGCCCGAACGCGCCCTACACGTCGGTAACTCGCTCGACACAGACGTTCCCGGCGCGAAAGCCGCGGGACTCGGCGCGGTGTGGGTTCCGGCCGACCCGGACGAGACGCCCGACCCGACCCCGGATTTCGCGTTCGAGACGCTGCATCCGCTCACAGAACGACCGTGGCGGATGCCGTAGATACGGAGGGTGGCACGGCCCCGATTCGTGGGGTCCGACGGAATTTCAAACGATTTCTCGGCTCGCCTCGTAACGTGATATCGAGCGGTTTCTCGGCCATCTATCGACGGTTCCGCGACCGACCCGTTTTCACCGACCTCGACTTCCCGGACCGAACGCGCCCTCTCCGGATATCGGATTCCGAGGGTAGGTGGGACGCCTGACCGAGTAGCTCATCGAGCTACTGCACTTCGTAGGTCAAAGCCGCAAAGATGTCACCGTATTGTTCTACGTTCGTCAGTCTCAACGGCGGGTCGGTAATCCGGCGCGGCAGTAGTGGTGCACCCGAACCGAGCGTGACGGGAGCGACGGTGAGAATGATTTCGTCGAGGAGACCGTTCTCGTGGAACTGTCCCACGAGATCACCGCCACCGACGAGCCAGACGTTCTTTCCGGCTGCTGCCTCCACCATATCCTCGTGGACGGGTGCGACATCTCCCTGCACGAAGTGAATGTTCGCCCCATCTATCTCCGGCAACTCCCGACTACTAAACACCCAAGCCGGGGTCTCATACGGCCATAGTTCCGGCTCCTCCAGCAGGTTTTCGTGTTCGATAATCCACTCGTACGTCATCGAACCCATTGCCAAGGCCCCGACTTGTTCTATGAACTGCGGGTAGTCGTCCTTCGCGCCCTCTATCTCATCGATCTCTCCGAACTGGAAGAGCCAGTCGAGGGAGTTGTTCTCGTCGGCGAGATACCCGTCGATACTCGTTGACGTGTAGTATTGCGTCTTCATCCTTTCAACCCCAGTTTAAAGGCCGTTCTGACGTATGAAGGATGCGCTACCGATGCACCACGTGCCTATCGTAAAAACTCCAGAAACTCGACTATGCGTTCGATCACTCGTTCGGATGCACGTCGGTCACGGTACCGACGCCCTTGCTCTGCCCCTCGCGGAAGACGAACCGCTGGCCCTCCTCCACGAGGTACGGACGGAACTTGAATCGAACGTTCGTCTTCCCCTTGTCGCCGGGAAGGAGATGGCCGCCCTCGGGTTCGAAGACGGCGGTTTCGCTGATGGTTTCGAGATGGACGACGGGTTCGTATCCGGTGCCGATGCGGGTGGGGTGGTTGAGAACCATCACCTCGGCCTCGAACTCGCGGACGGGTTTCAGGTCCGCGTTCGCCGGGAGCAACACCATTCCGCGTTCGATTTCGGGCTCTCTGACCCCTTTCAGTGCGATACCGACGATCCGGCCCGCCTTGGCCTCGTCCACGCGGTGATAGTGCATCTCGATGGAACGGACTTCGACGGTCCGGAAGTTCCCGTCGGCCATGGGACCGAGGAGGAGTTCGTCACCCGCCTCGACCGACCCGGAGTTGATGGTACCGCTCGCAACCGCGCCGACGCCGGTCACGCTGTAACTGCGGTCGATGTACATCTTGAACTCGCCGCTGTCGGCCGTCGTCTTCGGCAGGCGCTCGAACATCGTATCGAGCGCGTCGAGTCCCTCCATCGTGACCGCGCTGGTCATCAGGATTGGGACGACGTTCTCGTTTACCTCCTCGATGGCGACGTCGACGCCGTGTCGTTCGACGCGGAGCGGTACCTTCCCCACTTCGCGGAGGAGTTGTTCGACTTCGGCCTCGACCTCCGTCGATCGCTCCTCGCTCACGGCGTCGATCTTCGTGATGGCGACGATGGTCGGAAGTTCGGTCGCCAGCAGGATGCCGAGATGTTCGCGCGTCGTCTTCGTCGCCGTCGTCGGCCGCGACGGTCAACAGGCCGTAGTCGAGTTTCTGGCCGACGAGGCCGCGAATCGTGGTCCGAAGCCACGGTTCGTGGCCGACGGTGTCCACGAAGGAGACGAGACGGTCGCTCTCCTCGACCACGCGAGCGCGGTCGTTTTTCCGATGCGGGTTGTCCATGCGAACCGGCCCGTCGTCATCGTCGAAGCCGTACACCGCGTAGGAGAGGTCCGCACTGAGGCCGCGCTGTACCTCGTGCGGTTGGACGTCGAGGTAACCGCGCGTCTCGCCCTCGCCGTCGTCGGCTTGACCGGTGACGAGGCTCCCGACGAGCGTGCTCTTCCCGTGGTCCACGTGGCCCGCCGTGCCGACGACGATGTGTTCGCTGTCGATGTCGAGCACGGCACCCTCGCGGATGGTGGCGACGCCGACCAGTCCGCCGCTTCCGTTTCGCGTCGAAGCGTGGATGCTGGTCTCGTCGGCGTCGATACCCCACGTCTGGACGTCCTCGATGTGTGCCCCCGCTTCCTCGGCGAGCAAGGAGAGCACGTCCATCGTTTCGGAGAACACGTCCGGTTTGATGCCCGCTAGCCCACCGTCGTCGGTGACGCCGACGACGTACGTCGCTTCGCCGTCCCCGGAGAGGACACGGTGGCGTAGTTGTGCAGCGAGACTTTCCATTCGCCCGTGGGCGAGGTGGATCTCCCTCGTGAGTCGTTCCTTGAACTCCACGCTGCCACCTTCCTGCTCTCCCCGGTCGAGAGCGCGCTGTAAGGCGGCGCGGTCGGCGCTCATGGAGGCGAATTAGGGATGATAGGTCAAAAGGGTTGCCCGCGTTAGGGGTCGGTTCGCACCGAATCGGTACGGACGGCTCGGGAGTTGTATTTAGACGTTCGCTTCGACGGATTTGTCGCGCACGAACCGGACGGGAACGTTACTGCGACGCATCCGACCGCTCGTGACGATAGTCGCGCTCGGCGCGTCCTCGTCGATGGAAAAGACGTACCACACGGTCGTGGAGTCACCCGATTCGAGTACGCCGGAGTGGCCAGTCGTGTTCGTGAGCGCCTGCGCGCCCAGCAGCGACCCGTTCGAGCGAACGGCGAAATCTTGCGATTGCAGGCCGACGGTATCGTCGCCGTCGTTCGTGACGTTCATCGAGACGAGGAGGAACTGTTTCCCGTCCCTCGCTTTGTACACGCCGTCGTCCCCAGTCTTCGGGTCCACTTTCGGGACGCGTTTCGCGTTCCAGCGGACTTCGAGCGCGTTCGCCGCGTTCGGGGTCGCCGTCGAGTTCGCGGAGACGTTCCACCCGTCGTCGGTCGCGACGTGGCCGCCAGTACCGAGAATCGTCGGGGCGACGACGGCGGCGAGCGCGATAGCGAGGACCGCGACGACGACGGCGGCGACCATCTTCCGAGAAACCGCGTCCGGAATCGGGAGGGAGTTGGGAAGCGAAATCGGGAGTGGGCCGATTCCATCCGTGTCACCCGATTCGTCCGCCCCAGTCGCGTCGCCGTCGGCGAACTGCTCGACGAGGTCGTGAAGTTCGCGCGCTTCGACGATGGTCCGTAGTTTCTCGCCATCGACCAACTGGATGCCTGCTTGTGAGCCGATTTTCTCCGCGTCCTCGGTGAACGTTCCCGGAGTGACGACGGCACCCTCGTTGACGCCGTACTGCTTGCAAATCTTGACGAACTGCTGGAGTTCCTTCCCGCTGACGCCGTCCCCCGTTCGCGGCGTGGCCCAGATGAGTCCTTCCGCACCTTCCCGTTGGAGGGCGACGAACGTCTTTTCTGCCTTCTCCTTCACCGTCGTCGTCCATCCCTGTTTCCGCCAGAGAGTGGCGACGAAATCGGGAAACGCGGACTGTGGTATCTGTCGTATCATGATCTGAGGAAGGACGCCTGGTTTGTGCTGGTATGATCAACCATCGTATAAAAATTATCGGACATTTTCACCATTGTGCTCGGCGAACGACGAGAACGGCCGCCGCCGCGAGTGCCACGAGCGCAACCGGGATACCGAATCCCGGCAGACCGTCCTTCGACACCGACTGGGCAGTGATTGGCTGCTGGGTCGTGACCGGTGGTGCGGTTTCCGTGGTCGTCGTGTACGTCGTAGTCGTGGACGTATTCGTCGTGGTGGTAGTGGTCGTCGTGGTGGTAGTAGTCGTCGTGGTCGTGGTGGTAGTGGTCGTCGTGGTCGATTCCTCCGAACTGGAGGCGACGACACCCGGGAGAGTCTGATCCTGATCGCGGAGTTCGACCGTGAACGTCCGTCCCGATTCCAACCCGCTGAAATCGAACGTCGCTCCGAACGTCCGGTCTTCCGTGACCGTCGCCGTCTTCGGCCAGAAGAACGCCCCCGAACCCTTGTCGTGGGCGGAGATGTTTATGGTCGTTCCCGGCGCGAGATTCGTCGTCCCGCCGACTTTCGTCTTGCCGTCCACCACCAACACGTCGCCCGAGTGGTCGAGCGAGACGCGGCGTTTTTCAACGGTGAAGTTCGTACTCGCCGTTTCAGTCTGGGTGACCAAGGGATTGTCTTCCCTGATCTCGAACGTGGCCTCGTAGCTGTCACCGGCCTCGATTCCGTGTCCGTCGGTGTCGAGCATCAGATACAGAACGTCGTTTTCGTCGTCGATCAACAGCCGTTTCGCCTCGTCACCGTCGAACTCGTTCGCGACGGTGTTTCGCTTCGCGTTCGTCTCACGGAAGCGAACCCGAACGTCCTCGCCGCTCCCGTCGAGCATGGACTTGTCGAGGAACCCGGACATGCCGGAGACGTTGACGGCGAGGACGAGTTGATCGTCCTTCGCAACCGTCCCGTTCTCGGTCGGGGAGACCGCCGCGCGCAGGTCGTCCGCCGTGTCGAACTCCGACACGTCCGTCTTCTCGGGAAGGACCCCCGTGCGTGCCGCTCCCAACGTGTGCTTTTTCACCGTGAACGAACCCATATCCTGCGTGACGCCATCGACCGTGACGTTCATGTCGTACACGCCGGATTGCAGCGGTCCCTTTTCCGATGGAATCCTCACGTTCGGCGTTCCCTTGATCCCCCCCTTACCGACCGTCACGGTGCGGTTCGGATCGGCCGCGCGGTACGTGTTGAGGTCGAGCGTCGTCGTCCCGCTCGTGACGTTCACCTGCACCCAGAAGCCGTTAGCCGCTGATCCGATGTTCACGGTTCCCCCGTGATCCGTGTGGACGGTGATCGGAATCACGTCACCACGGTCGTTAGTGGGTGAGTTGTTGACGAAAGTGGCGCTCTGTCCGTCCGCGATACCCGACGAAAACGGTCCAACGGCGAACGTACAGAGGAGGACGGCGACGACCATCAGTGACGCGGCGCTTCGAGCTGCCATCAAGTGACAACCCCTCCGCATGATTTTGTGAACTTGTGTCGAGGCACAAGATTCCGGCACATTTGAGACCTGATGGCCGGTGTAGATAGTGTCGACATTGTTTAGTACGAGATGTGTTATGAATCATCCGTAATAAATTCGTCCGTCAGTACCGCGCGTGATAATCAGGAACCGTCAGCAATTCGTCGTGTTCGAGGAGTCGAGCGCTGCGTAGACCAATCGTTCGGTCGTAAACGCGTCTACTCGCTGAAACTGTCGTAGTAGAGCACGCCGAGTACGGTCCGCCCGTCGTACACGCCGTCCTCCGCGATTTCCTCCCGCAGTTCGTCCATGGTCGTCGTGGCGGACCGAATACTCTCGTTGTGGTCGAGGTCCTGTTCGCCGGTCGGAGTGCAATCGTAGGCGACGAAGTAGTGGTGGACGCTGTCGGCGTAGCCGTTTGCGGGTTCGACGGTCGTGAGGTGACTGACGCGGTCGGTTTCGTAGCCGGTCTCCTCGATCAGTTCGCGCCGGGCGGCGGCCGCAAGGTCGCCGTCGTCGGGTTCGACGCCGCCGACTGGGAGTCCGCGGGAGACCCGCGACACGGCCTGTCGCCACTCCTCGATGATCACCACGTCACCGTCCTCGGTGAACGGAAGGACGACCACGCTTTCTGGTTCCGTGATGTAATCGAAATCCGTCTCGGTGCCGTCCGGCAGGCGGACGTTCTCGTTTCGAACGTCAAACCCCGGACAGTGGTAGGCAACGTCTGAATCGACCGTCTCCCACGCGAGTGGGTCCTTGTCGGATGCCATATGCAGTCTGTCTCGGGTGGGGACAAAGACACACCGGTCTTCCGAACGCCGTCGAAGCGAACGATAGTGTTCGACAGTCGACCGTCGGGCCGGTAGGATACCGTTGCCGCCGAACTATCAATAGAACGGTTACCGTGCTTTATTCGTGATGGCGTCGGATTTCATCCGGGATTCATGAACACGAAGCGGATCAGCCGACGAGGGGTACTTGCAGCGTCGGCCAGTGTAATCGGGACGGCGGGAATGGTCGATACGACGCGACCGACGAAAGCGGAGGGAACGGGGAGTAAAACCATCAATCACCTAGTCATTTTCGGCGGAAGTCCGAAAGCGGTCATCGAATACGAATTCTCGGTGAGCGGCCGTCTCCGGAAGAGTGGAAGCGGCGATGGTGCGCCCATCCTCGACCGATTCGTCACCATCGACGGGGAAGACCGTATTTCGAACCGGGGGCAACACGCCAGCGGCGCGATAGCCGGGGGCGGGGACGCCTATCGGTTCACCGGGCGAATCACTCGATTTCGGGTTTCGCTGTCGGCCAAGCGGCAGAACGAGGTCGACATCTACCTCAACGGTCGTCGGGTCCGTCCGGACGAACTCGGCGATGCACCCGCCGCGAACACGCCCATAGAGTTTCTCGACTGCAACACGGCGCGAGTGAAAGGGTCCTTCCGGGGCGTCGAAATGAACACGAGTTTCTGGGACGAGACGGGTCTCGGGACGAACGTGTTGTTTCCGGGGCCGATCAGCGGAACGACCGTCCTTCATCCGGCGGCGGCACACGACCCGTATCCGTTCGCCATCGACTCGGTGAGCCTCGACACGCGAAAGTTGGAGTACCCGGGCCAACCCTCGAAGTTCACGGCGGACAATCCGTATGCCGGGCCGTGGTGTCGAAAGGCGAAGGGACACCGGTCGCGGACCGGCAACGAATCGGGTGGGAAGGGTAAACGGGAATCGAACGAGAAGTCGGGGAAGCAGTCGGCACGTATCGAGTTCCTCGGCTGTGAGAAGGCGGTGGTGACTGGGAAGTTCGAGCGAGTGACCATCAACAGTTCGTGGTACGACTCGTCGGGGATCGCCACGTCGTACAGCGAAATCGGACCGGTGAGCGGTCGAACGCGGATCGACCGTTCGAACGTCGGTGACGTCGGCGAGTCGGGATTCGTCGTCGTGAACATCACCGCCTACGAGTCGGGGAGCGGGAAGGCGACGATATCGAAGCGAAACCCGAATACGAAGGCATGTGATCGAAAGCTCAAGCAGGAGGCGACGACAACCGAGACGGAAACGGCGACAACGGAGACGACGACCGAAACAGAAACCCAAACGAAACGAGGGACGACACGACGGGAAACAACCAACCCGACGACAGCCCGACAGCGGGAGACTGCCGGGGAGGCCAGTACGTCACGGGAGTCGAGTACGCCGGTGGAGAGCACGCCGAGCGACTCGCCTGACGCGCCGGACACCGGAAGCGGAACGGTAGATGGCAGCGGAACGGCAGGTGGAAGCGGAACGGCGAGCGGAGGCGGAACGAGCGGCGGGAACGACACCGAGTGAGTCGTCGCGGAAGGACTCCACGCGGGGATTCGTCACGACCCGAACGCTCGATCAGACCTCACCGATTCGGAGTACTGGTTTGATCGTCCGCCCCGCCTCCAAATCCTCGGCTGCCCGGTTGACGTCCTCGAAGTCGTAGAATTCCACGAGTTCGTCGAACGGAAACCGACCTTGGCGGTAGAGATCGATGAGTCGGGGGATGAACACCTGTGGAATCGAATCGCCCTGCGAGATGCCGCGAATCGCTCGACCGCTCAAAATCCGACCCATATCGAGGTTCGGGTCCGGTTCGGTCGGCGCGCCACCGAGGAGTCCACAGGTCCCCGGAACGCGCGTCGCGTCCACGGCGGCCCGAACGACCGACGGAACGGAGGTCGTGTCCAGGGTGTTATCGACGCCGCCGTCGGTGATCGATCGGATTTCTCCGGAGAGATCGTCCGTGCTCCCGGCGTCGATAGTGTGGGTCGCGCCGAGACGGTTCGCCAGTTCGAGTCGCTCTTCGAGCAAGTCCACGGCGACGACGGTCGTACAACCGGACACGACCGCGCCCATCACGGCGCTCAGGCCGACAGCACCGACGCCGAAGATAGCGATCGACGTGCCCGCGTTCGGGTCGAGCGAGTTCATCACCGCGCCACATCCGGTCTGGATGCCGCACCCGAGGGGGCCGAGCAGTTCGAGCGGAACGTCGTCCGGAACCCGAACGATCTGGCGCTCGTTGGCGACCGAGTGAGTCGAGAACGAGGACTGACCGAAGAACAACCCGACGTTTTCCCCATTCCGGCGGAGCGGGGAGGACCCGTCCGAGCCGCGAACGCCATCGAAGTTGTACCGGGCGAATGCCGAACAGTAGGCCGGGTTACCTTCCGCACAGTTTCGACAGGTCCCGTCGGTATCGTAGCTCAACACCACGTGATCGCCGGGCGTGATGCTCGTCACGTCGTCACCGACCGCTTCGACCACCCCTGCGCCTTCGTGCCCGGGAACCGCTGGGATCGACGTTCCGAACCCACCGTCGCGGACGGCGATGTCCGCAGGACAGACGCCGGTCGCGAGCGATTCGAACCAGTACCTCGCCCGCGCTCGGTTCGTCGATGGAGAGTTCCTCGATGTGGAATCCGTCGGATTGCTCCGTTACGACGGCCGCTCGCACCTGCCGTTCCTTCATACCGATCCCGTCAGTCCGCCATCGACGCGGACGTTCTGCCCGGTGACGTAACTCGCCGCGGGCGAGACCAGATACGCGACGGTGTCCGCGATTTCTTCGGTCTTCGCAGGGCGTCCCATCGGAATCTTCGCTCGCGTCTCGTCGTCAACCTCGTAGCTGTCCACGAAGCCTGGAAGCACGGCGTTCATTCGGATATCGTCGCTGGCGAAGCGGTCCGCGTAGAGCTTCGTGAAACTCCCGAGTCCGGCGCGGAGCACCGAGGAGACCGGAAACTCGGTGCTCGGTTCGAACGCCGAAAAGGTCGAGATGTTCACGATCGCTCCGCCACCCTGCTCACGCATGACCGGCGTGACGAGCCGCGCGGTTCGAACCGCGTTCAGGAGGACGAGTCCAACCCGTCGTGCCACTCCTCGTCCGAGATGTCGAGGAGGTCGCCGTCGCCGGATGGCCCGTGTTGTTCACGAGCGCGTCGATACGGCCGTAGCGCTCCGTTGCGGCCGTTACCAGTGCATCGAGGTCGTCCGGATCGGTCACCGAGCCCCCGAATCCGACGCCGCCGAGGTCCTCGGCCACGTCGACCGCCGCACCGGATTTCGAGAGGAGGACGGGCGTGTAGCCGTCGTCCGCGAGCCTTCGAGCGCACGCTTCGCCGATACCCCGCCCGGCGGCGGTGACGATTGCGACTGGTTCGGAATCCATGCCCGGAGAGTCGTCGCGGACGACTTTGTCCCTTGGGGAAGCGGTGTAAAACGGGTTAGAGGGTGACGTGCCCGAGGTCGGCTTCCAACTCGTCCACGTACTCGTTGAACTCCGCGACGAAATCACGGAAGTCGTCGGCCAGTTCACGCACGTCCGGCGCGGAGGGCGGTTCGTACTGCGAGACGAGATACGTGCCGCCCTGACCGCCGACGCGAAGGTACGACGCTCTGCTCTCCTCGCGTTTCAACTCCCAGCGCTTGCCGTTGACGCGGGCCGTGAACGTCCCGTAGTCCACCCCGTCGTAACGGTGGAGTTCACCGGCCATCACGTCCGCCACTTCCCGAATCCGTCCGACGACGCGGTCCCGTTCGGAGACGACCGTGTCGGTGGATTCGACCGCGGGAAAGTCGATTTCCACGTCGTCCAGCACGCCTTCCTTCGATCGAACGAAATCGTTGTACGCCCGGACGAACGCGTCGTAGTCCCGCATCGCCGTGGCGAGTTCGTCCGGGTCCGGCGGTTGCTGGGACGAGACGACGTAGGTTTCGCCGCCCGCTTTCCCTTTGAATCGAAGGTACTGGACCGTACCCGCTTCGTACTTCAGCGTCCACTTCCCGGCGTTCGTCTTGAACGTCTCTTGGCCGTAGTCCCCTCCCTGAAGCAACGCGAGTTCGCGCGCGACCGTGCCCGCGTGGTCCGTGACCGCGGCGACGACTTCGTCCCGCTGTCCCGCGATCTCCTCTGCACTTGCGACGTCGAAATCGACTCCCTCGGTCATGTTGATGGAGCTAGGGATGGGAGGGGGATAACGGTGGTGACTCGGTGGGTCGAACCGTTCCGCTCGTCGGTGTCGTTCGACGACATGTGAACACGAATGAATATGAATCGGAACAGTTACCATGGGAACCGACAGACAATCGTGTCCATGTCACCCGACGACAGGCCCATCGCGGAGGACGCCTACGACGAACTGGCGGAAGCGTACAGGGAACACGAAGACGACCCCTACTGTTCGGATTTGGAATTTCCCGCGATGGTAGACCTCGTTCCGGAGGTGGAGGGAAAACGAATCCTCGATGCGGGGTGTGGCTACGGACGATACTCGGAGTGGTTGCTCGACCACGGAGCGGACGTCGTCGCTTTCGATACGAGTGAGAAGATGGTCGACGGGGCGAGAGAGCGCATCGGTGACCGAGCGACCGTTCTCCGAGGGGACATGGAACGGCCGCTCGACGTCGCGGACGACGACGCGTTCGACGGCGTCGTCAGCGGTCTCTCGCTCCATTACGTGGAGGACTGGCGGCGACCGTTCGCGGAGTTTTCCCGCCTCCTCCGACCGGGAGGTTCCTCGCATTTTCAGCCCATCATCCGCTCGACGACTACCTCGCGTACGAGGGCGTGAACTACTTCGAAACCGAACGGGAGCAAATGACGTGGACGAGTAGTGGTGGAGACGTCGACGTCCCGTTCTATCACCGACCGTTTTCGGAAATCATCGATCCTCTCCTCGAAACCGGCTTTCGACTGGACGAACTGGTCGAACCCACTCCGACGGCGACGTTCGAGGAGAAAAAGCCGGGGTCGTACGAGAAACGGCTGAAGCGACCGACGTTCGTGTGTATTCGAGCGTCGAAACGGTAGCACACGGTTCGGCGGAACTCGTGTATCGTAAGCGTATGCGAAATGCTCCGCTCGTCGGCGTTGAGTGTGGGGATAAGAATGGGCCGGCGCGAATTCGAATCGCGGTTACGGCCACCCGAAGGCCGAAGGATACCAGGCTACCCCACCGGCCCGCATTCTGAAGATGGCGAGGGGTACCTTTAACGCTTCCGAAGTCAGGATATCTCCGCCGCTTCGTCCTCGACGTATTCGACGGCCTCCGTGGGGGTATCGACCGGGTGAACGTTCGGCACGTCGTGGGTCGTCAACCCGGCGGTCGGACGGTCGAACACGCCCGCGAAACCGAGTTCGGAGAGCGTCCCCGACCCGCCGTCGATGGCGATGACCGCATCGCCGTTCATCACGACGAGAGGGTTCCGTCCGTGACCCAGTCCGGTCGCGATGGCCACGTCAACGTACGGATTCGCCGCGTCGCGGTCGGTCCCCGGCAGGATTCCGACCGTCCGTCCATCCGCACCCTGTGCGCCGCGACAGGCGGCCTCCATGACGCCGCCGAGACCGCCACAGACGACGGTGTGGTCCCGCTCGGCGAGCAATCGGCCGACTTCCGTCGCCAGTTCCGCTTCCGTCTCGGTGACGGTTCCGCCGCCGATGACGCTGACCCGCATGGTCAGTATTCCGTGTACCCCCGCGTGTCGAGATAGTTGTGTGCGACCGTCATCGCGTGGTCCCCGTGGAGGAGTTCCGGACCGAGTCGAACCCGTTCGTCGGACTCGTTGGCCAGCAGTTCCGCCTCCTCGTCCGTGAAGTCGCCGTGATCAGAGAGCACGAACAGCGGGTTCTCCGGCGGTTCGAGGTCGACGACGGGCGTCCCCTCTTCGTGGAGTTCGACGACGGTGGAATTCCGACTCGCCTCGGAGAGGATGGTTTCGAAGTCGCGCTTCGAGATGAACACGCCGGGCGTGCTCTCGGCTTCCATGTGGCCGATGGCTTCCCCCTTCGCCTCCAGCGCTTTGCGAACGAGCGCCGCCGTGCTTCGCTCGTCGGGGTTGAGTCGGCGGAGTTCGCTCCCCTCGAAGCGAATCGTCAGCTCGTCCTGGAGGACGAGGAAGCATCGAACGTCGCTTCGAAAGTCGTGCGAGAGGAAAAACGCGCTGTTGACACACCGACAGAGGGCGTCGAGTCGCCCTGCGGCGCCCGCCAAGTCGTCCAGCGAGAAGTCGGGCGTCGTCGGGGCGTCGTGACCGAGAACGATGAACTGTCGCATACGGATAGTCGTCTCGGGGGGTGTAAGTCGCTTCTGAACGCGGGCGCGATCAGTCGCCCTCGCCGAAGTGTTCGTAGGCCCAGCCCGCAGTCGAGGTGAGCCGCTTCATATAGGCGATGAAAAACAGGAGAATCACTTCGGTCCACGTCAGCGTCGCCACCTCTGTCACGCTCTTGTAGAATCGAATCGGATGTGGGGGGAGATAGTTTCGCGGGTTGAGAACGCTCGGCTTCTTGACGCGGCTCGGATGGTAGCGTTGCATCTGTGCTCGGCCACGACCCAGTCGGAAGTGCTTTTTCAGGAGGGACGTGAGAGACGAGCGAGCGGGGTGATACATCGTGATCGCGGGCTGGTAGTGCTGACCGAACCCGGCGTCGTACACCCGGTTGCCGAACTCCTGGTCCTCGCCGGAGAACAGACGCTCGTCGAAGTTGCCGACTTCGTCGAACACTTCACGTCGGGTAAATAGACAGCCCGTCCCCGAGAACTGCTGTTCCTCGATGTACTTCTGGATGGGGAAGCCGAAAATCTGGTTGTACTTCGCGGTGAGGGTGTCCTTTCCGTCTTCGACGTAGATTTCGACGTTACAACCCATGTAGTCCCAATCGTTGGATTCCATGGACGCGATGGCGTGTTCGAGCCACGTTTCCTCGACGGTCATGTCGGCGTCGATGAACGCGAGGATCGATCCCTCGGACTCGGCGACGCCCGTGTTACGGGCCGCGGCGGGACCCTGCACCTCGTCTTCGACGAGCAACTGTACGAGATCGGGATACTGCTCTTCGTAACTCCTGATGACATCCTGCGTGTCGTCCGTGGAGCCGTTATCCACAGCCAACACTTCGTACGCCGCTTTTGGATACGTCTGGTCGATGACGGCATCGAGCGTCATGCGAATGCCCCTCGGGTCGTTGTAGACCGGAATGATAACAGAGATAAACGGCGGCTCGGAAGGCATATCGTCACACTGCGTTAGCATGCATATAGCCCCTTCGGTTCCCCATATGCACAACGTACAATACTGCCAACACGACGTTGCATTCCAAACGCGCATCGAATAAATCTTTCGCGGGAGGGGTTCCCATGGGACAACCTTGTCAAACTCCTCACACTAATTGGAGGGGGGATAGCGGGGGGAAGACGGCGGTGGCGCTCGAAGTCGTGGACGCGATGTCCCGGGGACTGCGCGTCGTAATCGAACGACTACCGGCTACCGAATCCAGTTCCGATAACAGACAGTTAATTCCACTCCGAAACGAAACTCATTCTTCATTATTTCGGTTAATAACCATATAGTAAGGAGACATGTTTCGGTATCTGATGGTACGTCAGTCGAGTGATTCGAGATTGACGTTCACAGATCCGAAGGAAACCATGACAGTAGCTAACAACGGAAGTGAGCGATGAAACGAAATCGGGCACGAGTCGGATTAGTACTCGCCCTCCTCGTCGTCGTCTCGTCGATATCGTTCGTCGCGGCGACGGCACCGCAGTCACAGACGTCTGCGGACGACGGTTGGGCGTCCGACCGCGCCGATTCGGGACGAACCGGTGCGACGAACGATACGGGTCCGGCCCCGTACGCGACCGAGGACTGGAGCACACAGTTCGGTGCGCGTGCCGACTCGGGGGCGGCCGTCGTGAACGGAACGGCGTACGTATCGATAACGACCAACGCCGAACTGCCGCCGAGGGATACGTCGTCGCGTACGACGCGGAGACCGGCGACCAACGCTGGAAGAGCACGACGGTCGGTGCGGCGACCGGCGCGCCCGCCGTCGACAACGGGACCGTGTACGTCCAAACGCGCGGCACGCACGCCGATGATTACGACCACAACGGCGGTCTGTACGCCCTCGACGCCGCGACCGGCGAAGTCCAGTGGCGCGTCAACAACTCCGCCCAAGCGAGTCCGATAGTCGCCGACGGCGTCGTCTACGTCGCAAACACGGCCTACGACGCGGAGACGGGCGACGAGCTTTGGTCCGCGTACGGCCAGCGAATAATCGGCGTCGTGAACGGGACCGCGTACGCACAGAACGGCACGACTGTGTCGGCGATGGACGCGTCGAGCGGAGCGCCGAAGTGGAACGTGTCGAATCCCCATGCGACCGAGGGCTTCGACAGCGCCGTGACGAGCGACCGCATCTTCCTCACCGCCGAAACCGACGGTGACACACAACCCGTTTACGCGCTCTCGACCGACGACGGAAGCGTCGTCTGGACCCACTCGGTGGCACGCGCCGATAGCACCGAGAGGGACGAGATATCCGAACCGGCGGTCAGAAACGATACCGTGTACGTCAGCACCCGTGGAGACGGTCACGGGACTGTGTACGCCCTCGACGCCGCAACTGGCGACGAGCAGTGGACGTACGACACGGCGGCGGACCATCTGTCGGCACCGACGGCCACCAACGACTCGGTGTACGTCGGCGGACGCCATTTCACCAGACACAGCGACAGACCGGCGTCGCCCGCCATCTACTCCCTCGATGCGAGCACCGGCCAGGAACAGTGGAACTACTCGGTTAGCGAGTCGAGCCCCCTCGTCCCGTACGCACCTGTCGTTGCCGACGGGAAACTCTACGTGACCGTTCACGAGTGGCTCGGCGTGCTATCGGAGGAGAGCGAACTGCACGTCCTCGAATCGAGCGACCACAGGCCGTCGCTCGACCATCAAGTCGCCGGAGACGAGATGGACGCCCCGAACGTCATCATCGAGACGTCGCCGAAGAACGCGGCAAACCGGACGTTCCACGGGAACCGCACCGTGACGCTCCACGCGAACGCATCGACGGCCGATAGCGACGAAATCATCAGCTACGAGTGGGACCTCGACGGCGACGGAGCGTACGAGACCACCGGCCAGAACGTCACGGTCCACACGGACTTCTGCGATCAGCGGACCATCAGGGTCCGGGTCACCGACGACGACGGCCTCACGGATACCGACTCGATAACGCTCACTCGCGACTGATTTTCCCTTCTTCTTTCGACGCAATCGGAAACCGGTTTACCGCGTGACTCCCACGGATGAGACATGGACGTACTTTCGGCGGCGCGGCGGGTCATCGCGGAGGATCCGGTGTGTGATGCCTGTCTCGGTCGCCAGTTCGCCGACCGAAGTTTCGGGCTGACGAACACCGAACGTGGCCACTCCCTCCGGGTTGCGGTCGCACTGGAGGACGACGAGGATTTCGAGGAACCCGACGAGGAGTGTTGGGTCTGTGAAGGACTCATCGACGAGTTCGATGCGTACGCGGAACAGGTCGCGGAGGCCCTCGCTGACGTCGAATTCGAGACGTATCAGGTCGGAACGCGGGCACCACCGCTCGTGGAGGAAAACGAAATCCTGCTCCGCGAATTGGCCGAGTTGCCCGAGGATACCGGTGAACTGTTCAAGTCCGAATTCAACCGCGAGGTCGGCAAGCGCGTCGGACGACTCACCGACACCGAAGTCGATTTCGACCGCCCGGACGTGCTGGCGCTCCTGAACCTCGAACGCGGCGACGTGGACGTGCAGGTGAACCCCGCCTTCGTCTTCGGCCGCTATCGAAAGCTGGAACGGGACATCCCCCAGACGAAATGGCCCTGCCGCGAGTGCGGCGGGTCGGGCAAGCAACTAGCCGAGGGCGGCGGCGAGGAATCCTGTGACTACTGCGGCGGCAGCGGTTTCCTCTACGACGAGAGCGTCGAGCAACTGACGACGCCGCCCGTGCTGGAGGCGATGGACGGCGAGGAGGCCATCTTCCACGGCGCGGGCCGCGAGGACGTGGACGCCTTGATGCTCGGGACGGGACGCCCGTTCGCCATCGAAGTCAAGAAACCGCGACGGCGGCGACCCGACACCGACGAACTCGAAGCGGAGATCAACGAGTTCGCGGACGGAAAGGCCGAAGTCGATACGCTCACCCTCGCCACGCACGACATGGTCGAGCGCGTGAAGGGATTGGATGCGAGCAAGACCTACCGCGCACAGGTGGAGTTCGACGAGGCCGTCACGGAGGAGGACCTCGCGGCCGCCATCGAGGAACTGGACGGCGCGACGGTCGATCAGTTCACCCCGAACCGGGTGGACCACCGCCGGGCCAACCTCACGCGCGTCCGCGAAGTCTACAGTATCGAGGGACACATGGACGACGAGCGTCACGGCGAAGTCGAAATCCACGGCGAGGGCGGCCTCTACATCAAGGAACTCGTCAGCGGCGACGAAGGGCGAACAGAGCCGAGTCTGGCTGGACTACTGGGCGTCGACGCGGAAGTCACGGCACTGGACGTCGTCGCCGTCGAGGGCGAGGACGAGATATTCGGCCACGACGACTACTTGAAGGAGTAATCCACGAGGAGGGAGTATCCGACCCATCGAATCCGACTGACGGTCCTCATTTTGACTCTGTTGCGATTCTAGTTGCTGAGGGGCAGTCGTTGAATCCCCCGCCCGCTACACAAAGAGGTGTTTGATGGCTTAGCGACTGCAGTTACTGGGAAAACTACCTCGAAAGCCCCCGCCCGCTCGTGGTCGTTGCACGGGATATTTTGGCCTCTCCGCGCTGGAAGAGCGAAGCTCTTCCAAGCCCTCGTTCGCTTCGTTCACGAGGACACCGCACGGCCAAAATACTGGCCCGTGCAAGCGACCACGGTAAACGCGAGCGACGACCCCTTTCAGTCCCACCCCGACGGCACCGCCACCACGCCACACGCCTCCCCAACCGACTCCTCGCTCACGCTCGTCATCCCTCGCACGACAAATTCCGGAACAGCGCAACCGACCGCTGGTCGCGCTGTTCGTCAGCGCGCGCCATCCGCTGGACGAGCTGGGCGCTACTGGCCAACCGCATGGCGCGCGAGGTCTTCGTGAGCACCGCGAAGAATGGCTCGTCGGAGCGTGTCTCCGACGGTGGACGAGCGACCATAGGGAGCGAGGAGGCTGGGGAGGCTCGCGGTGCAGTAGCGGTGCGGTATTCATGCGGCTCGGTAACTGTGGTCTGAGAATAAGTGGTAGTCTCTCGAAGCGAACAGGTGAAGACTTTCGGAGCCTGGCACTCAACAATCGCAACTCATCTTCTTAGTAACCACACCAAAAACGATTGTAAAAATCACATCCCTTCCGTCGGTGAATCAGAAACGACCATGGTGTCCCACTCCCATCGTCCGGTCGTGTTCGGTGTAGACGAAGCGGGGCGCGGGCCGGTGTTGGGGTCGATGTTCGCCGCTGCGGTCGCGGTTGACGACCCCGCGGCCCTCCCCGACGGTATGGACGACTCGAAGAACCTCCCGCCGGAGCGCCGGGAGGCGCTCGCGGCGGCGATTCGCGCGGACGAATCCATCTCGGTCGGCGTCGCCGAGATCACGACGGAGCGGATCGACGACCCCGAGACAGACATGAACACGCTGACCGTCGCGGCGCACGTCGAGGCGATTTCGCGGGTCGCCGCCGACGGAAACGGAAACTGCGCGCGCGGAATCGTGGACGCCTGTGACACCAGCGAAGCGCGGTTCGCCCGGCGGGTTACGGCGGGTGTCGAGGAGCGGGGAGGTATCGAGGGTACGGTCGAAATCGAGGCGGAGCACGGGGCGGACGAAACCCACGCCATCGTCGGTGCGGCGAGCATCGTCGCCAAGGTCGAGCGAGACGCGCACGTCGCGCGACTCGCCGAGAAACACGGCGGGGTCGGCAGCGGCTATCCGAGCGACCCCAACACCCGAGAATTCCTGCGCGAGTACGTCGAAGCCAACGGCGAACTACCAGGCTGTGCCCGAACCTCGTGGCGGACGAGCAAGGACGTGCTGGCCGCCCGGGAACAGTCGGGACTCGATCAGTTCTGATTTTCGACGGTCATTTGCCGACCAGCGCCGACACGGCACGTTTGAGCGGCGCGGATTTCGAGGGCGCGTACTCGCCGACGAGGTTCGTCAGGTCTCGCCGGAACGGTCCCGGATCGTCCCAGGAGAAGTAATCGAAGTTCGGGTCAGTGGCCAGTGAGAACAGGACGCGAGCGACGGCGCTGGGAACCGACGGGCGTTCGACGTGGTCGTAATCGTCGCGCAGCAGGCTGACGAGGTAGACGAGTTCGCCCCGAAGGATGTGGCTCCCCGTGCCGACCGTGTAGCCGTAATCCGGTTTTCGAACCCCGTTCGCGAGTTGATAGTAGCGATACGGGAAGTCCACGCCCGCGTGGACCCCGAGTTGTAGCGATCCCCAGAAGCGCGGGTTCACTTCGAGTAGCTTGAACCCGCCGTCGCGCGGGTCGTGACGGAACTCGACCATCGCGGGGCCGTGCCAGTCGAGCGCCGACAGGAGCCGAACGCCCTGTTCGTGAAGCGTGGGGATCGACACGGCCCGCCGAAAGACGCTCGCGCCGCCGGAGTAGGTGTAACTCCGGATTCGTTGGT
This sequence comes from Haladaptatus sp. R4, assembly GCF_001625445.1. Taxonomy (NCBI): domain Archaea; kingdom Methanobacteriati; phylum Methanobacteriota; class Halobacteria; order Halobacteriales; family Haladaptataceae; genus Haladaptatus; species Haladaptatus sp. R4. Next base: position 815,329 of record NZ_LWHG01000011.1, on the reverse strand, counting down.
GCTGGAAGGTGACGACCGGTTCGCCGTGGTCGAAGAGGGCGAAAAAGCCGTACTCCGTCCCGTCGGGGATGCACTCCTGGACGATTGGGACGTGGCCCATCTCGGCGATCAGGCGGTCCTCGTCGGGGGTATCGAGTTCGTCCGGATCGCCGGAGACGAACCGCACGCCCGGATACTGCGTTCGGTTGTCGCGGACGAGCACGGTGTACCGGGATTTCACGACCGTGTCGTCGCGCCAGTCGTCCCACTCCGTGAGGAGTTTCGTCTCCGGAATCGGAATCCCGACCTCCTCTGCCCGCTGAAACAACTGATTCCTGTCGCGGGCGGACTCCATCGTCTCGAAGTCGGGCCACGGCGTGCCGACGTGCTCCGCGAATCGCTCCCGATATTTCGAGAGGACGTAGCTCTCGGGTTCCCGGAGCGGAACGATGGTCTCCACGTCGGGCCGTTCCGCGAGCGACAGCAGTCCGTCCCGATACCCCTCGATGCCGTCGATCGGTGCGGGAAGGGACGCGCGTTCGTCGACGTACTTCGACGCGAACGCGGGAGATTCGGGGGATTCGGAGGCCGCGATGACGGGGATTCCCTTCCGGCCGAGCGAACGGATGCACGCGAGGCTACTTCCCGCCGCGATGGCCGGGACGACGACGCTCATGCGCTCCGGTCCTCCGCCCGCGTTTCCTCCCCCGCGACGTTCCCGTTCACCACGTCGTTCTCACTCACCTCGCTTTCACCGTCTTCGACGGTCGCCAGAAACGCATCCACCGCTCCCGTGACTTCGCCGTACACCCGCCGAAACGTGGCTCTGTCGGCGTCGTACGGGTCCTCGATTTCGAACTCCGGGGAGGCGTCGAACGACCGCGCGAAGTAGGCCTTCCCGAGCGCGTCGGGGTAGTCGCGTTTCAGATACCAGTAGTTCCACGCGTCCATGAGCAGGACGAGGTCGCTCTCGCGCAACATGGTCTCGTCCACGCACTGCGAACGGTGATCGGACAAATCGACGCCGAGTTCTCCTGCGGCGGCGACCGCCGCGTCGGGACTCGACCGGCCTTCCTTTTCGATGAATCCGGCCGAGCGAACGGTCGAGCAATCGAACGCCGACGTCTGCAGTCGCTCACGAAGATATCGCTCGGCGAGCGGACTGCGACAGATGTTTCCGAGGCAGAGAAACAGAACCGCCGGTTCTGGCGGGAGCGACCGCACCGCACGTGCCGTGTCCCGTGGCTGGGCGTCCGGCCGCAGGCGCAACCGCTCCATCTCCACGGCGACCCGTCGTCTGCCGTGCTGGAGGTATTCCAACATCGTCCCCGATTCCACGCTGTGGTGGTTATAAGGGACGCATCGTTTCGGGAGTAGACGGTACCTACGGTGGCCACAGGAGATGATTACATTGGGTGACGGAATACGGCCACTCGTTTTCGAAAAAAGGCTTCGTCAGCGGTAACCGAGTTCGTTAGCAGAAGGACTCACAACCCTCGTGCGTGCAACAGCCGCTCGGCGTCGTAACACAGTTTCCGTATTTGTACCCGGTTATCGAGCAACCGAGGGTCTGACAGCATCTGACTTCGGTCTGATAACATCCACACATGCTGTTTTCCGTACAACCACAGTCATCTGACGGGTTGTGGTTACAGCCGCCGTACCAGCTCGTATCGCAGTTTCGCTGAACAGTCACCCCGTCGTCGTTCGTCGTGATAACCGTGGCTGACTCTTCGTCGGCGTCGGGTTCGACCAGCGCAAAACTGCGGTCGAGTTGTGGTTCCACCATGATACGGAGCCTGCTATCCGCGAGTCGCTTGATTATCTGCACTTGCGTCGTCAGCGTCCCTTTGTGGTCGTACGCGAGAACGATGACGCCGTCGTCCACCTTACTGCTGTCTTGATGGGGGAGGATTTCCTCGATACCGAGCGAGTTCACGTCGGCATCCGCCAGCAGTCCACGGGTCGAAAGCGCACGTAGCAGTTCTCCTCCCGTCTCTTCGACCGCTTTGCGGGCGACTTCGGGCGACTCGTGCTTCTTTGCAAGCTCGTGAAGCCGCTCCTCGGCCGATTGCGGCTCGGCTGCGGAAGTGACCCTCGAAACCAAGGGAAGTGCAGCGAGCGATGCGGCGATACCACCGGAGGAACGGAGGAATCCCCGTCGTTTCGTCTTCGTCTCCGACGCCGTTTTTGTGACGTCTCGTAGCACGTCGCTCCGTTTGACGTCCTCGTTCGTATCTCGATCAGACATTGCAACTTCAGATGGATAGTCTACACAGATAAATTCTATTTCTAGATTGATTAATTTTATATAAATTTATATCAATGTATTTGTTTATATCACAGATATTATCTTCACACAGCCGAGAGCCGGTCGAGATCGACTACTACAGCACGACCAAAATTCGAAGAAAACGGTGAGAAGTTAGACAGCTTATCGGTCCGTCAGCAGGTAGCGCAGGATGTCACCGTACGCCGGTCGCGTCACCAGCACGCCGATGAGGACGCCGAGGATGGTGATGAGGGCGAACCCTTGCAGGTCACCGAGCGAGAGGACTGCCAGCGGACTCATTGCGATGATGGTCGTCGCGGCGGCGGCCCCGATGACCCAGAACGCCTTGCGGAAGCGCGATTGGAAGACGCGCGAGGAACTGACCTTTCCTTCGCTCATCACCTCGTCGGCGATGATGATGAGGTCGTCCACCCCGGTCCCGATGACCGCGATGAATCCCGCGATGTGCGAGAGGTCGAGCGGCAAACTGATCGCCGCAGCGAAGCCGAGCAGGATGAACACCTCGGAGAGGGCGGTCAGGATCATCGGCAGGGCGACCTCCTTCTTCCCGTAGCGGATGAAGACGACGCCGCTGACGGCCAGCACCGCCGCGATACCCGCGAGGAGCGAGTAGAGTTTGAACTGGCTCGCCAGACTCGGCGCGAGGTAGGTCGTCGAACCCGCCTGCGTGTCGAGTGAGGCCGGGAGCGCACCGGCCTGCAGGTTGATCTGGATCTTCCGCGCCTCGGAGGCGTTGTGACCGGTCGTAATCGTAAACGTCGGATTCTTCTGGAAATCGCCGTTGTTGATGGAGCTTGCGAGACCACCCATACTCACGCCCGACACTATTTTCCCGTCGGTTTCCGTGTAGAGACAGTATCCCGCCTGGTCCGGGGACTGCCCGGGATAGTTACAGGAGAATGTTCCCTTCGAACTGGTGAATCCGCGATCCTTCATCACCTTGGAGAAGTACTTCGCACCGCCGTCGGTGAGCGAGACGCTGACGCCCCACGTTTGGTCCCGTTGGCTCTGTTGTGCAGGCCCGACGTTGGTGATGTTCTGTTTGGTGATCACCGTCGTGTTCGCGGTGCCGTTGTCCGTCGGATAGTGGGCGACGATGGACACTTGACCGCGGTGGGTGACCAATTCCTGCATCTCGGACTGGTTCGCGTTCGGCATCTCGATCTGGATGTAGTGGTCGCCGTTCGCGGCCGTAACCTGCTGGACGCGGCCACCGGCGAGTCCGGCCTTCGAAATCTTGTCGCTCAACACCTTGACGATTTCCGAGCGCGTCTGTGCGGTCACACCCTGTCGAACGGTGCCGTACTCGACGTTCGCGCTGTCGAGCGCGGATTTCAGCTGTGCCGGTTTGACGTTCTTCGAGTACACCTCGATGGTGCCGACAGTCGCAGACTGCGTGGCCCGGAACTTCACGTCCGCCTGACCGACGCCCTTGATGTTGCTGGCGACGCTCTTCTGGAGGTCGGTTTGGGACGTTCCGTTGGCGATGTGTACCTGTTCGGCGGTGACACCGTTGACGGGCGCACGGATTTGCGTCCCACCCGCCAGGTCGAGCCCGTACTTCAGGTTGGTCGGACCGGAAGAGGTGGCGTTTGCGGAAAGGCTGTTACTGTTCCCACCCTGCGGGACGAAGAGCGCGAACGCGCTCCCGAGCAGGAGGATGAGGAGCAACCCGGTACGCCAATGGTCGCGGATGCTCATCGCGCCACCCCTTCGTATTTGTACCAGCGAAGGAGGCTCAAGTTGAGCATGTAGGTGTTCATGAGGTCGGTCGCCAGTCCCATCACGAGAATCACGCCGATGGACGTGAGAAGCCCGATTTGGAAGAAGGCGGACACGAGGGTCATCACGACCATCGCGGCAAGCGAGGTGACAGTCATCGTCACACCGGTCCGCATCGCGCGATAGGTGCTCTCGTAGAAGTCACCCGAGCGCCGGAGGACGTGATTGTTGAGCAGGATATCCGAGTCCACGCTGTAACCGATGAGCATCAGGAGCGCGGCGACGGTACCTAGTGAAAGCTTGATGCCGAACACGTCCATCAACGCGAGCGGAATCACGATGTCGCCGAACGCGGAGATGACGACGGCGATGGAGGGGACGAACGAGCGAAACATCAGGAAGACGATGATGCTCATCCCCACGAACGCCGCGACGATACCGTACAGCGCGAGCTGCTGGGCACCCGCTCCGAAGTTCGCGGACGTACTCTGCACCGAGAGTACCTCGTATCCGTTACTCTGTGCCTGATTCGTCAGCGAGTTCGTATCAGTACTTTGGAACGAAACGAGGTACACGTTGTTTTGCGATGCCGACGGCGTCACCGACGCGACCTGAGAATCGAACGACGTCTCGATGTGATGTTGGGACGCGGTCGTCTGAATTCTCATTTCCGTTCCGCCTGTAAAATCGATGCCGGGCGTCACTGGTGCGCCGGTTGCCATGTACCAACCGGCGAGGACAAGCAACGCCAGCACGAGAATGGCGAGGGGAACCCCCGCTAATTGCCGATTCGAGTACCGGGTGTAATCGACCTCCGGTACTTGAAACTCTACCATAACGGATGGGTCCGGGACGGCCCTGAATAAGCTTTCTTAATTACTACGGCCAAAACAGTCATGCGAAACGGGAGTGTAAAAGGGAAAAAGTCGTACGAAGGCATAATTGTCTCGCGCTCCTCTACATCACTATGGCGACAGAAAACGCACAGCAGACGGGCGAATCGGCGACCCGAGTCGTCGTCTCGTATCCCGAGGATCTGAGCAGTTGGGGGCAATTTCAGATCGGAACGAGGCATTTCCTCGCGTACCTCCGGAAGACGAAGGATCACGTCCAAGCGGGCGACGTGTGGGAGGAGTTCCTCGACGTGGGCTGTTGTGGCGATACACTCGACGTCCCGCTCCGCGTCGAGTCCGTGGAAGGCGGCGAGCGGATGGGACCGGAAACCGAAATCGTCTACGAGGTGCGGGAAGCCTGTGGAATTCGCGGCGGGTGGCAGGTACAGAGCGCTGGCGGCCCGAACGAGATTTAAAACCGCTCGTCGAAGAACGTCTCGACGTCGGCCCGCGTCGGGGACGTTCGCGCCCCGGCGGCCATCGACGTGAGCGCGCCACAGGCGTTGGCGAACTCCAGCGCCCGTTCGTAGTCGTCCGAATCGAGCAAGGTGGTGATGAACCCCGCCGCGAACGCGTCGCCCGCGCCGGTCGAATCCACCGATTCGACGCCGAATCCGGGGTGGGTGTAGACGCCATTGGTCGTGTCGACCCGCGCGCCGTTCCGACCGTGTTTGATCACGACGACCCGCCCGTGGAGTTCCGAGGAGGGGTGTTCCAAATCACGGTCGAGAATCGTCGCTGCCTCTCGGTCGTTCAGAAAGACGATGTCGGAGTAGGCGAGCGCCCGCGAAAAGTCCCGCTCGGCGAGGCGACGGCCGGGGTCGAAACTGACGGTCACCCCGGCCTCCGTCGCGATTCGTGCCAGTTCCGCCGCCGTGTCCGGTCGTTGGCTGGTCAGGTGGAGGTGGTCGGCCGCACGGACGTACCCGGGTTCGATGTCGTCCGGTGCGATGGTTTCGTTTGCACCCTCGTTGCCGAGCACCATCACCTCGCCACTTTCGTCCACGATCAGGTACTTCGTCGTGGTCTCGATGCCCGCTACTTCGAGGACGTGCGTACAATCGACGCCCGCGCTCGTGAGTTCGCGCTGCACCAGCAGACCGTTGTCGTCCGAACCGACGCTCCCGACGAGGCCGGTCGAAACGTCCATTCGAGAGAGTGCGACGCGACGTTCGCTGCGCTCCCGCCGCCGGAGCGCTGTTGTGAGGTGATGCGCGCTTCTCCGTCGGGTTCGGGTAAGGCGTCCACTCTGAGCGTCACATCCCAGTTGATATGTCCGGCAGTTACGACGCGAACTCCCCCGGCGCGGTTCGTGGACGGCATACCGTTCACGTTCCTCGGCAGGAGTAAAAAATCCCGACGACTTAGCCCGTGATGGCGAACAGGATGAGGTTGTGTGCACCCGGCCCAAGTCCGACGGCGGCGACGACGCCGAGCAGGAGATAGCCCTCGGTCGGTTCGCTGGCGACGTAATCCGCGAACAGCAGGACGACGAACTCGGCGATGGCGAGTTTGACGAGGACGAACAGCCAGCCGACACCGAGCGAATCCCCGGCGGGAATCGAATGGGCGATTTCGAGGATGGCCCGCGAGAGCGGCGTCTGCTCCCCGAACCCGAGAACGTCGATGCCGACGGCCGTCGAGACGCCGTCCAAGGCGTGTGCGAACAGCGTGAGGACGCCGACCGCACCCGTGATGATGGCGACATCCGGATAGAAGAACTGCGTCGCGGCCCAGAGCATTCCCGTCAGGATGACCGCGACGACGAGCGCCACGAACGGCCAGAACAGTCGAAGGCTGTCGTGTTCGATGCCGAACCACAGCGCGACGACCAGGACGAGTGCGACGCCAACCAAACCGCCGCTCGCGAGCGCACGCGGGACGGGAGTTCGAAGTTGATGGATCGCGAGTAGCCAAACGATTCCCGCCAGTACGAACGTCGTGAGATAGACGGACGGCGTCCCGAACAGTGGATCGATGACGTCGGGAACCGGGGAGTTCGGGAGTTGATGCAATGCATTGAATCCCGCGCCGACGACCATCCACGGCGCGAGCGATACGACGGTTCGTTCCCCGATAGTCGGCTCCGCCTCCCAGAGCAACCAGAGAACGGCACCGACCGCCAGCAGAAGCGGAAGAAGATACAGCAATGGGGGGAGTGCGAACCCGTCCGGCAGTACCATACTCGGACACGCGAACGGAGGTGTGGAAAGGTTTGCGGTCTGTGCCACTTTCACATCGACGATTCGTTAAATCGTGTTTCGTCCGTCGACAGCGGCTAACGGCGGGTATCGAGCGCAACCGCTACGTGTCCCCATCGATGGAACCGTCGCCGGAAGTATCCGCATCGGCGGCGTCGGCGTCGGGAGAACCGCCGTCGACGGAATCGTCGTCGACGGAATCGCCGTCGGAATCGGACCGTATTTCGTCGAGGAAGGTTTCCGCTGGTGGGATCTCGACGTATCGCACCTCGTTCGACCGTTCGTCGTGTTCGATGAGTCCGTGCTCGCTCAGTTTCGGGAGGTGAACGTGAAGCAGTCGGTGCCGTATCCGCTCCTTTGACTGTGCGCCCCCGTCAGCTTCCGACCGGATGGCGTCGACGAGTTCCGGGACCGAACTCCGGTTCTCGGACGTGGACGACAAATGACCGAGGAGCCTGCGGCGATGGGAGTCGGCCATTACCGTCAGGATGTCGTCGATGGAAAGCGGGGGACGTCGGTGAGAATTGGTTTCCTCCATTTCGGATCCGTTCGGGGGATACTGGACGCACCAAATTCAAAAATAAGGTTGTTCGAACTGGGCATTTATAAGTGGAGGCGGAGGTGACAGGTCATTCACGTTTGTCGTCGCTCTCGGGATCGAGGAGCGTCTGTTCGAGGAGCGATTCGTTTCCGCGTCGAATACGCTCGGAGAGCGCCTGCTGGCTGATATCCAGTTCCGCCGCCAACTCATCGAGCGTTACACGACTCGGCGTGGAGAAATAACCGCGCTGTAGCGCGAGGAGCAACGCTTCCCGCTGGTTCTCGGTGAGCGACAAGGAAAGCTGGTTCTTCCCCGCCTCCCGAAGGGTATAGATCCGCCCGAGGGTGTACTCGATGTCGTTTTCTAGACTGTAGTTGTGGAACTCGGACAGATCATCGTACGAGGGAAAGAGCAGTTCGAACGACCAATCCTCGCCGTCGTATCCCTCCGCGGACCTGATGATGCCGTTCGTTTCCTGAAGTCCTTCGAGGAACGCTTCGTCGGGAATCTCCCAGTCCATGAGATAGAGGACGCGGTCGTCGACGCGGTCGAGTTCCGTGAGGTCGTTGACGTACGACCCGGCCCGCACTCGCTCTTCGAAATCGGGCAAATCGTCCCCCCACGCCCAGAAAACCGGGACGACACGCGGTCCGACGGGGACGATTCGTTCGAATTCGATGTGGATCCGCGCGCCAGCGGTGAGGAGTTTTCCCAGCGGGAAGTCGAACGGTTTCAGGGTGAGTTCGGCAACGACCGCCATGATACTGTCCCGTATCTCGTTTCTACTGGCTTAACGACTTGGGCACCGCTATCGTTCGTCCCACGGTTCACCCTTCTGTTGGTCCCCGAACATCTCCCGCATCAGCGTCACGATGCTCTCGGGCGGGAACTGTCCTCGTTCGGTCACGATTGCGTCCACGTAGCGCGGCGGTGTCACGTCGAACGCGGGGTTTTCGACGCGGACGTTGCCCACGTCGTCGCGCTCGACGTCGGGGAGAATCTCGCGTTCGTCGCGCATCTCGATTTCCACGGTGTGGCCCGTCATCGTCCCCGGATGAAGCTTCAGGGTTTGCGCCGCGACCATGATCGGAACGCGCGTTCGCGGGCGTTCACGGCCAGCCCCGAGGTTCCGATCTTGTTGATGACGCTCCCGTCGGCGGCGATGGAGTCCGCGCCGACGAGGACGTGGTCGGTGTCGTCCAGATACCGGCGGGCCGCGTTGTCCACGATGAGCGTGACCGGAACGTCCCAGTCCCGGAGTTGGCGGGCGGTGATGTGACCCTGTTTTCGCGGTCGGGTCTCCTTGACGATGGCGCTTATCTCCTTGCCGTCGTCCAACGCCTTTCGCACGCAGGAGAGCGCATCCGTCGAGTGGCAGTGGGTCATGATGGTGTCGCCGTCGCGGAGGCGGTTCGCGCCGATCTGACCGAGGTTGTCCTGCGCCTGGTCGAGGTCCAATCGGAACTCCTCAACGGTCGCCATGACGCTCGCGCGCAGTTCCTCGACGGTATCCCCTTTCATCCCGTGCAACACGTAGCGCAGCGCGTTCGGAAGGCTCACCGCGGTCGGTCGGGTTTCGTGGAGTCGTCGCGCGGCGGCCCGGATTTCCGCTCGAAACGCGTCCGGCGTGTCGGCCTCGCTGGCCTGCGCCTGCTCGCTGATGGCGGCCGCTGCCGCGTCCGCGATGGTCGCCGCCCCGCGGATCTCCATCTCGGAGATATCGTCCGCGGCGGCGGTGACGGCGGGCGTGATGTCGGGGTCGTTCATGCGCGATACTACGCGGAGCGGCGGTAAAAACGATCGTGTGACCGAACGATCGTCGTGGGTCGGCGATACCGCGGAGGGTTACACCACGAAGTGATGTTTCGGCGGAAATTCTACGGTGGTGGCAATCGCACGGACCACATGGATATCGATGAGGCCGTCGCCTACTCGGAGTCGGTGATGCGCATCGCGGAACTCGTCGCCGCCTATCTGCTCGTCGGCTTGTTCGTCGTCGGTCTCCTGGATTTCGGGTTTCTCGCCTTCTCGTTTCTCCGTGCCGGACGTGCGACCGATCCGCGAACGCTGCTCGAACTCATTGACGTGATCCTCCTGTTGTTCATCGTCGCCGAGATTTATCGAACGATCATCGCCTACATCGAGTCGGAGGGCGAAGTCGGGGTCGTCCGGGCGACCGTGTACGCCGGACTCATCGCGCTCGTTCGGAAGGTTATCACCTTTCAGATGGACGGGTATGCGACGACGACCGACGCCGCAATCGCCGCCGGTTCGTACGCACTGCTGCTCGTCGGACTCGGCGTGATCTTGTGGGTGGTCTCTCGGAAATAGCGTAGTCGTTACTCGCACTACCTTCCGGGCCGACGGATCGAAACGATCCGATATCTCCCGTCGCCGACAGTGTCACAGTATCCCTCGATAGCGACACGGTTTTTTGCAGGGGTGTTGAAACCCGAGACAGGAATGCTCGACAGGAAGTACATTCGGGAACACCCGGACGAAGTACGGGAGGGTCTCGAACACCGAGGTGACGACGTTGATCTGGACGGATTTCTGGAGTTGGACGCCGAGTGGCGTGAACTCAAATCGCAGGGCGACGACCTCCGCCACGAGCGAAACGAGGTCAGCCGCAGCATCGGCGAACTCAAGCAGGAAGGCAAGGAGGAGGAAGCACAGGAAGCCATCGAACGTTCGAGTGCGCTGAAGGCGGATCTGGAGGAAATCGAGGAGCGTGCGAGCGAACTGGAGGAGGAACTCGAAGAACGAAGCCTCGAAATCCCGAACGTTCCGCACGAAAGCGTCCCCATCGGGGCCGACGAGGACGACAACGTGGAGGTCCGCCGGGAAGGGTTCGAGAACCTGCGCGAGTTGCCCGCCGACGTGGTGCCCCACTACGACCTCGGTGAGGAACTCGACATCATCGACGAGGAGCGGGCGGCCAAGACGACCGGAAGCGGTTTTTACTTCCTGAAGGGCGACGGCGCACGGCTCGAACACGCCATCATGCAGTTCATGCTGGACGTCCACCGCGAACAGGAGTACGTGGACATCTTCCCGCCGATCCCGATCAACAGCGACTCGATGACGGGGACGGGCCAACTGCCGAAGTTTGCCGAGGACGCGTACAAGATCGAGGGCGAGGACCTCTGGCTCTGCCCGACCGCCGAGGTTCCGGTGACGAACATGTACGCCGGGGACATCCTCCTGCGCGACGACCTGCCGCTGAAACATCAGGCGTACACGCCGAACTTCCGGCGCGAAGCCGGTGAGCACGGAACCGAGACCCGCGGCATCGTGCGCGTCCACCAGTTCAACAAGGTCGAGATGGTCAACTTCGTCGAACCCGAAACGAGCTACGACCGCCTCGATGCGCTCCTGGACGAGGCCGAAGAGGTCCTGCGACGCCTCGAACTCCCGTATCGGGTTCTCGAACTCTGTACGGGCGACCTCGGCTTCAAGGCGACCAAACAGATCGACCTCGAAGTGTGGGCACCCGGCGACGACATGGAAGACGGACCGGAAGCGGGCGGCCGCTGGCTCGAAGTCTCGACGGCGTCGAACTTCGAGGATTTCCAAGCGCGGCGGGCAGGGCTTCGCTACCGGCCCGAGCGCCACGAATCGGCCGAATACCTCCACACGCTGAACGCCTCGGGCCTCGCGCTCCCGCGCGTGATGGTCGCCATCCTCGAATACTACCAGAACGACGACGGCACCGTCACGGTGCCCGAAGCGCTCCGCCCGTACATGGGCGGCACGGAAGTCATCGAGGGTCACGACCCCGTCGGCGAGAGTGCCCTCGGATCGGGCGAGCGGGACTGAGCCGTTCGACCAATTCGTATTGTTCGATTTGTGCAATACTGTTTTAGCCGTCACCGTCCAAGTGTCCCGTATGGGGAAAACGTTCGTCGTCATCGGTGGTGACGCTGCGGGAATGAGCGCCGCGAGCAAGGCAAAGCGGGACGACCCCGACCTCGAAGTCGTCGTCTTCGAGAAGGGGGAGTGGGTTTCTTACGGTGCCTGTGGGCTTCCGTACTACGTGAAAGACGACATCGAGTCGTTGGACGACCTCGTCACGCTCACTCCGGAGGCGGTCGCGGAACGCGGCATCGATCTGCGGCAGAACCACGAGGTCGTCGATATCGACCGGAGCAGGATGACGGTCACGGCCGTCCACGACGGTGAGCGGATCGAACAGTCGTACGACGACCTGCTCGTCGCGACCGGGGCGCGGGCGGTCGTCCCGCCCATCGACGGTGCGGAGTTGGACGGCGTGTTCACGCTTCACGGCATGGAGTCGGCGGCGACCGTCAAACGCGCCCTCGCGCCAGCGGCGGGAGTACCGGGCGACGAATTCCGCGAAGGGTACGGGGCACAGGTGCACGAGTACCTCGCCGCGACGTCCCCCGCCGTCGGCATCATCGGTGGCGGCTACATCGGCCTGGAGATGGCCGAAGCGTTCGACGCCCGTGGTCTGGACGTCTCCGTCTTCGAGATGTTACCGCACGTGCTCGCCCCCTTCGGGGCGGACGTCGCCGAGGAAGTCGAAGACCACCTCGAATCGAACGGTGTCTCCCTCTCCCTCGACACGACGGTCGAACGCATCGTCGGCGATGACGGTCGCGTCACCGGAATCGAAGCGGGTGGTGAACAGGTTCCGGTGGACGTGGTGCTGGTGGCGACCGGCATCGCACCGAACGCCGAACTCGCGGAAGAGAACGGGATCGAATCGGGCGAGACGGGTGCAATCGCGACCGACGAGTACGGACGGACGAACGACGACCACGTCTTCGCGGCGGGCGACTGCGCCGAAGCGCGCAACGCCGTGACGGGGTCGCCGGACTACGTTCCGCTCGCGTTGACCGCGAACCGGGCAGGACGGGCAATCGGGCAAACGGTGACGGGAGAACCGACACCCGTCGGGGACATCGTCGGGACGGCGGTCGTGAAGGCGTTCGACTCGAAGTCGCCCGGACGGGTATCATCGACCACGAGATAGCCGAAGCCGCCGGGTTCGACCCCGTTTCGCAGGTCATCGAGCAGGAATCACGGGCACACTACTACCCCGGCGGGTCGCCGATAACGGTTCGGTTGACCGCCGACCGCGAGTCCGGTCGCCTCCTCGGCGCGAGTATGGTCGGTCACGAGGGGGTCGCACAGCGAATCAATACAGCGGCGACCGCGCTCCACGCCGAACTGACCGTCGAGGAGGTCGAGTACCTCGATCTGGCGTACGCACCGCCGTTCGGTCCCGTCTGGGACCCGATACTCACGGCGGCGAAAGTCCTTCATGGGAAACTCGACAAATAGGGGAGACCCTCCCGAGATTACATTCTCATTGTAGAATTACTTAAAAAAGATGGGTTCCGCCATCTATTTCCATAATGAACGATGAGTTGGATTATGATTTCGGTAACGATGGACATGGTGCAGTACGACTGTCCGTACATCGACGTGACGGACGAGACGGACGTCTCGTTTCACACCATGCACTGGGACTTCAACACCGCCAAGCAGAAGTTGGAGACGAGGATTCTCGTGCAGGGGGACGACCGGGGGGCGCTGACGAACGGCCTCGGCGCGCTCCAGGAACACGACCGAATGCTGGAGTTCGAACTGCTCTCGCGGCGGGGTGACACGGCAGTCATCAAGTCCTTCATCGGCCAGACGAACGCGATGCGAACGATCCGCGAACACGACGGCTACATCACCGGGCCGTTTCAGATCCGCGACGGGAGCGAACTGTGGAGCGTCGGGTTCGACACCGCCGACAACACGGACAACGCCCTCTCGGAGTTGGAAGACGGGAACGACGTCCGCGTCGAGAGTCGAAACGCCACGTCGTTCGAGGAGTACCTCGACGTGATCCAGCACCTCGGCGCGGCGAAAAACGTCATCGACGGCTGTCGGGAACTCTCCGAAACGGAGCGCGATACGCTCACGAAAGCCGTCGAAGGGGGATACTTTCAGACACCCCGGCGCGCGACGCTCGGCATGTTGGCCGACGAGTTCGATATCTCGAAGACGGCGACCTCGAACAACCTGCGACGTGCCGAGGGGAAACTCCTCGAACGCGTCGTCAGTGTCCTCCCCGAGGTCGATTCCGAGGACGCGCTGATCGGCAAGTAACCGGAAAAACAGAAACGCGACCGAAATCAGAACAACCCGTCCGTCGTCTCGACGCCGACATCGACGTGCGAGAGTCGCGGGTCGTCCGCGAGCGCTTCGACGTCGTCAACCTGCGAATCGGCCGTCTTCGTCGCGTACAGTTCGTACGAGTCGGCCTCGTCGTTCTCTTTCCACGTCACCACCAACTTCGCTCGCCGAAACAGGGTGCCGTCTCGTAGCCGAACCGATTCCAGCGAGTCGAGCGGAACGGCGAAGTTCCGCTCGTCGAGCGACAGCGCCCGGTCCGGCGTCGCATCCTCGATTTCGCCGCGACCGCGTTCGCCGGTGTCCGCCCGCAACAGCATCGATTTGAACGACTCGCCGACGAAGCACCAGACGAGACGCTCCTCCGTGACGAGGAGTTCCCAGTACTCCATCGACGTGGGTCGCCGACGGAACCACCCCGAGAGGTGGGCGATACGCGTTTCGTCCTCGCCGTCTCGTGTCTCTGTCATGCTCATTCTATCCCTCCAGCAGGACGGCGATATCCTCCGGGACGGTCCGTCTGTCCTGCGTTATCAGCGAGACGCCGACGAACAGTGCGATGGCGACCAACAGCGCCACCGTTCCGACCGGGAACGATTCGGTGAACGGGTAGAGGCTCCCGATGAACTCGCTGACGCCCGAGAGCCCTGCGGTATCGGCGATGTGCGGCACGGCGCTGTAGAACAGGTTGACTGCCAACCCGCCGAGGATGGCGGCGATCGCACCCTCCTTCGTCGCGCCCTTCCAGTTCAGGCCGAGGGCCGCGATGGCGAAGAACGCCGCCGCGAAGAACCCCCAGCCGATGGTGCCGAGAATCCCGACCAGCGTCTGCGAGTAGAAGACGATGAGCGTCGATGCGACGGTGAGACCGGCCAGCGCGGCCTGCGTCACCCGAAGCTCCGTCTTGTCGTCGTCGATGGGTCGGCCGAGCGCCCGCGGGATGTCGCGGGAGACCGCCGCCGCGCCGATGTTGAGGAACGAGTCGCTCGTGCTCATGATGGCCGCGAGCAGCGCCGCCAGGATCAGTCCGGCCACCGCGCCGGGCGTGTGGTTGAGGACGAAGACGGGGCCGACGATGGAGGCGCTCTTCGGGGCGGCGGTCGAACCGGCTTCGACCATCGCGCGCATCGACAGTCCGGTCGAGAACGCGAGGAGGCTCGAAATCGCGTACGTCGCCGCCGCGATGGGCGCACCCCAGCGCAGGATCTTGAGGTTGCGGCTCATGTAGAACTTGGTGACCAGATGTGGCTGTCCGGCCGCGCCGACCGAGAACAGGATCCACCACCCGAGCGCCGTGAAGATGGTCGCGGTCGGTGCGCCCATCGCGCCGAACGGCGAGATGAACGCCGGGTCGGCGGTGGCGAGGTTGTGCGAAATCGAACTCATCCCGCCGCCGAACGACAGCGCGTAGGCGAAGACGAACACCGATCCGAAGATCATCGTGATCGCCTGCACGAAGTCGGTCCAGACGCCAGCGATCATGCCGCCGAGCATGCTGTAGAGCAGGAGGATGAACGCGCCGATGAGCAGTCCCCACATCACCGACAGGCCGAAGATGGCGCGCATGACGTACTGGAGCGCGGCGAGGTTCGTCGCCAAGTACGCCATCACGCCGACGATGACGGAGATTGCTGTGAGTCCGCGAACCCACGCGCTCTCGTATCTGACGTACATCCCGTCCGCGAGCGTCAACACGTCGCGGATGTCCGCCAACAGGCGCATTCGCTTGGCGAGGAGTACCCACGTGATGATGAACCCGAGCGGGGCCGTGAAGAAAATCCACAGCGCCGTCGTCCCGAACGAGTAGACGAGTTCGGGGCCGCCGACGAACCCGAACCCGGACTGAATGACCGAGAAGGCCGTCAACGCGAGCACCCACGTCCCGATGCTCTTTCCGGTGATGAGGAAGTCCTCGGTGCTCTCCGTTCGGAGGTACCCCCAAACGCCGATTCCCAGCACGATCAGCAGATAGACCCCGCCGAACAGGAGGACGTACGGACTGTCGGTGACCGGAATCTCCTGTAGCGGGATCGGAAGGGGCGTCATCGCCGGTTCCCTCCTTCGGCCTGCGGCGACTCCTGGGTCGCGCTCTGTGGGGTTCCGGACGCCGTGTTCTCCGACGGCGTCCCCTCGGCGTTACCCACACCGCCATCGGGGTCGGGGCTGGCGACCGACAACGGGAATCGCTCCCGTCGTTGAACCCGTCGCGCCTCGTCCAGGATGTCGTCTACCGCGTCGTCGTTCCCGATTTCCGGGAAGACGAGCGCGTAGTAGAGCGCGCCGAGGATCGGAAGCAACCAGAGGAAGACGAAGTACGCCAGCGTCGAAACCGGAAGTCCGAGAACGTAGGTGTACTCGGTCACGTCCGGGTTCCACTGCGACCAGATCACCGTGAACCCGACGACGAAAACCACGCCCAAACCGGCTACCAACCCGGTGTACGGCGCGAGGTCGAATTCGCCGTCGTTTCGCTCGATGGCGGCCGCGCCGAAGTTCGCCACGATGAACAGCGCGGCCAGATACGAAAACAACCGATACTGCCCGATCGCCGCCGCGATCAGCAGCACGATAGCCAGTAACGCTATCGTCCCCATGAGTCTATTCCGCGTGCCTCGGTCCGTCGTTTGTGATGATGCCATCCGGTATGCAACAGGATACCAAATGTCGAATAAGACCGGGTTGATATGTAAACAGCTATCGCGGAATTACAGTTTCCATGTCGCTCCGGAATATTTCACGGGAGAGATGGAGAATTAACGAGTTCGAGTGCGGATTTCGGTGATTTGGCCGTCGGTGAGCGAAAAGTCGTCTTCGAAGGCGAACAGCACGTCACCGTCGGCGTCGAGCAACCGACCCTCGGCAACCGTCGTTCCGCCGTTTTCGGCGATGCGGGAGAGTTCGTGGCTCGTCTCCTTGTTCGGTCGGTCGTCACGCATGAACGAGACGAGCGTGTCCCGGCCTTCGATGGTGCGGTCGGGGCGGTAGTGCACCACGTCCGGCGCGAACAGTCCGGCGAACGTCTCGTAGTCGTGTGCGTCGATGGCGTCGTAGTAGGCGCGAACGACCACTTCGGAGTCCATACGCGGGGAGACGCGGAGGACCCTCTTTAGCCCCTCGGCGGAAACTACGTTTGTCTCCGGAGACGACGGAAGAAACACGACGGGACAATAGGGGTCATATAAATGCCTTTACGGTACGTGTACACTGGTTCAGTCGCCGGTGAAATCCGGTCAGGTACGACAAGAGGATACTGTTTCCATACAGCCCCGCTCCGCCTGTCACACCCCGGCGGGGCTTTCTTCGCGCCACTTTTTACCGAGCCACGCCAAGCGTTCGGCAGTGAACCTCCACGTCCGGTACGAGGGTGACGACGACCCGAAGAAGTGTACGGCCCGGAAGCTCGCCCGGTTCGACCTCACGGAACTCCACCGAAGCGCGCGGGCGACGCCGTACGGCATCGTGCTCAATCCGCACGCGGAGCAGGCGCTCTCGCCCGCGGACCGCGCCGAAACGGACACGCTCGTCGCCCTCGACTGCTCGTGGGAGAGCGCCGAGCGGGCGCTGTTCGAGATGCCGGGACTGCACCGTGCACTGCCGTTTCTCGTCGCCGCGAACCCCGTCAACTACGGGAAACCGTTCCGGTTGAACACCGTGGAGGCGTTCGCGGCGGGGCTCTGTATCCTCGGCGAACGTGCGCAGGCCGAGCGAATCCTCTCGAAGTTCAGATGGGGCGAGACGTTTCTCCAACTGAACGAGGAACCGCTCCGCAGATACGCCGACTGCGAGGATTCGACGGAAGTAGTGGCCGTACAGCAGGAATATCTGGACGCCGGGGAGGAGTAGAACGGACGGAGGCGAACGGGGACGACGCGGGGAATCGATGCGGACGGAAACGACGCGGTAACTCAATAACGTTTAAACGCGCGCGGACGAAAACGCACGGTATGGCCAGTTTCGACGCAGCAGAGAAACGAACGCTCGAAAAGATGATTTGCATGCGCTGTAACGCACGCAACCCACAGAAGGCGGACAAATGCCGCAAATGCGGCTACAGCAAGCTCCGCCCGAAGAGCAAGGAAGCGCGCAGCGCATAATCGGTTTCGCGGTTTTTCGTTGGAGTCGAACGGGGAGACGAATCGCTACTCGTCCCGTCCGAACCACTCGTCTTCGAGGACGGCGAAGAAATCGACGTTCACGTACTCGCCGTCGAGGAACGCGGATTCGACGTGGGTCGCCTCGTGGCGGAAGCCGAGCTTTTCCCAGATACGAGCGGAACCGACGTTGCCCTCGAACACCCGAGCTATAACTCGGTGGTGACGGCGTTCGCGGAACCCGAAGTCGGTGATGAGCCGGGCCGCCTCGGTTCCGTAGCCGTTGCCCCAGAACCCCTCCGCGAGGGAGATACCGATTTCGGCGTTCACGCCGGTCGAATCCTTCGGGTAGAGACTGATCGACCCCATGACTTCCTCGCCGCGACAGATGAGCAGGTGGACGTGATCCTCGTCGGTGTCCGAGGCGCGCTCCTCGAACCATTCCCGTTCCTGCTCGCCGTTGATGGGCGAGCGGCTACCGAGGTATCGGCGGACGGTCGGATCGTTCATCGTCCCCTGCAGGAAGTCCAAGTCGTCCTCCTCTATCGTTCTGAGTTCGATCCGGTCGCCACGTAGAAATGTAGGTCCGGGCATACTTCGAACACTGGAGTACCGGCGAGAAAAGGTCTCGTGAAACGTGTTAGCACACAGCAATGAAACGGCGTCTTCGAAGTTATTCCGGGTACTTTGGCTCCCGCTTCTCCGCCCGCTCCAGCGCAGTCTCGACGACATCGCGTACATCCCCGTGGAACTCCTCGCCGTGCCCGGCGTACATGTGCTCGACGGAATCCGGCATCCGGTCGAGGATTTCGCTGATGCTCTCGATGAGTTCCTCGCGGGATTGGCCCGCCATGTCGGTGCGCCCGAAACTGCCGTAGTCGAACGCGCCGTCGTCGTGCAC
Source organism: Haladaptatus sp. R4 (assembly GCF_001625445.1). Lineage (NCBI taxonomy): Archaea > Methanobacteriati > Methanobacteriota > Halobacteria > Halobacteriales > Haladaptataceae > Haladaptatus > Haladaptatus sp. R4. The sequence goes on along the minus strand of NZ_LWHG01000011.1, from coordinate 796,558 downwards.
GACGACGTCGCCGCTGAAGATGGTCGAATCGCTCACGAAGGAGAGGTGGTCGTCGGCGTGCCCGGGCGTGTGGATGGCTTCGAACTCCTCGTCGCCGATTTGGACGGTGTCACCGTCCGCAATCGCCTGATCGCGGCGGGGGTGTGGTCCGTAGGCCGCGAGTTCCGCGTCGAACTCGTCCAGTACGGCGTCGAGTTCCCCGACGTGGTCGCCGTGTTGATGTGTAAGGACGACCGCATCGAGCATGTCCGTGTAGTCGTGGAGCACGTCCACGACGCCGTCCATCGTCCCGGCATCCACGAGGACCGGGCGGTCGCCGAGCGCGAGATAGGCGTTGCAGGTGAACGTCTCGGCGTCGGCAGTGACGTTAACGACTTGCATACGGGACTGTTTCCTCCCATCTACCAAAATTCTGACGGGCGGCGAGCGTTTTTAGTGTTCGAAGCTCCAACCATACAACGCATGGGCTTCGGGAGCTACGACGAATCTGAACAAGAGAACCAGGAGTATAGCGCGGACTTAGACGACGACAGCGGCGTCGAAACGTCTGAACACGACCACGAGGGAAGCGTCGACTTCGAGTTCGGTGCGTCGAACGACGAGCTGTTGAACCGGCTCAACGAGATGAAAGACGAAGAAGAGTAGCGTGAAATCCGGTGTTCGAGCGCTCGGTGTCGCGGAGTCCTATCGCCGCGACACCAGCACGCTCGCTGGCGTCGTTACCCGCGCAAGCCGGGTGACCGATGGCTTTGTTTTTGGAACCTGTACGGTAGGCGGTACCGACCTCACGGACTCGATAATCGACCTCGTGGAGCGCCTCGACCGCGAGGACGTGCGCTATGTCATGGTCAGTGGAATCGCCCTCGCGTGGTACAACGTGCTGGACATGCACCGCCTCCACGATGCCGTCGACCGCCCCGTCATCGACGTCACCTTCGAGGAGAGCGACGGCCTGCTCGAATCGCTGGAGTCGGAGTTTTCGGGCGACGAACTCGACCAACGCCGGGAGACCTATCGAAAACAGCCACCTCGCCGCGAAATCGCCGTGGACGGCGAAACGGTGTTCGTTCGCCACGTCGGAATGGATGCCGACGAAGCCACGGAAGTCGTGCGCGCGTTCACACCCGAAGGGGGGCGTCCCGAACCCCTTCGCGTGGCGCGACTGGCGGCCCGCGCCGTGGACGACTTCGAGACGGTCCGACCGAACGGGAACGAGACGGGGAGCGACGACGCGGACGAATTTTAACCGTTATACGCCGTCGGCCGAAACCGGGAGGTATGAGCGACGAGGTTGGTCGCGCGTTCGTTCCCGGCCATATCACGGGGTTCTTCAGCATCCACGAGGACGACGACCCCGAGCGAGCGGGGTCTCGCGGGGCGGGGCTGACACTTTCGGAAGGCGTCACCGTGACCGTCGAACCGGCAGCGGAGACGAGTATAGACCTGAACGGCGAGTTCGCCGCCGTCGAATCCGGGCGTCGAGTGTTGGACGACCTCGACCTGACGGCCCGTATTTCGGCAGAGACGACGCTTCCACTGGGGGCCGGATTCGGAATCTCGGGTGCGCTCGCACTCGGAACGGCGTTCGCCGCGAACGACGTGTTCGGCGGCGGCCGCTCGGAGAACGAACTCGTCACCATCGCACACCGGGCGGAAGTCGAGGCCGGAACCGGACTCGGTGACGTGGTTGCACAGGCCCGCGGCGGCATTCCCATCCGCCTCGAACCGGGCGCACCGGCGCACAATCGCCTCGATGGGGTCCCGACGCGGGCCAACATCGAGTATCTCTCGCTGGGCGAACTCTCGACGGCGGAAGTCCTCTCGGGGAGCACGACCCGGCTTTCGGAGGCGGGCGTGGAGGCGCTCGTCGCGTTGGTGAACGAACCGACGATGGAGACGTTCATGGAACAGTCCAACGAGTTCGCCGAGCGGGCGGAACTGCTCACCGACGAGGTTCGGGACGTCATCGAGGACGTTCACGACGAAGGGGGACGGGCGTCGATGGCGATGCTCGGAAAGACGGTGTTCGCGCTCGACTCCGGACTCTCCGACGCGGGCTACGACGCGAACGCGTGCCGGACCCACCACGCTCGGACGCTCATCGAGTGAGCATCGAACCGCCCACAGAAACGGGAAATCACGGCTGTTTTGACCCTCCGTTTCCGATATCGACCATGAGCCACGAGGTAGAGATTCCGGAGGACCATCCGCGACAGCAATCGCTTCTCACGCGACACCGCATCGAGGACGGCGTCGAGAAGGGAGTCACGAGCAAGCAGGGCCTCATCGCCGAAGGGCGCGGCGAGGCGTTCGATTACCTGCTGGGCGAAGCGACACTCCCGAGCGCCGACGACGCGGAGCGTGCGGCGGCGGCGCAGTTGCTCCTCGCCGACCACGCCGTGCTCTCCGTGAACGGCAACGTGGCGGCGCTCGTTCCGAAGGAAACCGTCGAACTCGCCGAGGCCACCGGCGCGGACATCGAGGTCAACCTGTTCGGCCGAACCGAAGAACGCATGCGGGCCATCGCCGACCACCTGCGCGCGCACGGCGCGGAGAACGTCAAGGGACTCACCGCCGACGCCCGGATTCCGGGCTTGGAACACGAACGCGGGAAGGTGGACGCGGACGGTATCTACGACGCGGACGTCGTTCTCGTTCCGCTGGAGGACGGCGACCGGGCCGAAGCGCTCGCGGAGATGGGCAAAACCGAAATCGTCATCGACCTCAATCCGCTCTCGCGCTCGCCGCGAACCGCCGCGGTTCCGATCATCGACAACATCATTCGAGCGCTGCCGAACATGACGAAACACGCCCGCGAACTCACGGACACCTCGCCCGAAGAACTGGAATCCATCGTCGCGGAATTCGACCGCGAGAAAGCGCTCGACGCCGCCGAGCGAGCGATCCGTGATATCTAGTCGGTCAGCGACCGCTCGACCGGTTTCGCCCACTCCGGCCACTCCTGACGTTCCTCTCCCGAAAACGACGGGTCGCCGGACATGGCCTTGATGGCACGCGCGTCGTCCAGACTCCAGACCGCGCCGTCCTCGTGGAAGATCCCGCTCAACAATCCCTGTCTCCTGCGGTACACCTGATAGGCCGGTTTGACCATCAGCGACCAGAAGAAGTTCCCGACGCCCGCCCGCCGAATCAACGGCGCGAGCGACGAGTAGTTCGGCGGATGGGTTCCCTGTCCCTTGCGCGGGGGCTTGAGACACTGCCACTCGGACAGCCAGATGGGGCGGCCGAAGCGACGCTCGGCCGCGTCGATACGCTCCAACAGGTTCCGATAGTTCTTCTTCGTGCGCCCGAAGTTGCTGTGACACTGGAACACCTCGCTCCCCCACTTTCGATACTGCTCGTTGTTCTCGATGTTCGTCGAACCGACCGATAGCGGCACCCGTCCGCGTTGGTTCCACAGCGTCCGAAACATCCCCTGTGCGAACTGTAGCTTCCACGGCCGCCAACACGGTTCGTTGATGAGTTCGATGGCCAACAGGCGAGAATCGTCGCGGTAGCGGTCCATGAACCACCGGATGAACTCCCGCGGAAGGTGCCACCGTTTCGACTGCTCCATGATCTTCCGCGACGGCGAGAACACCGGACGGGCGGTGATCGGGTCCCTGTTCGTCAGGGCGTGGTTGCTTGGATTCGTCCCGATACCCTCGAAGATGCCCAACAGCACCCGCAACCCGTGGTCCGCCGCCGTCGTCAGGAAATGCTCCAGTCGGAGTCCGAACCGCGTCGGCTCCCGTTGCCACGCCTCGAAACTCAACCACACCCGTAACGCGTTGAGGTTGATACGACTCGCATAACAGAGGTCGCGCTCGATGACGTCCGAATCGTAGCCGTTCCACATCTGGAACGTGTTGAACGCCCGCGACGGGAAGTAGATAGCCCCCCGAACGTCCACCGGCGCGTTCGTTTCGTCGGTCGTCCCGTCGTCGCCGGACGTGCAATCGGCGTCGCTCTCGGGTCGTTGTCCGAACCCTCCAACGATGCCGACACCGGCCGCTACACTACCGAACCCGAGCACCGCTCGCCGCGTCGAATGTCCGTTCCCCATGAGACCCCGTTCGCTGCTATCGATTGCCGACAACAAATCAGTTTCCAGCTAGATTCATATCAGTTCCCCCTAAACCGAACACCAATGCCGTTTCTCTGTCGGGCGTGTTTTTGACAAACAGAGCGTTTTATTCCGAAGATCGAAACAAACGCCCACCAATATTCGTGACCCACCCCGTGCAGTCGCGCGTTTGTTCCATTGATTTTATAACTGTCCACCCTCTCCTACCCGGTACATGGAGGGCCAGCAGTGAGTGCCGAGGCGCGAGTGCGCAATTGCTGTACATAGTCACCGCCATCATCGGACTCGGTGTCATCTCACAGGTGCTCGCGGATCGGTTTCAAGTGCCGAGCGTGTTGTTTCTCATCGCGGCAGGGATCGTCTTCGGACCGGTCGGGTTACACCTGCTGAATCCGTCGGCGTTCGGTGACGCGCTCTCGTCCATCGTGGGACTGAGCGTGGCCATCATCGTCTTCGAAGGAGCGTTCCATCTGAAGGTGAACAAGCTACGGGAGGCACCGTCGGCGCAGATTCGCCTCGTCACCGTCGGCGCGCTCATCTCGTTGTTGGGGACGGCGACGGTCATCCGGTTCGCGCTCGATCAACCGTGGGACCTCTCGCTACTCATCGGGTCGTTGCTCGTCGCGACCGGTCCGACGGTCATCACGCCGATCCTGTCGGTCGTCCCGGTCAGGGACAGGGTCGCGGCCGCACTCGAAACCGAGGGAATCGCCAACGACGTGACGGCCGCGATTCTCGCCGTCGTGATGTTCGAGGTGTTGGTTCTCACCGGATCGGACACGTTCCACGTCGGCGAGTTCTTCGCGTCGTTCGTTCGCCGCCTCGGAACCGGCATGCTCGTCGGAATCCTCGTCGCCGGGATAATCTGGTACATCCTCCGACATCTCAACCTCTCGCCGGGGAACGCGCCGCAGAACTCCCGATTGTTGGTGCTGGTCGGCGCGTTGACCGCTTACGCCGCCGCCGATATCGTCGCCAGGGAGTCCGGCATCGCGGCGGTTGCGACGGCCGGTATCCTTCTCGGCAACGCGGACCTCCCCTACGAGGAGAAGATCGAGGAGTTCAAGGGGGACATCACGCTGGTCGTCCTCTCGTTCGTGTTCATCACGCTGGCGGCCTTACTCAAGCCGAAAGACCTCTTCGCGCTCGGGATCGGAGGGGCCATCGTCGTGTTCGTCGTGATGTTCGTCATCCGGCCGCTCATCGTCTTCATTTCGACATCGGGCGGGCGGTTCACGCGGGACGAGAAGTTGTTCATGAGTTTCGTCGGCCCGCGCGGCATCATCCCGGCGTCCGTCGCGACCCTGTTCGCCTTCCGCATCCGTAACTCGGCCGACGTGATTCCGAACGCGGAGCACGCGGCGACGGTGCTCATCGGCACCGTCTTCCTGGTCATCGTCGTGACCGTCGTGCTCGAAGGCGGGTTCGCCCGATTTATCGCTGAATATCTGAACGTGATTCCAATGCGCGTACTCATCATCGGAGGCGGGAAGGTGGGCCGGTCGCTCGCCGCACGCCTCGAAGACCGTGGAGAGAACGTCGTGCTGATAGAGCAGGACGAAACGATAGTGCAAACCGCCCGCGAGGAGGGATACACCGTCCACGACGGCGACGGCACGGACACAGAAGTACTCCGGTCGTCCGGGGCAGGAAATGCGAAAATCGTCGTCGCCGCCACCGGCGACGACGACGTGAACCTGCTGGTCGCACAACTCGCCGAGTCGAAGTTCGACGTGGAGACCATCATCGCCCGGGCGAACAACCCGGACAACGTGGACGCCTTCGAGGACCTCGGGGTCCGGACGATTTCCTCGTCGCTCGCCACCGCGTGGGCCATCGACAACGTCATCGAACGCCCGGCGCTCTCGAACTGGATGACGGAACTCGGGCGGAGCGGCGACGTGCAGGAGATCGAGATCACCGCCGAAAGTCTGGTCGGTAAAACCATCGACGAGTTGGACGCCGAAATGCCGAACGGCGTCCTCATCGCGCTCGTCGGACGGGACGGCGAAACGCAGGTCCCGAACAAGGGGTTCACGCTCCAGAAAGGGGACCACGTCACGTTCCTCGGGCGGAAGGAGTCCGTCAGGGAGACCATCTCCATGTGTCAGTCCTAACGCCGTCGTCGAACGAATTCGAGGTTGACGGCCGAGAGGACGGCGAACGCGCCGAGAAGCAGGCCGACGTAGACGAGGACGTTCACGAGGGTGAACGGATACATTCCGAGGAAATTACAGAGGATTGTGAACGCCCCGAGAACGGCGAGTGCGAGGTAGTATCGACTCCAGTTTCGACCCCTCGACGGTGGGTGGACGAACTTGTCGAGTTCGGTCGCGGTGTCGCTGAGTTGCACCTGCCCGCGCTGTCTGTCGTAGACGATGATGCCCGCATCCGCCATCTTCGGCAGGTGCGTCTGGTACAACGACGTGTAGACGGATTTTCGCTCCTTCGAGGAGACGAGTTCGACGCTGGTGTCCTGTTCCCACGCGGCGACCGCTTCGGCGAGTTCGCCGATGGAGACCTGCTCCGATTTCGACCGGAGGTAAGAGAGGGCGTACCGACGCCGTGGGTTCGTGAGGATTTCGAACGCGGTGTCGCGCGAAATCGGCTCCGGTCCCGTCGATGGTTCGATACTCATCGTCGAACGTTGCCAGTCCCCCGCCCTGCCCTGTGCACGATACACCTTGGGTAGCTGAGCGCAAAAAGATATTCGTCTGTTTACAACTCTTCGTCGGAGAAACAAGCCCTCCCCGAATTCGACATCGGTCACAAGGCGGACGGCACGGAGCGTGCGTGGTCGGTTGACGGGAAGGCGGACGGCACGGGGCATGAGTGGTCGGGCGACGTGAAAGCGGAAGCCGAAGTCGTCACCGTCACCCCCGAGGTCGCTATCCCCGAGACGATTCGACTTTCACGACCGCGACGTCCCGATTTCGAAAGACGACGCTCGTTCCGGCCGATCCGTTTAGCCTCCCCAACATCCCCCGCCACTGTGCCGTCGTCAGCGTCTCGCGGGCGATCCAACTCCGTGACCCTTCCCGCGTAAGGTAGACGTAATCGGGCGATACGTCGTCCCGGGCGAGCAGTTTCCGGAGACACTTCGCCGACGCGCAGGTCGAACTCTCACGATAGAGGTCGATCTGGCGTTCGCGCCGGTCGGGCGGGAGCCACTCGGCCCCCCACGGCGAGGCGACGACGGTCCGCTCTGCGAACACCGGGAACCACTCGGCCGCGTCCCCGGCAACGAGCACTGTCGCGTCGGCGGGCGTCCGTTCCCGCACCCACCGCATCGCCGTCATGTCGTCCCCGTCGATGTACGATGGCATGGGGTCCTGCTGCAATCGATCCAGCGGACGCGCCGGAATGGACCCGTAGTTGCTGGCGTACAGTCCGCCCGTCGCCACGCCGTAGGCCGAAAGCAACAGGAGGAGCACGAGCGAAACGCGCGCCAATCGCCCGCCGTCGGCCGAGAGACGGCCGCGGTCGGTTTCCGACCGCGACGCCGCGACGGTCGATAGCCAGTCGAACACGAGCGCGGAAACGACGAGCGCGCCGATGAGCATGAGAAACCGCGGCTTCGGGAACATCACCACCGTCGCGGCGAACCAGAACGGAAGGAAGTAGCGCTTCCGTAGCGTGAGCGCGACGACGCCGACGAGCGTGAGGACGTGCCAGACGGGCAGAAATCGCGTGCGACGGCCGTAGAGGAACTTCGACGGGAACCAGAACAACCCCTGCCCGATGCCGAGGCGCGAGCCAGCGGTTCGGGTGAAGAGGCCGACTCCGTGGACCGAGACGACCCCCCACCACCACGGCAGGGCGAGGAGCAGGCCACCGGCCGCGACGAGCGCGCCGCGAGCGAGTCCCGCGAGCGAGCGGTCGAAGACGAGGAAGAAGACGAAATAGCTCGTGGCGAAGAACACGGGATAGGAGGGGTGTGTGAGGCAGGTCAGGCCGAACAGGACCGCTCCCGCAACCGCCCACACGAGTCGTTTCTCCCGGAACAGGCGAATCCCGACGTACAGCCCCGTCACGGTGAACAGGAACGCCGGGGCGCGGACGATGCCACCAGCCGAGAGGTGCCATTTGAACACGGCGGGGCTGACGGCGACGACGAGCGCCGCGAGTCCTGCGCGCCGGTTTCGATCCGGGGTTCCGGCGAACACCTCGCGGCCGAGGAAGTAGACCGGAACGACGGTCAGGACGGTGACGAGACCGGGAAGATAGCGGGTCAGCGTCAGCGGACCGACGCCGAACCCGTCGCGGATGAACGCGACGAGATAGAAGGCCAGCGGCGGGTAGCCGAACGGAATTCCGTTCGGCGTGTAGTGCGGGACCCGTGCCGGGAGGCGGTAGCCGTGAGCGCGAATCGCGTCGGCCATCGCGAGATACAGGCCGCCGCCCTCGGCGGGGTACGGATGGGTCAGCAGGTACGCCGCGAAAACGATGAGGCTGGCGAGGAGGGGCGGGACGAGCCACGCGAGCGTGGCCGTGGAGGGGCGACTTCGAGACACATTCCGCAACTCGACCTGCTCCGTAATTATTCTGTCCCGGAATCCGTGAAAGAAGAGTGAAAAATTCAGCGGACGGTGAGTTCACTCGCGCTTCAGCGTTATCGCCGCACCCTGCCACGACGACCCTTTACGACGGTCACGAGGTCGCTCCGCTCCCTCGTTCCCTGTAAAAGCTCGACCAAAAGGACTTCCTCGTTCCTTTCGAGGTGTCCCACCTCGACAGTCACTCGTCGCCCGCGAATCGGGGATTCGCGTCGATTACTCGCGCTTCAGCGTGATTGCCGCACCCTGTCCGAAGCCGACACAGAGCGTGGCGAGTCCTTTCTTCGCGTCGCGCTTTTGCATCTCGTGGACGAGCGTCACGGGCAGACGTGCGCCAGAGGCACCGAGCGGGTGGCCGATGGCGATTGCGCCGCCGTTGACGTTGAACTTGTCGTCCGGGACGCCGAGTTCGCGTTGGCTGTAGAGCGTCTGACTGGCGAAGGCCTCGTTCAGTTCCACGAGGTCGAACTCGTCGATGCTCTCGCCCGTCCGTTCGAGCAGGCCCTTCGTGGCCGGGACGGGGCCGATTCCCATCACGGTCGGGTCCACGCCCGCGACGTTGTTGTCGCCGACGGTGGCCATGATTTCGAGGTCGTGTTCGTCCGCGAACGCCTTGCTGGTGACGAGAAGGGCGGACGCCCCGTCGGAAATCTGGGAGGCGTTGCCCGGCGTCACGGTGCCGTCCGCCTTGAACACGCTCGGGAGGCCCTGCAGGGCTTCCATGCTGGTGCCGCGTCGGATCCCTTCGTCCTCCTCGACCAGTCCGTCCTCGGTTTCGATGGGGACGATTTCGTCGTCGAAGCGGCCGGAGTCTGTCGCTTCGGCGGCGCGCTGCTGGCTTCGGAGCGCGTACTCGTCCTGTTCCTCGCGGGACACCTCGTACACCTCGGCGACCTTCTCGCCGGTCATTCCCATCTGGAGCGTGGGAAGGTTGTACTTCTCGGCCATCTCCGGGTGGATGCCCCGCCCCTCGTACCCGCCGCTCATGGGCACGCGGGACATGTTCTCGACGCCCCCGGCGATGATGGCTTGGCGCTGGCCCGCCCGAATCGCGTCGCTCGCGCTGATGAGCGCCTGCATGGAGGACGCACACCATCGGTTAATGCTCGTCGCCGGGACGCCCTCGCCGAGGTCCGAGAGGAGCGCGATGACGCGGGCAACGTTGTTGTCCTGTTCCCCGCGTTGCTGGGCGACGCCCCACATGAGGTCGTCGATGTCGTCTCCGGTTACCCCCGTCTCGGAGAGGATCGTGTTGACGAGCGGGATCGAGAGGTCTTCGCTTCGAACGTCGGCGAAGACGCCACCTTCCTTGCCCTGTGGCGTTCGAATCGCCTTCACGATGACTGGTGTGGTATCGCTATCCATGATTGACGATTCTCGCTCTACGTCCTTAAGTGGGGGTAGAACGCGAAGTAAATGGAGAACAGTTTGAAAGTTTATTGACAATCGATGGGGCTTCAGAAACTATTTGTCCGGACCCATACCATATCGTCGGTAACTTCAGACGATGCAAGGTTCCGACACCGCCCAGAAACGTACTCGCCCGCTCACGTCGAGCGACGAATCGAGCCTCCTCCAGCGACTCACCGAGCCGGTTCCGCTCGTCGTCCTCATCACCGTCGTCGGGCTTGCCCTCCGCCTCGTGAACCTCGGCGCGCGTGTCGCCCATCAGGACGAAGCGAGGGTTGCGTACTGGATTTACACGTACTCGCAGAACGGCGTCTGGTACTATCGACACATCATCCACGGTCCGTTCCTGATGCAGGTGAACTCCATCGTGTTCTCGCTGTTCGGCGCGAACGACTTCACCATGCGGTTCGTCGTCGCTCTCCTGGGTGGACTGCTCCCGCTCGCCGCGCTCCTCTTCCGGGAGCGACTCAGGCCCTCCGAAACGGTCGCACTCGCCTTCCTCTTCGCTGCGAATCCCGTTCTGCTCTACTACTCGCGGTTCATGCGAAACGACGTGATTCTCGGGGTAGCGATGGTGTTCGCGCTCGGCTTCCTCGTCCGCTACTTCGACACCCGCCGCCTGTCGTACTTCTTCGCGGCCGTGGCCTGTTTCGCGCTCGGCTTCACGATGAAGGAAAACGCTCTGCTGTACGTGGCCTGCTGGGTCGGCGCGGGCGTCCTGCTGTACGACCACCGTCTCATGCTCAAGCGCGTCGGCAACGAGGGAGTCGGGGCGGCGGTTCCGCGACGCTACCGAATCGGCGCGGTTCGACTGATGGAAGGGGACCGGTCGGTCATGAACTCGGTTCTCAAGGCGCTCGGAGTCGGCCTCGCCGCCGTCATCGAGTTCCTGATCATCTTCATCTACTTCTACGCGCCGCGTTCGCAGGGCCAGTCAGGTCCCGGCCTCTGGAAGTCCCTTTCGCACCCGGAGATGATTCCGAAGGTGCTCGTCGCCGCGACAGTGACGGTCGGAAACAACTTCATCGGGTGGCAGGGACACGCCGACCACGCCTATCTCCCCTACCTCGAACACCTCCTCACGACGCTGAAAGTCGGCGCGTTGGCGCTCTGTATTCTCGCGGTCGTGGGGTTCGTCCTCGACCGCTATTCGGGTGACCGGCCCCGTGACATCGTCGCGTTCGGCTTCTACTGGGGTGTCGCCAGCATCCTCGGCTACCCGCTCGTGATGGACATCAAGGCCGGATGGGCCGCCATTCACGCCATCATCCCACTCGCGTTCCCGGCGGCCGTCGGCCTCGCGCTGGTCTTCCGCTGGGGATGGGAGGCGTACGAGGACCACGACGACGTGAGCCTCGCGGCCGCCGCCGTCCTGCTGTTGCTCGTCGTCGCTTCCGCCGGAACGACGGCTTACAGCACGACCTACCAGCACCCACAGGACCCCGATAACCAGTTCGTCCAGTACGCACAGTCCTCCTCGACGCACTCGAAGCCGCTCCTTCATACCCTCGAACGCATCTCACGCGAAAACGAGGGAACGGACGTGCTGTTCTACGGAAGTGAGTTCTACTCGTCGAACGAGGCCGCGGACGACGTGTATCCCGTCGAGAGCGGTGAAGGCGGAGAAGGGTGGTTCGCCCGCCTCCCGCTCAATTGGTACCTCGAAACCGCCGACGCGCAGATGGCCAGCACGCAGAACGCCTCCGCGTTGAGCGGGGACAAACCGCCAATCGTCATCGCACCGGCCAACGTCTCGACCTGTTCCAGCGAAGACAGCACCGCAGAGGACATCGAGGGCTACATGTCCGGCTACACGCGCTACGAGTTCCAGCGGTTCAGCTACAACAGTGGTTGTACCGTCAGCACGACGGTCATCTACGTGCAGAACAGTTCTCTGTCGTCGTAAGAACTCCCCTCTATCGTCGTAAGAACAGTTCCCTGTCGTCGTAACGCCGACGCGAACGCGATGTGTGTGCGTGACTGTGTGTGACACGAATTACGGGGGTCGACGGTTGACGACGACGAAGCGTCTCCGACGCCCTTAAGATTCTGCCGTGATTACCCACGGGAGAATGAACAGCGGGGCGCTGGACGTAATCGAATTCTTGCTCACTGCGCGGGTCTACAGCGAGAATAGAGATCTGGACGAAAACGACCTGCCACCGGCAATTCGGCAGGTGTTCTGGCACGACGGAACGATAGAGCGGCCGCTTCGGACGACCATCGAGACGGCGCGCGAAGCGACCGGTCTCGATCAACCGTGGGAAGCGATTTCCGAACTGATGTTTACCGACCGGGATACCTTCTCGGGCGGGCTCGAACTCACTCAACAGGAGATGGCCGAAGAGTGGTTCGCCGACCGCGACGAGGAGCGAGTCGAGCGCAATCCGACGCTCGCCTACGCCCTCGAAGACCGGGATGGCGTGGACGTGACCTACGACGAGGTGCGCGAGGCGAACCGCCCCGTGCAATCCGACCGGGCGTGGATAGACAGCCTCCTCGAAGAGCACTTCGACGAGGACGAAGACGAGGACGGCGAAAGCATGCTCGACCTCGTGGACGTCTACGCACCCGAGGAGGTCGAACTGACGCTGGACGACCTCGTGCTCACGGCGGACCAGGAGGCCGAGATCCACAAGATCGTGAAGGCCATCGAGCACCGCGAGTATCTCGCCCAAATCGGGCTGCGTGAGATCGGAAAACTCCTGTTCGTCGGTCCACCGGGAACGGCGAAAACCTCGACGGCACGCGCGCTGGGATACGACTTGGACCTGCCGTTCGTGGAGGTCAAACTGTCGATGATAACCAGCCAGTATCTCGGCGAGACGGCGAAGAACGTCGAGAAGGTGTTCGAGGTGGCCAAACGGCTCTCGCCGTGTATCCTCTTCATGGACGAGTTCGACTTCGTCGCCAAAACGCGGCGAAGCGACGAGCACGCGGCCATCAAGCGCGCCGTCAACACCCTCCTGAAGAGCATCGACAACATCTCGCTCATCGAGGACGACGTGTTGCTCATCGGCGCGACGAACCACCCCGACCAACTCGACGCGGCGGCGTGGCGGCGGTTCGACGACATCCTGAACTTCCCGAAACCCGACGAGGGAATGCGGGCGGACATCCTCCGGGTCATCACCCGACGGATGAAAATCTCGGATTTCAACCCCGAGGAAATCGCGGAGTTGACCGAAGGGCTGACGGGAAGCGACCTGCGACTCGTCCTCCGCGAGGCCGTACTGGAGGCGTTGACTGAGGAGCGCACGGAACTCACGCAGGAAGACCTCCACTACGCGATTCAGGACTTCGAGGAGCGTGACCACCTGAAGGACATGGACATGATCGACGGCGACCACGACGCGCTCGTCGCGGGCGGGGACATCAGCGGTCACTCACACGACCACTGACCGATGGAAGTCACCCTCCTCGGCACCGGCGACACGACGGGGACGCCGACGGCTGGCTGTGACTGTGACACCTGTCTGGCGGCCCGCGAACGCGACGTCGAACGCTCGCGTTTTCGGTTCACGTCCGCAACGAGGAGACCGACGAGTGCCTGCTCATCGACGCGAGTCCCGACTTTCGCTCGCAGTTTCTCACCCACGACGTGCCGCTTCCGGACGAACTGCTGGTCACGCACATCCACTTCGACCACCTCGACGGGTTGGGGAACGCCTACCGACTGTTCGACGCCCTGCCCGTCCACGCGACGAACGAGACGGACCCGGAGACCGGCGAGAGCGTCGCGGAGACGATTCGAGACAAGTTCGACTACCTCGCACAGATCACGGTTCACGACCACGAACCGCTCTCGTCGTTCTCGGCGTGCGGGTTCGACGTGACGTTCGTCCCCGTCGAACACCCGCCGCTGCTCTGTTACGGCGTCGTCGTGGAAAAGGACGGGTCCAAACTCGCGCTCACCGGCGATACGGGATATGCGATTCCACAGGCGTCCCGCGAGGCCCTCTCGAATGCCGACCTGTTTCTGGCCGACGCCATCGTTCCGGCGTCGCTCTGTGAGTACCACCCGGCGGGGGGCCGCCACCACACCGACGACGGCGTACCGCGCACGTTCGGTTACAAACATATGACGCGAGAAGGAGCGCTCTCGATGGCGGACGAACTCGGCGCGGAAGAGACGCGACTAGTGCACGTCTCGCACTTCTATCCCGAAGAAGAGGCGTTCGAAGAGCCGCTAGCGATGGACGGCGAGCGGTACCGAATCTGAACTCTATTCCTCTTTCCGGATCAACAACGCGGCGGTGACGAGCAGTCCGGCGATGCCCACAGCGACGCCGAATCCGGGCATCGACGTGTCCGAATCGGCCGTCGTCCCGGAACTGAGGTTCGCGCTGCCGCCGTTATCCCCGTCGCTGTCCTGTACGCCCCCGGAATCGTTCGATGCGGTCGTCGTGTTGTTCGGCTTCTGCCCATCGGCCCAACCGTGGATGGAGTTGAGATAGGCGTTACACTGCTGCATCGACTGCGGGTCGTAGTTGTCTGCGGCACCTTTGAGTTGGTAGCTGCCGGTCGCGTTCTGGTCGGCGATGGTCGGACCGTTCGATTCGTCACCCGTTCCGATACGCTCCACGTCGTAGACGAGCCACGGCGTGTAGAACTCCCACTTGACGGTGCCGTTCGGCGACACCTGCATCACGCGCTCGTGTTTCGAGTCGCCGAGAAGGGTGTCGCCGTTCGGCAGGCGGTCGGCGTCGCGGGGCCACGAGAGGTCGTCGCCCTTCCCGAGCGACCACGTTCGGTTCCAATTGTCGCCCTCCTTCTGGTATTCGACCATCCGGTTGTTGTCGGAGTCGGCGACGAGCATCGTCGGTTTGCCGTCCTCGCTCTCCAAGTAATCGGGGTTGTGTTGTTTGTTGAGGATGCTGGTGTTCCCGGGTTCCCCGAGTTTCATGTCGATTTTATTCGTGGAACGGTTGATGACGATGGCTTGGTTGAAGTTGCGCGGCGAGACGAGATACTCGCCCTCGCCGATCTTCTGCACGTTGTTGACGTGCGTCCAGTCGTTGGTGTAGTTGTGGTACCCGGTCTTGGCCGTGTCCTTGGGATAGTGGTCCCGGAAGTACCAGCGCCAGACGACCTTGTCCTTCTTTAAATCGTAGACGAAGACGCTGTCGTCGTTGCGTTCGGCGTCCTCCTTGTAGTTGCGCAGGTTGGCGACCAGCAGTTGCGTGCCGTTGTTGATGAGGTCGATGTCGTGAGTGTCCTCGATGTCGAGGGTCTGGCTCCAGACGTGCTTCTGGGTTCGCGGGTTGAACTCGTACACGACCGTTTTGCCGTTCTTCGTCCCCGTGACGAACAGGTTACCGTTCGGCATCGGGTCCACGTCGTACCCCCAGACCATGCCGTGGTCGCCGGTGTGATGGACCCACTTCACCGTTCCGTTCGGACCGATGGCGACGAGTTTCGCGTCTCGTTTCTGCCCGCCGTCGACCCACGAATAGCCCTGCACCGCGACGACCGTCGTGCCGTTCACGGACTGCGTGATGGTACCCGTACAGGGATTGGAAGCAACGCTTCCCTGGTCGTCCGATTGGGCAACCAACGTCGGGGTGAACAGGGAGAGACAACACAAGAGTATCGCGCCGACGGCCAACGACTGCCGCCGGGAGAGCGTCTGCATACAACCCCATTCTTGATCGTGGTTCTTGTATGTTCACACTTCACGTCCGTCACTCGATACCTTGTTTTCACGCCTAAATTACCCGAATCTGTCCAGTCCGGACTGGCGGCGCGTTCGTCCCGTCGGCTCCGCGACCCACGGTGTTCGACCGTCTCGCTCCGCCTCCCAATCGATCGTTGGCGGGTCGGCGGGGTCGTGGCCCGGACACTCCGGCCCGCAATTCGTCGGATCGACCACCCGATCCTTCCAGCCACAGTACGGAACCCCACCCGAGCGCGGTTCGACCGCCGCACACCCCGGCAAGTCGTAACTCCGCCACCCCTTGCCGTACGCCCGCTCCGCCATCCGCTTTCGGCGTTTTTCCTTCGCCGCGGCGCTCGCCACGCGAACGTCGGTCCGCCCGACGTGCGTATCGATCAGTTCGGTTCCCGCTCCTTCGCTGTCGAGAGGTGTCGGCTCTCGAATCACCTCCACCCTCGCCGTTTCGGCGTCGAACCGCCAGACGCCCACCGCTTCCGGAATCCGATTCAGATGCGCGCCGGTGACGTAACTCTCGGTCGCCAGGATCACCTCGTCCACCAGTCCCAGACTCACGTCCTTCCGGAGTTGGGTTTCGAGGTCGCCGGGCGCGGCGAGGTCCGGTTTGTTCTCGATGCCGATCAGCCGTCCGAACCAGTCGGGATACCGCGCCACCTGTCGGACGTACTCCCGGCCGCCCCGTCGATCGCGCTCGAAAAAGCCGATTTCGACCGCCCGATCGACCACCTCGCGGGCGTACTCCGGCGACGTGTCGAACGCGTCCCGCCAGTAGCACGCCTCGCCGACGCCCACGTCGCTCTCGATGGCGGCGGCGGGAATCCGCTCGCTCGTGAGTTCCGTCCGCGCCGCGAACTCCGGGCCGGGTTCGACGCACAGCACGTCGATAACCCGATTCGACGGCGCGTGGACACCGGCACCGATCTGCCGGGCGATGATCCGCTCCGTCGTCGCTTCGAGGTGCGTGCACAGCTTCAGTTCGAACGGGAACTCTCGCACATGATTGGGGTGGGGCTGTGAGCTGAAAAATACCTCGGACGAGCCTGTTCACGACGAGATGGCTCCGATTGTGGTTTCACTACGACAACGACTTCCGGGCCGGAACACCCGCTCCGAGGAAATCGTTCTTTTTCTTCGATTTCAGTCGCCGAATCGCATGAAGACCACCCCGCATCGCGACCGTCTCGGTCCACAGACCTCCTCCAACCGATTCCTTCGGGATTGCGTTCGGAGTAACGATAGCAATATCTTCGATTCACATTCGACGGTACATCCCGCGCGAGGCGGGGGCAGTGTACTCGAAGCCGAACTGCTCGTAAAAGCCCTCCACGTCGGCCATGAGGTTGACGTACGCCCGTTCCGGCGCGTTCTCCTCTAAGTACTCCATCAGTCGCTTCATCATCCGGGACCCAAGTCCCCGCCGCTGGTGGTCGGGGTGGACGGCCATGTCCCCGATTTGGTACACCATCCCGCCGTCGCCGAGGATGCGGGCCATCCCGACCGTTTCACCCGTTTCGTCCACGGTTATCACGCCGAAGACGGTGTTCGGAAGCCCCTGCTCGACGGCGTCCCTGCTCCGGGCGACCATCCCGGCGGCGTCGCGGAGGGCGACGAACTCGTCGACCGTCGGCAATTCGTCTCTGACTTCGTAGGACATGAAAAAGGGTTGTTCGGGCCGTCGATTAGTTCTACCCATCGCGGCCGAATCCGTCGGTAGTTCTTCGACCGATCAGGCCGCCAGTTCTTCCGCGACCGTCGCCGCGTCCAGCAGATCCGGGTCGAGGATGAGGTCGGCCTGACTACGGGCGAACTCCGGGATGGAGTTCTCGTCGTAGACGACGACGCGAACCTCGGGGTTCAGGTCCTTTGCGACCGCGATTGCAGTGGCCTGCCCGACGTCCATGAGGACGAACAGGTCGGCGTCGATGATGGCGGCGTCTTCCAGCGCGGGGCGGGAGGCGACGCCGTCGATGGTCGTCAGTTCGACGCCCTCGGATTCGAGGGCGCGACCGAGTCCGTCTTCGTCGGAACCTGCGATGACTGCACGCATCACTCGTATTCGATGGTCGCCGGGGGCTTATGTGTCACGTCGTAAACGACGCGGGCGACGTTTTCGTTCTGCCCCGTGATACGCGACTGAATCCGCTGGAGCGTCTCCCAGTCGAGTTCCTGCGCTCGGGCGGTCATGCCGTCGCGCGATTCGACCGAGCGGACCGCAACGATCCAGCCGTGGACGCGGTTGTCGCCCTTGACGCCGGTACCCTTGCCGACGACGGCGGCAAACGCCTGCCACGGGTCGTACTCATCCAGTTCCTCCTCGACGACGTGGCACGCATTGCGGGCGACTTGGGCCTTCTCGGGCGTGACTTCGCCGACGACGCGGACGGCGAGTCCGGGGCCGGGGAACGGCATGCGCTCGGCGATGATTTCCTCCATGCCGAGGGCGCGAGCGACCTCGCGTACCTCGTCCTTGTAGAGGTCGCGGACGGGTTCGACGATGCCGTCGAAGTCCACCACGTCCGGCAGGCCGCCGACGTTGTGGTGGGACTTGATGCCGCCCTCGCTCTCGATCCGGTCGGGGTAAATCGTCCCCTGCACGAGGTAGTCCGCGTCCGTGACGCGCGCTTCGCGCTCGAACTCGCGGATGAACTGCTCGCCGATGACCGCCCGCTTCTCCTCGGGGTCGATGACGCCCGAGAGCGCGTCGAAGAAGCGCTCCTCGGCTTCCACGACTTCCAGCGAACTCATGTACGAGAACGTCTTTCGGATCTGGTCCGTCTCGCCCTTGCGCATCAGGCCGGTATCGACGTACACCGGCGTGAGTTGGTCGCCGATGGCTTTGTACGCCAGTCCGGCGGCGACGGACGAATCCACGCCGCCCGACAGCGCGATGATGGCGTGTGAATCGCCGACTGCTTCTCGAATCTCCGCGACCGCTTCCTCGATGAATTTTCCAGTGTCTACCATTAAGCTTCGACCTCCTCTCGTTTCTCCGCCTCGTCAAGCACGGCGTCCAGCAGGCCGACGAACGGTGGGCTTGCGCGGTCCGGGCGGGACCGGAACTCGGGGTGGAACTGCGTCCCGAAGAAGTACGGGTGGTCCTCCAGTTCGAGGATTTCCATCCGGTTTCCGGCGCGGCCGGAGAACACGAGTTCCTCGCCTTCGAAGTCCTCGAAGTACTCGGGATTCACCTCGTAGCGGTGCCGGTGGCGCTCCGTACAACTCGTGCCGCCGTACACCCGCTCCGCGAGCGTTCCGGTCTCGATCTCTGTTTCGTGTGCACCCAGTCGCATCGTGCCGCCCATGTCCTCGATTTCGTACTGTTCGGGCAGGATGTCGATGACGGGGTGTGGCGTGTCCGCGTCGAGTTCGGCGGAGTTCGCGTCGGTCAGACCGAGGACGTTCCGGGCGTACTCCACGACGGCCATCTGGAAGCCCAGACAGAGGCCGAGGAACGGCACGTCGTGTTCGCGGGCGTAGCGGATGGCTTCGATCTTACCCTCCGTTCCGCGACTGCCGAATCCGCCGGGGACGACGATGCCGTCGGCCTGCTTGAGTCGTTCCTCGTGGTCGTCGTCCATCTCGTCGGAATCGACCCAGAGGACGTTCACGTCGACGTTCTTCTCCAGTCCAGCGTGTTTGAGCGCCTCGTGGATGGACATGTAGGCGTCTTCGAGCGCGTACTTCCCGACGAGGGCGATATCGACTTCGCCCTCGGTTTCCTGCGTGACGAGTTCGCGCCAAGCGGTGCTCCGTTCGTCGCTCGGCGTCGCCTCGTCGGTCAGGTCGAGTTGCTGCATGACGTAGTCGTCCAGACCCTCCTCCTCTACGACGAGCGGGACGTGGTAGATGTCCTCGACGTCCGGGTTCGAGAACACGGCGTCGGTCGGGACGTCGCAGAATAGCGCGATCTTCTCCTTCGTCTCGGGTTGCAGACCGTCGCTGCAACGGCCGACGAGCACGTCGGGTTGCAGGCCGATGGAACGCAGTTCCTTCACGCTGTGCTGGGTCGGCTTCGTCTTCTGCTCGCCGTTCTTCGAGTGCGGAACGAGCGTGACGTGGGTCAACAGGAAATCCTCCTCGTCCTGTTCCGTGGCGAACTGGCGGAGCGCTTCGAGGAACGGCATGCTCTCGATGTCGCCCACGGTGCCACCGACTTCCACGAGACACACGTCGTGACCTTCGGCGGCCTCACGAATTCGGCGCTTGATCTCGTCCGTGATGTGCGGAATGATCTGGACGGTCTTTCCGAGGTAGTCCCCGGCGCGCTCTTTCTCGATGACGTACTGGTAGGCCTTCCCGGTCGTGATGTTGTGGTCGAAGGTCATGTCGATGTCGAGGAAACGCTCGTAGTTGCCTAAATCGAGGTCAACCTCGCCACCGTCCTTCAGTACGTACACTTCTCCATGCTGATAGGGATTCATCGTCCCCGCGTCCACGTTGAGATACGGGTCGATCTTCACGGCAGTCACGTCGAACCCGGCGTTTGCGAGCAGTCGCCCAGTGCTCGCGGCGGTAATGCCTTTGCCAAGTCCGGACATGACGCCCCCTGTGACGAAAATGAACTTCTTCCCCATATCGGGGTCGTAGTCTGTCTCGGGGTTAGTCGGCATACTGAGTTTCTGCGAGCGGTCTTGAAAATCGT
Organism: Haladaptatus sp. R4; assembly: GCF_001625445.1. Classification (NCBI taxonomy): domain Archaea; kingdom Methanobacteriati; phylum Methanobacteriota; class Halobacteria; order Halobacteriales; family Haladaptataceae; genus Haladaptatus; species Haladaptatus sp. R4. The sequence goes on along the minus strand of NZ_LWHG01000011.1, from coordinate 776,189 downwards.
TTCGGAGGCGTCCTGCTTCGCCAGAAGATGGCATATGTTGGATACATCAGAGTTCGACCGTGAGATGAATTCGAGGAGCCGAACGGAGGATGATTTCGACGCCAAGAGCGTGAAAACCGGAACCTTTTGCGTGAGAAGCGCCAAGGCCGGGGTGTGACCGACGCCGAGAAACTGACGACAGGGTGCCCGCCGGTGGACGACTTGCTCGGAGGGGGATTGGAGCGCGGGACCGTCACGCAGGTGTACGGCCCGCCCGCCGCCGGGAAGACGAACGTCGCGCTGGGGGCCGCGGTGGAGACCGCGCGGAACGGCGGCACCGTGATCTACATCGACACCGAAGGACTGTCCATCGACCGGTTCGAGCAGATCGCGGACGCACGGGCGAACGACGTGGACGAAGTCGCGTCCCGAATCGTCATCAAGGAAGCGCTCGATTTCGGGGAGCAGGAAGAGGCCGTCAAGGACGTCTCGGAGTTCGCCGAGCGCGCCGACCTCGTCGTCCTCGACAGCGCGACCGGGTTCTACCGCCTCGAACGCGGCGACGACCGGGAGGGTGGCGAGGCACTCCGAGGGGTCGCCCGCCAAGTGACGCATCTCCTCTCGCTCGCACGCAAACACGACATAGCGGTGTTGCTGACAAATCAGGTGTACACCGACCCGAACTCCGACGGGACGCGGCCACTCGGCGGACACACGCTCGAACACTGGACGGGCGTCGTGCTTCGCGTGGACCGCTTCCGCGGCGGCAACCGCCGGGCGACGCTCGAAAAGCATCGGTCGAAACCGGCCGGGGGACGAACCCAATTCCAAATTACGGATTCCGGCCTCGAAGGGCCACAAGAGAGCGTTTGAGAATCGCTCCGATCGAGGGTAATTCGGGAGCAGTCGAAAAACGGGATTCGCGGCCGCGTCGGGTTTTCGTCGGCCGTCTACAGTTCGTTGAGTTTCCGGAGCAACTGCCCTTCGTACTCGCGGTCGCTCTGGACGCCTTTGAGTTCGAGGACGTTGCGTTCCAAGGTGTCTCGGGCGACGTTGAACGCCTGTTCGGCCCCGTAGCCCTCGCCGGACCCGGCGACCTGTCCGCGGTTGGTGCGGAGGCGGATCTTACACTGAACGAGCGGCGTGCCGCGGAGTTTCTCCTTGTGCTCGTGGAATCTCACGTGCGCGTGGCGCACCTGCATGTCCTGGTACTTGTCGGTGATCCCCTCGACGCTCTCCCGGATGGCCTGCCGGGTGATGGTGTCGAGGAGGTCGATGTTCGTGATCTGCACGTCCATGTGATCCTCCTCCGTGTAGGTGAGCGCACGGAGCACGTCGGTCTTCGTGAGGACGCCACCGACGACTCGGTCGTCGTCCTCCGCCGTAACGGCGAGTCCGGCGTAGTTCTTCTCGAACATGCGTTCGACTGCCGTCTGCACGGAGTCGTCGAGCGAGATGGTCTCGACGGGACTGTTCATCACGTCGTACACGGGAAGGTCGAGCATACGGTCGCTGTCTCCCATCCGTTCGCCACGCGTGGGCTTGTCCATGTTGCGGGTGACGAAGTCCACGATGTCGTGGGTCGTGACCATACCCGTCAGGAAGCCGTTCTCGTTCACGACGGGAAGGCGGGAGATGCTGTGCTCGCGCATGAGATTGATGACGCGTCCGAGCGTGGCATCCTCCGAGATCGTGACGGGGTTTTCGGTGTAAATCTGCTGGACGGTCAGGGCGTCCAAGTTTTCGAGGACGCCTTCGAGTATGATGTCCTCGTCGATGATTCCCCAGAGCGTGCCATCCTCGAAGACAGGTGCGACCTTCGACCCGCCTTCGACGAGGGCGCGGGCGACGTCGCGCACGTCGTCGTCTCGGTTCACTTTCGGTGCCGGCTTCGTGAGTGTCGCTACTTTGGTTTGGTCCTCAATATGTGACTGCAGGAGTTGCTTTTGCGTGATGACACCGCTGTACTTGCCGGCTTCGGTGACCACGATTCCCTTTGGGTTCTCCTCTTCGAATATCGAGCGTGCCTTCCCTAGTCGCTCTTCCGCTTCGATTTCGAAGTAATCTGTGGTCGCAATGTCAGAGATATCCATCGGCGTTTTGAATGACGCGTCCATCGGTCTTGAACTTTGTCGCGGAGAAGGCATGTTAGCGGGGTTTTTCCCGGTTGGAAACCTATGTTTCCGACGTGTTTCCCGACATCGGCGCGGTGTTCGGTCCCTACACCTATCTGGTCAGTGAAATTCTGTTCGGATCGGTCGCGTTGTGGTTGCTCGTTCGAGCGGAGGCGCTCTCGCGCGCAGCGAAAACCCTTCTCGTGATTTATCCCATCGGGTTCGTGTGGGATTGGTACACCCTGACGATCGGTGTATTCGCGATTCCACTCCGTACAGGGGTCGAACTACTCGGCATTCCGCTCGAAGAACACATCTTCATCGTCGTCGTCCCGGCCCTCGTCCTCGGAATACACGAGAACCTGCTCCGGTGGTGAAACGGGGTGAAAAAGTCCGTGTAACGGGTCATTACCGCCGGACGGCGACGGGGTACAATTTATCTGAAGTTTTTGGTAACCACTCGTTTACGACTGGTAAATGGTGAATAACAAAGAACAAACCCGGCAATGTTCGAATCCATGCTGGGTTACGAGCAAGGGGTGGCGTAGTAATGAGCACAATCGGTGACTCCTCAGGCACAGGAGACAACAACACGGACAACCAACCAAGTGAATCGGACTCGACTGTCGCCGAGCAGGTCTCGGATATCCTCGACTCGAATCGCTCGCACGAGGAACGAGCAACACCGCTCTCCCGCGATATGGTTTTTGACGTGCTGAAAAACCAACGGCGACGGTACGCGCTCCACTATCTGAAGCAGGCCGACGAAACCGTGCAGTTGAGCGACCTTGCGGAACAGGTCGCCGCGTGGGAGAACGACACCACTCGGCGCGATCTCGGCGGCGGAGCGAAAACGGGTCTACACCGCACTCTACCAGTCCCACCTCCCGAAATTGGACGACGCAGGAATCGTAGATTACAACCAAAACAGGGGTATCGTCGAGCTCTCCACCGCGGCGGAACAACTCGACCCGTATCTCGAAACGAATACCCGAGACGACATCTCGTGGTGCAAGCGATACCTCGGAATCGCGGCCGCCGGATTCGCACTGCTTACCGCGGCGTGGCTTCAGGTCCCGCCGCTCGCGGGAATCACTGATATCGGACTCGCACTGCTCGTCGTCGTCGCGTTCACCGTCGTCGCCATAGCACACACCTACGACGCACGGAACGCACCGTCAACCGGCGAACAGGCACCCGAAGTCTCCGACGAGTAATTCGGATTCGGCTTTCAGACCATCGATATCCGGAGCCACGGGGGTGTGGTTCACCGATGTGATGGCTCAGAATGGGGGGTTCTTCTCACCCATCTCTCGAATCGACCGTTACCGGACGGTAGACCCTCCGTGAGTCGATTTTCTGATTTCTCGGTTGTGAGCGGTTGCACGAAGCATGGACCGACCGACGAGGAAAAACCAATAAACTGTTATTAACAGACTGATTGTAGTCCGCTATCTCATTCGGACGAGGTGACTACCCAAAATCCGCTCATCCTACGGGTTTCCTAACCGAACGATCCGATACGTTGGCTGTACCGATGTGCTGATAGTACTCGAATAGTATCCATCCACTATCATCAGAAACCGCCTGTTTGTGGTCAGCGTGAGCGTTCCGATCCGTCCGGAACTCCCGTACAGCATTGCCCTCCCCGGTACGATTCGTTTTCGCCGGAAGCGATTATTCCATCACCCGTTTTTCACCCGTGAAGTCGCGGAAACGCGACTTTGACCGTCCCCTCCGTCCGATAGAAGTACCTCCGCAAGACGAAATACGCCGGACGAAACGACAGGGCGTCGCTGTAACGGGCAGGCGCTCGGTACATCGACCTGCCCGCTTCGGGCTATCGGAGTATGTCCCGACCGATTTTCCGAAAGAAAAGCGTACCGCTCGGCAATCGTCCCCGGAAACGCGTTCAGCGTGTGTCGAATCGATCAGCACGAAGGCGATACTGGGTTCGATTGCTGCGGTGACCCCCCTCTACGACCATCGTCCCGCCGCGTCGAACTCGTGTCGAGTGCTCGTTTCCGTCTGTTCGAGCGGATGGAGTCGAGTCGCTACTGCTCCGCAGTGTCTCGGTTGCGTCTGCGGATCGTGATCAGCACGAACGCGATGACTCCCAGCACGAAGTAGAGGAACGCCGCAATCACGACGTCGATTATCGTCGCGAACCAGATGAAATACGGAACGATAAGCAAAGCGAGGATGTACTGTTGCCGTCGCTCGATTCGGTCGAGTTGAGTCTGGCGGGGGGATTCGTCCATACATCACTGAGATAGAAAGTAAACATAAAATGATTTCTATGAAGCGGTTTTCTGGAATGCACGTTTGAGCGACTCACTCCCGGCTTGCCTCGCGTTGCTCGGCACTGCATCTATTTATGAATGTCTTACAGTATGAACGAACGGAACTCACTGGAAGGAGTTGTTTTCGTAGGAAACTATTCGTTTGGGCAGATTTGAACCACGCCGAGACGGTCACGCTCACATACGTTCGCGCGCTGCGTCTCGTCTAGTTCAAATCTCCCAATAACAAGGAAGAGAATTCACTGTGAGAAGCTGTTTTCGAGAGAATTTGAGTGGGTTTGGGCAGATTTGAACCACGGTCGTTTCGCTCCGCTCCACTCCCTGGTTCAAACTGCCAAACAGGTATTTTCCGCGCTACCGCGACTCGCTTCGCTCGTCGGATAGTAGCGCGGAAAAGTATGGGTTTGGGCAGATTTGAACTGCCGGCCTCCTCCATGTCAAGGAGGTGTCATAACCAACTAGACCACAAACCCAGTCGGCCTCTGTCTGAACGCATTCATCAGTTACCCGCAAGGGTAATTGAACCTTTCGAAACGCGCCGCCCTGTCACGGTTTTATTCGTGAACGTACCGCACGACAGCTTTAAGTTGATGTACGTATGTGTTCATTGTAACCCAAAGAAGTTCATTGGTGCTCACTATGCAGGATTACATCGAACTCGTTACGGACGGTCAGGATTTGACACTCACCCAAGCACGGGAGGCGGCCACGGCCGTCTTCGACGGGGCCACGGAGGCCCAAATCGGTGCGCTGCTCACCGGATTGCGTGCCAAGGGCGAAACCGAGGCCGAAATCGCTGGCTTCGCGCAGGGAATGCGCGGGGCGGCCCGGACGATTTCCCCCGACCGGACGCCGCTCGTGGACACCTGCGGAACGGGGGGCGACGACTACAACACCATCAACGTCTCGACGACGTCCGCCATCGTCGCCAGCGGTGCGGGGGTTCCGGTGGCGAAGCACGGCAACTACTCCGTCTCCTCCTCCTCCGGCAGCGCCGACGTGCTCGACGAAGTCGGCGTCGTCATCGACTCCGAACCGGCCGCCGTCGAGCAGGCCATCGAGGAACAGGGAATCGGGTTCATGCTCGCGCCGGTGTTCCACCCGGCGATGAAGGCCGTCATCGGGCCACGGAAGGAACTCGGCATGCGAACCGTGTTCAACGTCCTCGGGCCGCTGACGAACCCCGCCGGAGCGGACGCACAAGTCGTCGGCGTCTACGACCCCGACCTCGTTCCCGTCCTCGCCCGTGCGCTCTCGCACATGGACGTGGATCATGCGCTCGTCGTTCACGGTTCCGGCATGGACGAAATCGCGATCCACGACGAGACGACGGTCGCCGAAGTCGAGAACGGGAGCATCGAGGAGTACACGCTTTCGCCCACCGACCTCGGCGTGGAACGGCACGACGTGTCCGCCGTCGCCGGTGGCACGCCGACCGAGAACGCCCGCGACCTCCGCGGCATCGTTGAGGGGACCGTGGGCGGCGCGAAGCGCGATATCATACTGGCGAACGCCGGAGCGGCGATCTACGTCTCCGGACGGGCCGACTCGCTCGAAGACGGCGTGGAACAGGCACGGCAGGCCATCGATTCGGGAAGCGCGGGCGAGAAACTGGCGGCAATGACGGGGGCGTTGTCGGCATGACTCGCGTAAAGATCTGCGGCCTGACGAACGAGGACGACCTCGCGGCGGCCATCGACGCCGGAGCGGACGCGATCGGCTTGCTGGTGGACGTCCCGGTCGATTCGCCGCGCGAAATCAGTTCGGACCGGGCCGCCGAACTGGCCCGCGAAATCCCGCCGTTCGTCTCGACGGTGTTGGTGACGATGCCCGAGCGAATCGAGCGAACCGTCGAACTCGCTCGACTCGTGGAACCCGACATCGTACAGGTCCACGACACCAGCGTCGGCGACCTCGCGTATCTCTCGTCGAACATCGATGCGAACGTGATTCCCGTCATCGCCCCCGACACCGACCGGCCCGAGCGATACGACACCGTCGCGGACGGCCTCCTGCTCGACGCCGGGGCGGTCGGCGGCACCGGCGAGACGCACGACTGGGACCGGGCACGGGAGTTATCGGACTCGCTCTCCTCGCCGGTCCTGCTCGCGGGGGGACTGACACCCGAGAACGTCGCGGACGCGGTGGAGACGGTCGAACCGTTCGCCGTGGACGTCGCGAGCGGCGTCGAATCGAGTGGCGGGGAAAAGGACCACGACGCCGTCGAATCGTTCGTCAGAAACGCGAAGCGTGGTCGACAGGCAATCGCTCATCAATGAATCGAGGGAAGTTCAGCGAGTTGGCGGGGAGTATCGACTGTAACGAAAGCGACGACGGGGACGCCAACGACGGTGCGGTCGTCTACGTCTCGGCGGAACTCGACCTCGACGCGTCCATCGACCCGCTCACGGCCTACTCGACACTCGGCGGTGGGGAGTACGATTACCTCCTCGAAAGCGCCGACAAAGTCGCCTCCAGCGACCCGTACGGCGCGTTCGACGCGGGTACACACGAGGCCGACACCGGCCACCACAGCCGAGCGCGTTACTCATTCGTCGGCTACGACCCCGCGGCGGTGGTGTCCGTCGCTCCGGACGAGACCGACGTGCAGGTGCTACGCGAGAAGTGGAATCGTGAACTGAACGCCGACGGCACCGAGGACGACGACGTGCTCGACAGGCTTCGGACAGCGATCCCTGACGTCCCGCGTCGCGGGTTTCCGGACGGCGAAGGGTTCTGTGGCGGACTGGTCGGCTTCCTCGCGTACAACGCCGTCTACGACCTCTGGTTGGACGAACAGGGCATTGAACGCCCCGACACGGAACTACCCGACGCGCAGTTCGTCCTGAGCACGAAGACGCTCGTCTTCGACCACGTCGAGGGGACGCTGTCGCTCGTGTTCACGCCGCTCGTGTCGCCGGACGACGACATCGACGAGCGGTACGACGAGTTGGTCGCGGAACGTGACCGCGTCACCGAGAAACTCGAATCCGCGACCGCACCGTCGTTCGGCGACTACCGTCCGAAAAGCGGGACGGCAGGGCCGCAGGACGAGTACGAGGCCGCGGTGAAGCGGGCCAACGAACACGTCACGGCGGGCGACATCTACCAAGGCGTCATCTCGCGCAAACGAACCGTGGAGGCGGACATCGACCCGCGGGCGCTGTACGCGGCGCTCCGGGACGTGAACCCCTCGCCGTACATGTACCTCCTCGGCTACGACGACCTGAGCATCGTCGGCGCGAGCCCGGAAACGCTAGTCTCGGTGCAAGACGAGGAAATCGTCTCGAACCCCATCGCGGGGACGTGCTCGCGCGGCAACAGCCCGATGGAGGACCGCAGGCTCGCGGGTGAACTCCTCGCCGACGAGAAGGAGCGTTCGGAACACGCCATGCTCGTGGACCTGGCGCGAAACGACGTTCGCCGGGTCGCGGAATCCGGCAGCGTGCGCGTCGAGGAGTTCATGAACGTCATCAAGTACAGCCACGTCCAGCACATCGAGAGCACCGTCACGGGGGCGCTCGCCGAAAACCGCGACGCCTTCGACGCGGTGCGGGCGTCGTTCCCGGCGGGGACGCTGACCGGCGCGCCGAAAATCCGCGCGATGGAGATCATCGACGACCTCGAACGGACGACCCGCGGCGTCTACGGCGGCGGGGTCGGTTACATCTCGTGGACCGGCGACGCCGACTTCGCCATCGCCATCAGGACGGCAACCATCTCGCACGGAACCACCGACGAGATAACGGTGCAAGCGGGCGCGGGAATCGTCGCCGACAGCGACCCGGCGTCCGAGTACGAGGAGACCGAACAGAAGATGGGCGGCGTGTTGGCCGCGCTGGATCGACTGGAACCGGGAACAGAAGCCGTCGAAATGGAGGCCTCCAAATGACGCGCCTGCTGTTCGTGGACAACTACGACTCGTTCACGTACAACCTCGTGGAGTACGCCGAGGACGCGCTTCGAGCGAACGAAGCGGAGTTCGAAACGAGGGTGGTGAAGAACACGGCGTCGCTCGCGGACATCCGCGACTTCGACCCCGACGTCATCGTCATCAGTCCCGGTCCCGGCCACCCGAAAAACGAGCGGGACGTCGGGGTCACGGCGGACGTCCTTCGGGAGTTGTCGCCGGAAATTCCGACGCTCGGCGTCTGTCTCGGGTTGGAGGCGGCGATTTACGAATACGGCGGCGAAATCGGTCGTGCGCCGGAACCGATCCACGGCAAGGCGTTCCCCGTCGAACACGACGGAGAGGGAGTTTTCGAGGGAATCGAGCAGGACTTCCAGGCCGGGCGGTATCACTCGCTCGTGACGACCGGCGTCCCGGATTGTTTCGAAGTGAGCGCGACGACGACCCACGAGGACACGGAACTCGTGATGGGAATCCGCCATCGGGAGTATCCCATCGAGTGCGTGCAGTTCCACCCGGAAAGCGTTCTCACGGGGCGTGGTCGGGAACTGATCGGAAACTTCCTCGCCGGGGAGTATCGACTAGCGTAAAATCAGAACGTCAGCACGCCCGCCGCGTAGAGCGCGGCGCGACGAGGACGACGACGATACCGACGCGAAAGAGGATGCTGATCGCGAATCGGATGGCGGCGATGAGGAGAATGACGGCGACGATGGCGACGACGATCCCGACGGGCTCGATGGCGAGGGGGAACATGTGCGAAATGACACCCTACCAGTTGGTAAACGTATCGATGGTGTCGGTTTTCAATCGAGTGAGACTTGACAGACGGAAGCACGGTAATGACTCGTTACCATGGGAAATATCGTCATTCCGGTCACTTTCGCTCCGGTCTGAACACTCTTATATTGCTCGGCGTGTTACTCAGAGATAGCGAGAAGAAAGATCGCAGAGGCATCACTATTCAACTACAGTTGACATAAAGAAAGTAAGCTTAATTGGGGTTGGGAGAAATGGATTCTTCGTCACGAATGAAACGGGTCTACGTGAGAAACCAAGTGAGAATCGACGTGCAGAGTACTGAACGAACGGTGGTGGCGCGTACATGAGCGACGCGCACGAGGCGAACGCCGACGAGGTCACGCTTCCTGTCAAGCGGACGGGAGGGGAGACGCTGGAGGACCGGATGACCGGAAACGCCTATCAAAACATCCTTCCGGCGCGCTATCTCCGCAAGGACGCGGACGGCAACCTCGTCGAATCACAGGACGACCTGTTCCCGCGCGTGGCGAAGAACATCGCGCTCGCGGAGGCCGTCTACGAGGCCGAAAAACAGGGCGTCGAACTCACCGTCACGCCCGAGCAGTTGAAGCCCGGTCACCCGCGCCGCGACGAACTCGCCGCGGAAGTGTTCGGGAAGGGAACCACGACGGAAGACGACGAAGAGACGACGCTGTCTATCTACAACGTCAACAAGTTCGCCTACGACACGGTCGTTCCCGAACTTCCCGAGGACATCCGCGACCACGTGGAGTCGACCCGGGACGAGTTCGAGGACCTGATGGGACAGCTCTCGTTCGTCCCGAACTCCCCGACGCTGATGAACGCGGGCGACGAACTCCAACAGCTCTCGGCGTGTTTCGTGGACTCCCCGGGCGACGACATCACGGACATCCACCAGACTGCGAAGGAAGCTGCCGAGGTGTTCCAGTCCGGTGGCGGGATGGGGTATGCCTTCTGGAAACTTCGACCGTACGGCGACGCCGTCGGTTCGACCGGCGGCATCGCGTCCGGTCCGATCACGTTCATGCGCACGTACGACCAGATGTGCGAAACCATCGCGCAGGGCGGTGCCCGGCGCGGCGCACAGATGGGCGTCATGCGCGTCTCGCACCCCGACGTCATCCAGTTCATCCACGCGAAGAACAAGGACGTGAGCCTCGCCAACACGCTCCGCCTGAACGACCCCGACGACTACACGCACACGTCGTTCAAGGAAGCGCTCGAAGAGGCCCGCGAACTCATCGACGAGGACGGCCGCGTCCCGAAACACCTCCGCAACGCCGCCGAAGGCCATCTCTCTAATTTCAACATCTCCGTCGGCGTCACGGACGACTTCATGGACGCGTTGTACAACGACGAGGAGTTCGTCTTCACCAATCCCCGCACCGAAGAACCCCACGTCGCCACCGAACACACGGAAGAGATGTACGACATGTTCGGCCTCGGCGACTACGTCACGCCGGGCGAAGTGCTCTCGATTCCGGCGACGGTCCTCTGGGACCGCATCGTCGACGGTGCATGGGAGAACGGCGAACCCGGAATCATCTACCTCGAACGGGTGAACAAGGAACACTCCTTCGACGTGGAGAAACACCCGGACCACCGGATTCTCGCCACGAACCCGTGCGGCGAACAACCGCTCGAAGAGTACGAAGCCTGTAACCTCGGCCACATCAACCTCTCGACGCTGGCCGACCTCGATGCGCCGGACTGGCGCGTCTGGTACGAGAACAACGGCGGGGACTACGGGTCGCTCTCGGAAGCCGTCGATGCCTTCCTCCGCGAAGGTATCGACTGGGAGGAGTTCGACTACCGCATCGAGTACGGTACCCGATTCCTCGAAAACGTCGTCACGATGTCCGACTTCCCGGTCGAAAAGATCGAACAGAAGGTCCGGGACATGCGAAAAATCGGTCTCGGCGTCATGGGTCTCGCCCAGTTGTACATCCAACTCGGCGTCCGCTACGGCTCCGAGGAAGGCAACGAAATCGCCAAGCAGTTGATGACCCACATCAACCACGAGTCCAAGTGGGCCTCCCACGAACTCGCGGAGGAACGCGGCTCGTTCAACGACTGGTCGGACTCGAAGTACGCGAACCCGACCGACTACCCCGAATGGTTCGAAGGCCAGACCGGCCTCGACGCCGAGAAGTGGACGGACGGCTTCGCGGTCCGCAACCACAACACGACCACCATCGCGCCGACGGGCACCACCTCGATGGTCGGCAACACCACGGGTGGCTGTGAACCGATTTACAACGTCGCGTACTACAAGAACGTCTCCGACGACGTGCAGGGCGACGAGATGCTCGTGGAGTTCGACGACTACTTCCTCCGCACGCTGGAGGCGAACGACATCGACGTGGAAGCGGTGAAACAGGAGGCCCAAGACCAGATGGCGAACAACGAGTTCTCCGGCGTCGAGGGACTCGACACCGTTCCGGACGCCATCGGCGAACTGTTCGTCGTGACGGGCGACCTCACCGGCAAGCAACACGCCGCAGTCCAGTGTGCCTGCCAGAAAGGTGTGGACTCGGCCATCAGCAAGACGTGTAACTTCCCGAACTCCGCCAGCAAGGAGGACATGGACGAAGTCTACCGCTACATCTACGACCACGGCGGCAAGGGCGTCACGGTCTACCGCGACGGCACGCGCTCGAAGCAGGTGCTCACCACGCGGGCCGACAACGCCGAATTCGCCGACGAGGAGGAAGCGGCCGAAACCATCGTGGAGCAGATCGAGACCGTCTTCGGCGGCGTCGAAGGCTTCATCGAGAGCGAGGAAGTCCAAGCCAAACTCGGCAACGAACTCGGCGACCTCCTGGACGAGGGCGTCACCGGCGGCGCGTACGCCAAGGAACGACCGCGTCCCGACGTGCTTCACGGCGTAACCCAGCGCGTCGACACGGGCTACGGCAAGATGTACGTCAACATCAACGAGGACGAGAACGGCGAACCGTTCGAGTTGTTCGCCACCATCGGCAACTCCGGCGGGTTCACCAACTCCTTCACCGAAGCGCTGGCGAAGGTCATCAGCTATGCGCTGCGTAGCGGTGTCGATCCGAACGAGATCGCCTCCGACCTGCAGGGCATCCGTAGCCCGAAGGTCGCGTGGGACAAAGGCGAGCAGATCAACTCCATCCCGGACGCCATCGGCGTCGCAATGCGGCGCTACCTCGACGGCGAAATCGAGAAGGCGTCCTACCCGCAACAGAAGACGCTCGAAGAGACGGCCGACGACACGGAAACGGACGGCGGCGCGGCGAAAGCGGAAGAGAAGGACGCCTCCCAGTCGCTCATCGACGCTGGTGAGAGTCCGGAGTGTCCCGAGTGCGGGTCGCTCTCGCTGTACTTCTCGGAAGGCTGCAAGACCTGCGAGTCCTGTGGCTGGAGCGAGTGTTCGTAAATAGGTCGCAAAAATAGAATTCGATTTTTCGGTCGCGTTTTCTCGATTTCACTACTTCACCGTCACCCACGTCAGGAACACGAGGGCGACGAACTGGAGCGTCCGGAGCACCAACACCGCTTGCTGTACCGCCGGATTGCCGGAGTAGAACATCTGCATGCCGAAGAAGTAGTAGAGGGCGACGACGTTTTCGGCGAGCATCACGAGGGCGAAAGCCAACAGTCCGAGGACGAGCGCGGTACGGAACTTCAGGTAGCTTCGCACCCAGACGCCCACCAGTACGGCGAGCAGGAGGATGTTCACGACCGCGAGTCCGCTTGCGAGTTGTATCGAATTCATTCTATCTGCTCCATGATTTCCTCGAATGCGTCCCGATGGTGTTCGAACCGGTCGGTGAGAAAGTAGAGTTTGCCGTACTCGTTGTCGCCCGGTTCCACGACGCCGTGATCGACGAGCATGTCGAGGTGATGTCGGATCGTCTTGTACTCCACGCCGAGTTCCGACGCCAGTTGGTTGGCGTTTCGTGGGCGCTCCGAGAGGGCGCGAATGATGCGCGCGCGGTTTTCACCGCCGCGTGTCGCTGTGAGTAGATACCAGAGCGCCTTGTCCATCGAACGGTCACTTGATTGCGAGTCATGCAGCCAGATATATCTACGGCTCGATACGCTTCGACACCCACCCGGATGCCCCGTTCGGGAACGCGTTCTCCTGTTCTCTCGGCTGACGGTTCCCCTCCCCGTCCGTCGCGCGAACCACCACTTCGTGCGGGCCGTTCGGCTCGTACGTGTACTCCCACTGCCGCCACACGTCCGTTCCGGGGAGCGGTTCCGAGAGGGTGGCGTCGGTCCACGACGAACCGCCGTCGGTCGAAACCTCGACGCGCTCGATGCCGCGCGTCCCGGCGTAGGCGTGCCCGGCGACTTGGATTTTACCGCCGTCGAGGTGGTTGACGGCGTGGAGTTTGGCGACGGTGTTGACCGGGCCGGTCCCGTGCCAGCCGTTCTTCTCCCAGTACCCTTCCGCCTCCTGTTCCAGCACCTGGATCTCGGTGATCCACTTCACGTTGATTTCGCCCCAGTGACCGGGAATCAGCGCGCGCACCGGATAGCCGTGGCTGCGGGGAAGCGGTCGCCCGTTCATCTCGTAGGCCAGAAAGCCGTCCTTGAGCGCCGCGAGGGGGAACTCCTCGTAGTAGTCGTCGGCCGCCCGGAACATGACGCAGCATTCGTCGGAAACGGTCGTCTCGTCCAGCAGCGCCGAAATCGGCACCCCCGTCCAGAGCGCGTTGTCCATTTTCTTCCCGTTCAGCGACTCGCCGACACAGCGGAGCGTGATGAACCGATGTTCCTCGTCCATCGATTTGAGGTCGGAGAGACTGAAGGACGACTCCTCCTCGACGACACCCGTCACCCGAAGGTTCCAGTCGGACGCCGAGACGACGGGGTCCACGCTGTTGATGTCCACCTGATAGAACTCCTCGCTCAGCAAGCCTTCGAGCCCATTGACGGCGAGCGATTTGTCCTCGGCTTCGGCGAGCAATGACCCCACGTCCGCGGCCACCGGCCCGGACGGTTTCGGCGTATCGCCACCGCTGCCACGTCCAGAGCCGAGTACGCCGCCGATGCTCCCGATAGCGATGGTCCCAGCGATAGCCTGGAGGAGACTCCTCCGCGCTGCCGAAATAGAATCGGTGCCCGAATCGGTCGAACCGGCCGATCCGGGTACAGCCGTCGAGCCGAAGGACGCGGCGGCGACGACCAGTCCGGCACCGATTCCGGCCCCCAACGCGGAGATGGGAGCACCCGTCAACGCCAGCGCGGGCACGACACAGAGCAGGCCGACCGCGAGGGACGCGGGGACGGGGACGGGTGCGGAAATCGCATCCGCCGCTCGCGTCCCGATGGCCGCCGTCACCGCGAACAGCAGGACGGTCAGGGTGAGCGCCAGCAGGAATCCGAGTTGGTCGCCGAGGTCCCCGAGCGTCTGTATCGACCACGTGATGACCGCGCTCGGCGTCGTCGCGACGACGAACGTGCTGACCGGCGCGGCGACGAACGACGGGGTAAATCCGACTGCGGCGTACGACCCGGCGACGGCGGCGATTCCGGCGAGGAGTGCGATCACTCCCTCGACCGCTACGAGCCGAAAATCGCTGCGGTCAGTTTCGCGCAGGTCGTCGGTCATGGTTATCGGTTCCGTGCGATGTACAGTGCGCCAGCGACCAGTGCGACCAGCGCGACGCCGATGCCGAATCCGGGAAGGGAGTTGCCCGAACCGCCGCTCTCCCCGTCGTTCATCGTGTCGTCCGTAGTGGTATCGGACATGTTGTCGTCGGTCATGGTGTCGTCCATCGTCCCGTTGTGCATCGTCTCCGTCGTCGTCGAACTCTGTGCGAGTTGAACGGGGGAAACGTCATCGACCGGCGTTCCGGCGCTCACCGTGAGCGGAACGGCACAGACCGTCAGTACGAGTGCCACTGCGAGTGCGTGTTTGGATCGCATATCCGAATCGAGTTCTCCTCGCTAAATAGCCGTTTTTCGAACTCCAACCCCACTCCCTTCGCACTGTCTTCCACTCTCTTCCAAATTCCTTCCAAATCCGTGATGCAATGCAGATGTGGGAAGCCGCGTCCCGGACACCATCGACGGAAAACGTGATACCTCACGGGACACGTGATAGGAGTATGGAAGAGACGCCGAAAGGACGGCCCTGTCCGTTTTGCGGTGCGTCGATGATGCATCGCCACTGCAAGTACGTCTGCCCGCAACACGGCGTCGTCTACGACTGTGCGGACACGTTCTACTGATCGTCGGTGTAGGCCCGGTAGGCGGGACCGGCCAGCAACAGAATCCCCCCGAGCGCGGCGGCGGCGATGAGCATCCAGTTATCCTCGATCCCGTCGAGCGAGAGCGTGTCCAACGAACTTCCGGCGAGGACGGCGACGACCATCCACGGCACTTCGCCGATGGCCGTTCCGAGGAGGAACGAGCCATCGGAGACGTTCGAGAGTCCGGCGGCCGCCGAGACCGCATCGGAGGGGACGGGAAACAGACGCGAGGCGATCATCCCGCGCAGATCTCCCGTCGTGTCGAAAAACCGTTCTCCGGAGTCACCGAGGCGGCCGAAGATGCCCGAATCGACGCGGAAGTACCGGGCCGCCACGAACGGAAGATACGCACTCATCACGGTCCCACAGAGCGCGGCAGGAAACCCGACGACAGGCCCGTACACGTAGCCGACGGCGACGGCGACCACCGTCGTCGGCCAGGCAAACATCGGGCGGACGAGATAGACGGCGAGAAACAGTCCGCCCGCGAGAAGCGGCGTCTGCTTGACGTGCTTTACCTGTTCGATGAGGAATTTTGGCGAGAGAAGGACGCCAGCGACGACGACCACCGCGACCAGCGCGATTCCGGTTACCTGTCGTCGATTCCCCGAGAGTTCCATCTGACCCATCGTTGCCGGAGGAGTGGTTAAGTTCTTTCCACCCGAGCGCGCAACGCTTAATCCGCCTCGTATCACAGCCATAAACGATGGACGCGGACGCCGACCCCGTGGCGGATGGGGGTCGAACTGTTGAGCAAGCTAGAACAACCCGAGCTATCGGTCGCGGAGGCGGTGGACCGTATCGAGACGATCACGACCGACCCGACGACGACGCGAACGATCCTCGACGAGGCCGAAAAACGCGGCGTCATCGACCGGGAAAACGGAATCATCCGACCGAGCGGCGGCGGGTTCGTCCGCTTCGAGAGCCAAGTCGTGACGAAGGAGGGCGATTTTACCTGCCGTCGCTGTGGCACCGGCATCTCGACGGGTCATTTCATCCGCCTCGACGCGGGCGAACTCGGCCCGTTCGGTTCCTCCTGCATCCGAAAGGTAACCGGGCGGGAATAGAGTGTAAGTGGGAACGAGGATAAGCGAGGGTAGAAATCGGATCGAAGGTTCCTACCGTGCGCGGCTGAGTTCGGCGATGAGTTGCTCGATGGTTTTCTGCTGTCGTTCGAGCAGTTCGTTCTGTCGTTCGACCGTTTCGGTCAGCGCCGCGAGTTGCGATTCGACGGGGTCGTCCAGATTCTCGCTCGCGGACTCGAAACCCGAGTCGGCGAATCCGGTGGGTTCGTCCGACGAGGTTCCTCGGGTTCCGGTTCGGTCGCAATCCCGCTCGTCGTAGTCGCCGTGGTCGCCGTGCCCGACGTTGCCGCCCTCGTCACCTCAGTCCGATCGAACGCTTCCTCGGTGGGTGCGGTTTCGGCGGCGGGGGACGTCTGCGGTTCAGCCGTCGTTTGCGATTCGGCCGTCGTCTGCGGTTCACTGTCGCCGAGCGGGTCGTCGCCGGGCGTGTCGATTATCTGCCCCTCGGTGTCCAGTTCGGGTGGGTTCGCGTCGAGGGGTTTGACGCCACCACCGAACACGTCGTCACCTTCGAGCGAGACGTTCTCGTCGGGGTCCGGTTCCGGGTCCTCGGGGGCCACGCGTTGCTCGAACTCGGCGTAACTTCCCACGTCGTGGTAGGACAGCAGTCCCTGCTCGATTCGTTCACGAACCTCCCGCGTCCGGTCGGTCGGGGTTTTGATCCGCTGTGGGCGGCCGTCGGCTTCGATGATGATCTGCGAGGAGACGTTTCCTTCCTCGACATCGAGACGCGTCACGTCCGCGAAGTGGAACTGCTCGAAGTCCGTATCCCAGATAGCCTCGCCGACGTGTTTCACGACGCGCGCGCTCGTGAGGACGAGTGTCAATTCGCTAAATTGGTAGGTCTGGAGGACTTGTTCGTTCGAGTCGGTGACACCTGCGCCGTTCAGCACACCGGCGATGACGGGATGGAGCGCATCGTGGAGGCGTTTGGTCGGAATCTTGAACTGCTCTGTGCCGTCGATGCCGTAGTCGAGCGTGATGGAGGACTTCCGTCGACCTTCGGAGACGGTGATTCGCTCCGCGTCGTGCGGATACTCTTCGACGGACTCGTCGCTGAGCAAGCCGTCGGCGCGGTAAATGAGCGTCCGCGTCGGCGTCACGTAGAGGGTGTCTTCCCCTCCGAGGGACACTTTGGCGGCAACGTGTTCGTCACCGAGGCTGGACTGGACGATTCCCGGAACGTTCATGGTGGGAATGGTCATGCCCATGTCTTAAAACCGATGGGTAGACACGACAGGGAGAAAACTCATATCCTCTCGAACACTAACTGAGACGGTTCGCGCGTGGACAAAATCGAGTGACGCGGTGGCAATCGACACTCTCACATCCTCAAGTGAGATGGGAACTTTAAAGAGTACCAGTTGCCTACCCGTAATTGAGCCCGGGTGGCTTAGCTGGACATAGCGCCGCACTCATAGGGTTCTGAGATTTGGCGCTCAGGCCTTGGAAGCCTCCCATGCGCCCGAGAGACCCCGCCAGGTCTCGAATCTGGGACATGCGGAGATCGAGGGTTCGGAGCCCTCCCCGGGCATATTATCATTCGTTCCGGATCTGAAATTTAAAGGACAGGGGCGACTTCCCGTCCAATTCTCACCCACAAGCCAGCCACAGCTACTGAGCCCTTCGTTTCCAGTCCAGAAACAGAGGGGTGAGTTCTAGATGGCGTCACGACTTGTTCCCGACCGGGACAAAAATCAGTGTCTTCACTGTGACGCCCACGTTTCCTCTCACTTCTGTCGCGTCTTCGGAGACGACGAAGATTACGTACACCGGTGCTACGCATGTGATTCACGAACTCGCGTAAAGCGGGGGAGTGCTGCCGGTCTCGACATCGGCATCCCCGACCCGGAAAGCAATCCAGAACGATGGGGAGGGACCAGCGATAAGGATATCATCGCCACGAAGGGTGGTCGATGATGGCGGATGTCCTCGAGCAGATCGATCGCCATCTCAACGCGGCCGATTTTACCGATGACCCCGAGAACGCCGCGTATCACGTTCGCTGTGCCCGCCAACTCGTGTGGGGACTCACAGGAGGCCCGCAATGAAACGGCCGTATCACGTCGCGAGCGCCCCCCACGAACTCGGTGCCAAACTCTACTGGCCCAGTATCGCTCCCTATTTTACGCTCGGGAAGTTCATTCGTTCCCTCGATGGCGGGACGCGTGCCGACGAACCGATCCGCGCCGAGATACCCACCGGCCCAGACGGACGACCGGAAGATGCGAAAATCTCGCTCACCTATCACACCGGCAAAATCGCTCCCCGTCTCAAGGATTCACGCGACCCCGATAAGGGAATGTGGGAGCTAGATCTCCACTGGACCGGCGATGGGCAACGCAAAGTCTCGATGCAGATCAAACCCCGCTGGAAAAACATGCGCCACGTCGAAAGCGGGAACCAGATTTCGACGCCCTTCGACTCCCAATCAGACTATACCGAAGGGGTGGAGGTGCTTCTCCAAGGCAGCAACCTCGAACCCGACGAGTACATCACCGTCATTCAGGAGACGTGCCGCGCGATCGCCCACGAGTGCGGCGAACGATGGAGTAGCCGCCACTTCCGACCGGGTGACGTAGTGCCCTGGATTTCGGGAATCTTCCAACACGAGCGATACCTCCGTATTCATCGCCAGTTCACCGATTCGATGTGCAAAGGCGATGGGATTTTCTCGAAACTGCAACAGTTGTATGCGACCGAGAAAGGCTCTCATATCCGCTTTGATCTAGACAACACCGAAACGATTGGCTATCAGAACAAGGTCGAACTCCCAGACCACTCGGTTGAACCACTCCCCGGCCTGGAGCACGGCGTAAAGCTCGAATGGTACCACCCGAAGAACGTCCGCAGCGAAGAACTCTTAGCCGAAGGCGACGCCCTCGCACATCCGAAATATGAGGTCTTGTTCCGACTCGGGAAGAACAAAAACGACAACCTCAAACTGAACAGCCGCTCGGTGCCCTGGAGTGAGCGCAATAAGCTCGTCTCCGAACTGGAGGGATTTCTCGTTAACAGCCTCAATTGGGCGGGTATCCCGATCGAGCCAGACGCGCCGAACGTGTTCGTTCCCGACCTGCATTTCACACCGGAGTCGAGCGACCGCGCGACCGAACTCACCGAAGACCCAACGCCTCACATGGAGACGAGTCGTCGAAGCGCACTCGTGCGCACACTCGCCGATGCCAACGATCGCGAACTCGATGCCTTACACCGAATCATGGCCGACGGTGGGACCACCCACTACGAAGCGTTGGCCGACGAACTCGGGTCGGTTTCGACCGTGTACCGTGCCCTGTCCGGTCTAAACGAACTCGTCGAGAACAACAACGGAACGCTGGAGTTCGTCTGTCAGAAAGTCCACGAGGACTTACGCGAAATTTTCGCGGTTGCAGAGGGACAAGTCGAATACGCACGCAAAGCAACCGAGAGGATGCTCCGGCTCGCGGATGGCAACCTCAAAAATGTCGGTTCCACCCTTCGCAAGTGGATGCAGAAGTATGGCGTTGAGATCGTCGAAAGCGATGCCGTCCACGCCGATCGCGTCATCAAGATTGAGGCGCTGCTCGGTCGCACTGACTACGATGCGCGTGCGCTTGGCGTCCCGTCACTTCCAGACGTGATTGATCAGGGATTCATGGCCTGGACGGGCAACGACTTCCAACCCTCCGAATTCAGACAGGCACTCATCGAGTGTCCGGATGGAAAGGGAGGGGTCGCGACGTATCGCGTGAGTAACGTTCTCCCGTAGCGCCGTCCGTGTGAGTGGCAACCCTTTCTCTCCCTCTTCCTTATACAAGTAAAATTTCAGAGAACAGCCATCGTGAGCACATTTACACAAGTCAACTTGTATTTGGCAATGACTCTCCCTATATCGAAACCGACACCTTGCCGACAGAATGGACATGCAGTTTCCAGCAGATGGCAATACCCCCTTAGGGAGTGTGCCTAAGGGCACAAGCCTCCGGCTTGAAAAAATACACCGCCCCGCCTTCGCACCGCACCCGAAATCTCGTTCCACTCGAAACACTCGAAACGCACCCCGCAAAAACAGCGGAAGCCCTGGCGTCACGCCGCGACGCGCTTCGCGACCACGTATCGGACCGCGAACGCTGGAAACGCAAGGTCCGCTCGCGACGGCCACCCAAAGCGCACGAGAGACATCCCAACGACGAGCCGCCCCACCGCACTCCCGACGCCCACAGCGGGCGACAGTGCCCCCAGAATCCACGGGAGCAACACCGCGCCAAGGACACCCCCGACGAGTGTCGCGCGAGTGACGCCAGCACGACGCCCCAGACAGGCACCGTCTCATCAATCGCGAGGTCAATCCCGAGTCGCCCATCGTCACGCCGGACCATATCGAACTCGACGCCGAGCACGAGCGCCACGAGCGCATGCGTCGCTTCGTGCGCGAGATTCGCCGGTGCCCACACCGACGCCCACACTCCGCGCGAGGTCCCTCGCTCCGGCAGGACACCGCGCGCACGAAGCGAGAGGAGCGCGAGGACGAGCGGGACGCCCGCGACAGTCACGAGCAGAACCCCCAGACCGACCGCGGCGAGCACCGACCGCCAGACCGTCGGCGTGAGTGAGAGGCGTGCCCCGGTATTGACTATCAATCCCGCTTCGAGGCCACCGATGCCGCAAGCGAACACGCGGGTTAACTGCTCCGGCGAGAGGTCGGACGTCATCCTTTCACCGCTAGATAGAGCAGGAACAGGAGGACAGCCGCCACGATAACGACGTAGCGCATGAGCAACCACGCGCCCAAGACCGGCAGGACCGGCGCGAGCATCCCCACGAGGAGGATGGACACAATGGCCGGAATGGTCATGCTTCGGGTGTAGATCGCGAGGCCCGCGAACACCGTCACGCCGACGAAGATCACGAACACCGGCCCGAGTGTTTGTTGGAACGGACAGATAACGCCCTGCATCCACGACCCACTCGTGAAGTTCGAGGCGTCACAAGCACCGATGCCGAGAAGGATATTGCCGAGCATGTTAGAGCCTCGTGCGGATAACGAGCGCCACTAACCCGAGCGCCATCACGAAAACCATCGGTCCGGTCAGCCAGTTGGCGATGGCGGCAGGCACTCCCAGGTTGTAGAGGATGCTCGACGAACTCGTGAGATGAGTTATCATCGAGACGAATTGTTTCGCGGCCGTGAGTGGCGAGAGCCGCCCCTGGTCGGTGATGCCGGTATCCACGTCGCTCGTGAGGTTTTTCTTGGTGTGGTCCACCGAGTGCTGCTCGCCGGTAACGAGATTGATGCCGAGCGCCGGACCGAGCGCGGCATTCATGAGCGTCACGGTCGCGAGCAGGCACGAGAGGCCGATGACGAGATTTGTGGCCCGCATCAGCGCGCACCTCCGAAGTGGGAGGCCGCAAAGCCAACGGCCGCGATCCCGAGCGCGGCAAAGAGCGCGACACTCGATATATCGAGCAAGCCGAGCAGGAACAACAGCCCGCCGTATCCGGCGAGTACGACGGCGCCGATCGGCGCGGAGACGGCACCGAACAAGCCTCCGACGAGGATGACCGAGCCGCCGATGGCGACGTTTTGCATTTCGTCGGAGAGGCCGAGATCAACGCCCGCACCGCCGAGTTCGGCCGAGACGATCGACTGACCGTGTTCGGGTGCGCCGTCAACGGTGGCGTTCCACGCGACGACCCATCGTGTTGCGGTTTGATCCTCCGTGAGGTTGAAGGACATTGAATTTTGGTCGATCGTGCCAGGGACGCTAGCCGCGTCTAACTGATTCGACTCGTTACCCTGTTCGTACACCCGCACGTCGAGGTTTTTCGCGGTGGTCTCCCGGCTATCAAACTTGAAGATGATTTGCCCCCCCGAGTCCGTTTTCGACGCGCTGGCCTCCCATCGATACGTGTCCCCGCGGTCGAGCGACAGCTGAAAGCCTTTGACCGGGAGCGGAATCACTTGGTTGCCAAACGCTTGTTCGGCGACGTAGCCGCCGAGTGAACGCCGATCGTCGTTATCTTGCACGACGAGGCGATACTCAGTTTGGTCTTGCAAATCGACACACAGCCGGTTGGTTGGGCCGAAGTAACCGCCTGCTACGGTCCGCCAGTCGCCGTCGAAGTGCGCGCGCACGAGCAGCCAGGAGCGATCAGGTGCGAAGCCTGCGCCTTGGTTATCGAGGCTGAAACACTGGTTGAAGGTCGATGAGGAGTTTTCGGGATACAACACGGTATAGCGGTTACTCGTTGCGAATGGATTGACCAGCATGAGTTGCCGCGCGCGGTACCCGGTGGTGTTCAACCGGAGGTAAATGCTTTCTTCAGGGAATTGTGAGAGTGCGACCGTGCCATTTGTGACGGTCGTTTCCATGTGGTACGACGACGACACCGCAATCCCGCTGGCTGTGAGGTTCACCTCTTGTTTGAGGAGTTCGGAGTTGTTTGCGCCGTCGTAGATATGGAGCACAAACGGCGAGGAGAAAGTTCGGGTCGCCGATGTCACCGAATAGCCATATGAGTCGGAGAGAGTCACTGACCATGAGTGTGGGCCGCCATCCAGGCCACTCACCTCGGTCGAGACGACGCCCGCCGACGAGGTGGTATCGGTGCCGACCACCAACCCATTCACGCGGAAGGTTGCGGTAAGGGTGTCTGAGACTGCCGGTGAAATCGGGATCATCGACACCAATGGAGAACGTGATTTTCGAACCGATCGCATTCGAGCCGTTCGCGGGGGATGCGCCGCCGGTGAACGTTGGGGGTTCGGGTTGGATTAACACCCCTTCGTCGGCGAGGATGCCTGTCGCGTTCTCGCCCGTCGCGGTGAACGACACTTGTACGCGCCACTGTGAATAAGCAGCGCCCGAGAGGTTAGCAGTGTAATTGCCGGTCACTGCGTGCGAACTCTGATTGACCGTCTGCCATGCATTGCCATCATAACCCTGCCATTCGACCGCCGCGGTCGTATTCGTGAGCGAGAGATTCGCCCACCCCCTTTTCACATTGCCTGCAGTATGCGTCGTCGAGGTGTATTCTCCCGTGCCTTCTCCGGTCACTTCGCCCGCGGAGAGTGCCGAATCATAGAGTTGTACCGCGTCTATTTTGCCCTCCCAATAATCGGATGCGGAATCGAGGTCCGAAACACCATAGCCGGTAGTAAACGCCGAGGTGGTATAGGTCGAGATCGAGGCATCCTTTTGGCCGACTAGCTCCCCATTGACGTAGAATTTCAACGTGGTGCCGTCATATGTTACAAACGCATGATACCATGTGTTCGCCTGATAATCGAAGTGACCGACCTTCACTTTCGACGACCCACTACCGATATTGGCACGTAACCCGCCGGAGCCGTCATCTTGGAGGATGACCTTAAAATTCTGGTGCCCTCCTTGGTGGCCGTTGATTGCCACAATCGCGTAACTGTCGCTTTGCACATCAGACGCAGATTTAAACCGCGCTTCCAACGTAAACGTATCGCCAACATCAGTCACGCCCGGTTGGTCAACCTTCGACGAGGCCCCATCAAATGCGAGCGAGTACGATCCGGAGGGGCTATCAGACGACCAAGTGGCCCCGGAGATCGATCCATCGGCCGACCCAACCGAGTCCGTGGCCGTGGTGCCGCTCCCGGCCTCGAAGTTCCAGGCATGTGCCGGAGTTGGCTTCGACACCGAACTACCGGTAAAGACCACCGAGTCATTTTCCGCGGTGGTATCAACGAGGGTGCCCGCCGCGAAATCACTCGTTGTCGTGTGCCGACTGCCGACCGCCAGCCCTGCCGAGGCCGCACTCACTGGCGCGACGGAGACCGCCAGATACGTTGCCGCCAGGGCAAAGACCACGATTGCGGCGCGACGCATCAGATCACCCCCGAATACGCGAGTAGGACTAACAGCGCGAGCAACGCCCACACGGCGATCCCGGCGATCGTCAACGACGGCACATCAACTAAGGCGATATGCGCGCCCTGGTCGATCGTCTTATTCGACACCGAAAAGCCCTGGCCGTCCGACCCGTCCGAGGTCTTCGCCAGGTGCCCGAGCGGGCCGAGCAGCGCCGGGCCGATCATCGAGAAGAGCATGACCGCGAAGATCGTGAACGCGAGCACCACGAAGGGTTTGAGTGGGTTCACCATCTTCGAATCACCTCGAACTCCGTAAGAGGGCCATCGCAATCACGAAGAGGAAACCCATCCCGAGCGCCACGAGTGGGAGCGCGCTGAAGGCGTCCCACGTCCGGGCGCGCATCGTCGCGGCGTCCCCCGCGTATTCTGTCCCGGCCGTCACGTTGGCACTGTGGTCTCTTGCTTTCTGCATCGGCGTGGAAAGCGTCGCGATGACGATCGAGACGCCGATTAAGAAGACGAAGAAGATGATGATGTGAAAGCCCGACCCGCCGGTATCGCGTCGGAAGCGGGTTAGAACTCCCATCCTAACACCTCCTCACTCGACGCAATTTCATTCTCATAGCGTTTCGACCATTCCGACCAGTCGCTTCCGGCGTCCTGGTCGGTATCCGATGGATTCTTCGGGAGCGTCCACTCCGCTTCCTGTTCGGTTTCTTGCTCGAATTCCGATTCAAATTCCGACTCGTATTCGAATTCCGTGGAGAGTTCAGACTCAGACTCGTACTCGAATTCCGATGCAAAGTCTGACTCGTACTCGAATTCCGTGGAGAGGTCGGACTCGGATGCTAATTCAGACTCAAACAGCGTTTCCGCTTCAACACCAATCTCAGAATCCAGGCCCGTCACTACATCGGTCGTGAGGTCCGACTCGACATCCGTCGCGAGATGTGTCCCCACGTCGGAACTCACCCCTTGCGTCTGTCCGACCAATTGGTCGGTTCGGAGCTCCGTTCGAAAGCGTTGGCGTTGGGTCGTCTCCGTCTCGAATCCGGCGGGTTCCGTCGATTCGAAATCCGATTCAAACGCACGGCGTGCGCGCGTCGTTTGGAACCGATCGGTATCGAACGCCGAACCAACCTCGCGCTTGCGTTGCCACACGTCGAACACGTCGCCCATCCCCGTCGAGATGGTCGTCTCCGACGCGCGTAGATCGCTCCGGGGGACGGTCGAGCGCATCTCAGCCAGTCGCTCATTAAGATCGTCGCGCCCGACTCCATAGACCGATTGCGCTTCCTCCTCCTCGAAATCGGCACGCGTCACCTCACGCACATCGTTGGTTGGCGTCTCTTCCTCAACGGTCGTCGAGGGGCGTTCACGTTGGATTTGCATCTGAACTTGCCCGCGTTCGTCCGCGAATCCGGACCGGAGCCGCACGACCGTTGCGTCATCAAGTGTGAGCGTGTCGCTAACTCCGGCCTTCGCCCGCTTGCCCGCCCGGATGGCGGTCTCCTCGCTCATGAAGATGGGTTCACCGCCAGGGAACAGCGTGTCCGCGGCGCGGTCTCCGGCAACGGTCCGCGTCACACGACTGCCAAACGACCCGGCGAGTTCTTCGCCGGGTTGAATCGACCACCGAGCAGCGGTCCCGAGTCGCGGCGAGATTCGTTCGGCCCCATTCATGAGTGTCGAACTCCCGCCGAGCGACCCGACAACCATCCCCGCCGCGCCGAACGGGTTTTTCTGACCGTAGGCGATCGCCTGACTGCCCGCGGCGACAAGTGCGGTTTCCGTCTGCGATTTGAAATCCTCGTAATCGCCCGAGAGGATTTCAGACCCGCCATAGGCCGCAAATTCCCCGGCTTCTTTCAGGCCCAGGACCACGCCAGGAACGTCGGCGATCGCGCCACCACCTTCAACCAGTCCCTTCCCAAACGAGCGAATCCCATGCTCGAACTCGTTGGCAGCGGTATCATGCCCGGTCGCCCGGAGACCGTCGGCAATGATCGAATCCGATGCAACGCCACCCTCGTCGAAGAGACCGCTCGCAACACCCGAAATCCCGTGCTGAATCGTATTGCTCCCTTCGCGGAGATAGGACTCAACGCGCTTGTTCGTCCCTGGAAC
This sequence comes from Haladaptatus sp. R4, assembly GCF_001625445.1. Classification (NCBI taxonomy): domain Archaea; kingdom Methanobacteriati; phylum Methanobacteriota; class Halobacteria; order Halobacteriales; family Haladaptataceae; genus Haladaptatus; species Haladaptatus sp. R4. The sequence continues at coordinate 749,824 of NZ_LWHG01000011.1, read as the reverse complement.
GGTGAGTTTGATATCTCCAAACTGTTCCTCTCGGCCGAGCGTTTCGACGTTCACCGACCCACTCGCATCCCGATAGACATTCACGTCCACATCCGGATGCTGTGATTCGATTTCGCGTTCCAGCAGCATCTCATGGATTCGTCCCGGCCCGGTGTAGCGCGAGGAACCCGTTTGCTGTGGCTGGTGCTCAACATCGTACTCCACCGCTCGCGCCTTTTTCTGCGGCGAGTAGTCGTATCGCGAGCCGCTAACGATCGCGTTTACATGGCCGTCGTCATCGATCGACTGGACCGTGACATTGCGACCGATATGGCGTTCCAGGGTTGCCTCCGCGTAATCGCGGGCGAACTCCTTCGTTCCGACTGTGGGGCCGCCACCTTCGCCCGTGGTCATCGGGTACTTGCCATCCGGCGTTTGGAGTTCGTCCGGCTCGTCTCCAAAGATCGGTTTGGCGTGGACTTTGTCGTCCGAAAACCACACCTGGACGGATTCCGCGCCCGTCTCCTCTTTGACGTTCTCACGCGTCTGTCGAGCCGTGAGTTCGCGTTTGCCGCTCTCGGTGAGTTCGACGTGGGCCGCTGCGCCGCTCACGACAATCTGAAAGTCGTTCGATTCCAGGCCGGGATACTCGGCTTCGAACTCGTTGCGAGCGTTCGAAACGGCCGTTTGGACATTCTCATCGTTGAGATTTAGATTGTCGTCCACCGTCGTCGTAGAATCATCTCGAAACACCACGTTAGGCGTGGCACCGGGCGACGGCGTCGTATCGTGCCAGTTCGGGTGGGGTGCCGGACCGAGTGATTGCTCTTTTTCCTCGGGAGAGGTCGGCGTGAGGCCCGGCGGTTGGTTGGTGCCGTCGTCTGTGGTTCCGTCGCTTGTTGAGTCGTCCGTACTGCCGGGGTCGCTTCCCTCTTTGATCTGCTCCGATTTCCCGTTCCCGTAGCGGTGGTCATAGCGCCCACTGTCCGTATCGGTGCCGGTGTCCGTATCGGTGCCGTCGTCTGTGGTTCCGTCGCTTGTTGAGTGTCCGTACTGCCGGGGTCGCTTCCCTCTTTGATCTGCTCCTGTTTCTGGTTGTAATGGCGGTTGTATCGGTCGGAGTTGGTCGTTTCGTCCGTCTTCTCGGTGTCGTCCGTCTCATCGGTCGGATACCGCCCGTCGCGAGCGGTTCCGTCTGCATCCATTCGCATCTCACATCATCCCCTGCATGACTATCGCGACATTGCTCAGGTGGAACGTGGACAGGTGCATTACTGGCATCGAGAGGTCCATCGGTGGGGGTGCCAGATACGGCATCGGCATCGAGAAGCCGCTCCCGCCGCCGCCGCTGCCGCCACTGACGGCCCCGTTCAAGCGTGGACTAATCGCGCCGAGCATGAACGCCGTCAGGATCGCGAGAATCTTCCCGAGTGTCGAACCGTCCTTGTATTTCGAGCGCGCTTCATACGCCGAGTTCATCTGTTGACGCGTACTCGTCCCGTCGAGCATCGAAAACGGCGGATACTCGGCAAGACGATCGACGTTGACGGCCGTCGTCTGCCGACACTCGACGACGGTTTTCTCTCCGTCGTTCGCGCCGATCTGCTCGCCGTTCGTTTCGGCCACGTCTTTCGCCCGGAGGATTTCAGGCGTCGCCGGGTTCCATAGCGATTCCCACCCTTCGAGCGAGAGCACGACGTCCGACCCGTATTTTGTGAACACCGCGCCTGTCCCGTCCGCTCGTTTGAACTCGTCGTCAACGACGTAGCCATTCTGAGGCGTGCGCTCGCGGCTCGCTTTCTTGAACGAGAGTCGCCGGTTCTCGTCGATCTGGATGGCGGTCGCGCCCTGTATGGAGAGCGCCGCGAACCAAATCGGTTTCGCGAGGAGCGCCCCGAGAGAGCGCCCGTTCGTTGGTACGACAAGCTGAATTCCGTCGCCCGCCGTGACGATGCCGCCATCTGCGACCACGGCGTCATCAACCTGCGAGAGGTCAGCGAGTGCGCCCGGTGTGAGGAGTTCGGTCATATCACCGACCGTAATCACGAAATCGGTGTTATAGAGCCGGTAGAACGACCCTGGCCCGTCTGCCGGGATGAACTCGCCGTCTACGAGCACGCCGTCAGGGTCGTCGATCCGCGTGGCGTTTTTGAATTCGATCCCGTTGGCATCGAAGTGGATCGCGGTCGTTCCTTGGAGGAGGACGGCGAAGAGCCACATCGGTTTGCAGACGATTTCCCACACCTTCGCGGTGGGACTTGCTTTGAGTTTGGGTATGTCATCGAACATGGTTATTTGAATGCTTGTTTGATTTTCGCGCCGATACCGCCCGTCGCCCGTGAATCTTCACGCGTGAGCGACTGCTCCGAGCGCATTTCCTTGATAATCCGTTGCTGTTCCATATTCCGCGACTGCGTGACTCGGGCCAACAAGACCTGTTCTATCGCCATGATTTCACGCACCTCACCCGGCGACAGCGCCTTTTTGTCCGACCCATAGACGAGCCTCCGGAACGAGCCGGACATCTTCGACCCTTCTGGGGGATGTTCGTGGAGATAGGCGTTCGTGCGGAGCCGAATCAACCACCTCGCCTCGTATGTCTCAGCGTCCGAGCGGTTGGCGAGCACGTTCGCGCGGTCGAATTCGGGTTTCATCACGCGGAGGTACTTCGCGCCGACTTTCGATTTCACGACGGTCGCGAGATAATCGGCGTCCGAATCGGTCCCGTAGCCCGAGAGGATTTTCTGGAGCGTCTTCTGATCGATACCCCCGGAGGATGCTGAATCACCATTTCGCGACGGTGAGCGTCCACTGGGACCACTCGGCCCACTCGGTGCGCTCGCGGGCGAACTCATCGGTTCCCTCCAATCATGCCGCCCATCGTGTTACTCCCCGCATCGGCGAGGTCGTCGAGAATCGTCACGACGAGATACACGACGTTCAGAAGCGCCATCGCCACCCACAACAGCGAGATATACTCGTTTGTGGTCGTGACGATACTTCCCTGCGACACGATTTCGATATTGTAGGAGGCAATCGCCAGGAGGCCGAACCCGAAGATTCCGACCGCGCAGGCGAGCGTTTCCTCAGCGATGCTTTTGTACGTATCTTGGCGGCTAATCGCGTGATACGACGCGAGAAACGCCAGTACAACCAGGGTGAGGTAAAGTTGTATGAGCATGGTTAGGTGGATGCTTTGAAGAACACAATCAGGACCACGAGGCCCGCGATGACCGGCACGAGCGACCCCAGGCCGTTCGTGAGGCTTGCAAGCGAGAGCGCGAACTCGTCCATGTGTGTCGCGGATTGATTGCTGATTTCGGCGTCCGTGGCCGTCGATGCCGCTGGAACGAAGGCGTAGAGGAGCAAGAGCACTCCAATCGCTGCTGCAAGTCCACGAATCATAATAGGGTAATGAAGGGGTGTGAGTGGTGGTTTCGGGCGTTTCAGTCGGATACCGTTACATCCGACTCGCCATGATACCAAGAACGAACAGCGCCACTATCAGGAACGGCACCAGGTTCAGGAAGTCGAACGTCTGTTGTGACTGCGTTGAAGTCGAGTTCGCCGTCTCCTGCCACGGACCGTTGAGGTCACCCGTGAAGCCGTCGATCTTCCCCAAGACCACGACGCCAATCATGAGCGTTGCCATGACCCCGAGCGCCCCGCCGATTACGGCCTGTGCCTGATTGAGCGAGAGCGGCGTTTTCGCGATAGCGCCCGCGTACTTGGCGGCGAGTTCCTCGCTTTTCTCGGTCTGATAGGCGCCGTACATATCCGCTTCATAGCGGATGTTTTCGACGAGTTTCTCCGAGAGATGTTCCTCGGCGAGATTGGCCACGAAGCCGTCGTTTGACTGAGCTTCGATCGTAGGATGGTTGTTCTCAGGTTTGCCGTTCCGTTCGGTCGTGCTGACTGTCGTTGCCGACATATCACTATGATTGATCTGCTCTACAAAATATATATCTTAAACACAGTAGAACGGTGTTTAACACCATTATATCGTGTTTAAGCATTCCTTTTGGATTCTGACACCGTGGCGATAGATATGGCGAATGACCACGACATTGCCGCGTTTCGCGCCCAAAACGCACTAACCGACATCCACGAGGCCCGCCGCGACGCGGATCACGCGATCGACGCGCTAATCGCCTCCCACCAAAACGGCCAAAGCGATCAACAGCGCGATGCACTCCAAAGCGTTCACATCGCCGTGATGCGCCTCTACAACCGAGTTCGGCCGTATCTGTCCCACGTTCCCGAATTGGCGAATCAAAAGCCGTTGCATCTCGAACGCGACGAAGAGGGAAATCTCCGCACCCGATCGATCAAGCATGAAGATGGGTCGGTCAGTGAACAGCCGATCGGAGTGTTTGGTCTCTATTCGCTCGATAATTGGCGATTCTCGTCGGTTGATGTACCAAGCACCGAAGAGCGATTAGGCGAGCCGAACAGCGAGCAGGACGAAGAGCGGCCGATTCATATGCCGAAAGAGATGGCGGTTCACGCCTACGATGCTCTACAGGACGCGATCGTTCAATTGGAGTTCGCCGCCGAACCCGGCTCCGATGTGCCGGAAAGCCACCTTGATGACGCCCCGGACACCCTCAAGAAAGAGCAACCGGCCAAATTCCACGCGGACGGAGGTAGCGACGAATGAGCGCCGAAACCCAAGACGTGACGGAATTCATCGAACATGACCGGGAGTTAGCTTCTACGTCGCCCGTGACGCCGCTCGCACCGTCTCAACCCACAACTCTCCAGGAGGTCTCACCGGAACTCCAACAGCGCCCTCCGGCCATGTCGTTGCCCGACTCGTTGCTTTCGATCCAACCCGACGTACCCGAGCGGATGCCGTTCGAATCAACGCCGTTCTGGCAGGATTACGAACGACGGGTCAAGAACGGCCAGGACTTGCTGATACTGATTTCGGATTATCACAACGACAGGGGTACCGGCAAGACCGTTCTCACTATTGATTTGTGTAAGAAAATGGACCGAACCGACGCGGGATTTACGCCCGAGAAGGCGTCTATCGTGCCGCAGAAGGTGATTAACGGGTATACCGACCATCCCCAAGGGAGTGCGTTAGCCCTGGACGAAGCGGAGGCCGGGATTGGCAGCCGGGAGGCGATGACGAAGATTAACCGGATGATGAGCGAGATCGTCAGTATGGGCCGGGTCGAGCAGAAGTATGTGACCCTGAACATGCCCGCCTCGAATCACATCGATAAGAACATTCTCGATTTGGCGCATTACTGGATATTGGTCCAGAGGCGCGGTCTCGCACGGGTTTACAGCCTGCGGAACAACCCATTCGAGAAGAAAAAATACCCTGTGCCGGTCCAGCGACTCGAATGGTCCGACATCGACAAGGGTAATCCCGTGTATCGGGCACTCACCAAGGAGAAGCGCAAACGTCTCCGAAATCCGGGCGATGACGGATCAGACCGCTACGTCGAACAGGCGGAGCATCAGGCTATTATCGAGCAAGTGCGGGAGGAGGCACGGCGTGACGAGCGCGATGCCATTATTTCTCGGATACTCCAACATCCGAAATTCGATGTTTCACAGGGAGACATCGGCGATATCGCGAAGATGAGTCAAAGCCATGTGTCGAACGTAAAGCAACAGCTTCGAGAGGGACAGCCAGCGCCAAGTATGGGCGATTAATCGTCATTCAGCGTCGAATGCAACGCCTGCATGCGATTTTTGACCGACTACCAATTACCAACCCGATAGAAGACATATTACTATACACGCGAGGCACCCCGCTCGGCGCTTCTGGTCCAACGGGGGAGACCGACTCGGTGATGACCACGATCGGCGCGGCGTTACCACACTCGTTTTCGGACCGATCGCGAGGGGTGGCGAGACGGTCGCGGTTCTCTCGCGTGCGCGTGGGAAAATTAGAGTCGTGTGACCAGCGCGTCACTCGTCGAGGACGCCGATCGCGTGGCCGACGTAGACCAGCAGGACGAGCGGGCCGACTACGAAGGTGTAGACAAGGAGGAAAAGGAGGGTTGCCGGGAGGTTTCGTAGCCTCACGATTTGAGGTCGAGGATCAGGCGGCCGTCGTACACGGTGGATTTTGAGCAGAAGAATTTGAGGGAGTCGCCGGTGTCGAGGTCGCCCGGCTCCAGGCCGATTTCGCGGGCTCCTTCGGCGCGGAGGATGATGGCAATGGAGCCGCCTTGTTTTTGGGCGGTGAGTGACATCAATGGTTCTTCGGTGTCGTTGGCTAACGTCGGTGGTTGTGTTGACATGATGATGGGTGGGGTTGAGGTCGTGCCTCGTCCTGGTGTCAGTTTACCCTCTATTAAGTACTGTTCAACATGATTATATTCATTAAGAAAAGACAGGATCAGACCGTGAGAAAATTCCGCTTAGTCGTGTAATCAGAATTGCTGTTACGTTTGTGTCATCGTCTCATCACCCGTACTTAGATATTATATCGGTCTCTTGACTCGCACTTCGTACACAGATCAAGGCCCTGCATTTCTGCTCTCTTAATAGGAATCTCGTAATGATCGCTTTTCGCGTTTCGAATAACTTCGCAGTCAGTCGAGATGTGGTACCTGTCTGCTCTTGGTAAAACATAGGCTGTCATCGTTTGAAACCAATGTGTTATGGTATATTACTGTCACGCCCGCACACTACGTCCGGGTGAATTAGTGTCTGAATCTTGTTGTGCCATTGTCTCGATTCTCTCTTTCGTCCTAATTCGAAGTGTACGGTTCCGCCAGCAATTCATCAGCCCTTCATGTACGAGAGAATGTTATCGATGACCCAAGCCGCACCGATAAGTACCAATATACCAGGTCCGATGATGAACAGCATCAGGAGGAAAATCACACCGTCATCCCCACCCATCGATGCAGGTGCGAATAGAGTGAAAACGCCCAAGCCAAAACCTAAGAAGAGAAGCGCACCAAGTAGGTTCCTCAACGATTTGAATGGGCCGTCTGGATTGATCCACTCATGAGCCATGATACAGTGTATTATAGTTAGAACTAATGAATTTATGCCTTCGAGAGATCTGTATCATGGATTTAGCGCCTAAATCCGTGGTGTCAGGTTTGAACTTCTCATTATACCGTTCAGCGGCAGTGAGTCAGAACCACCCGAGTCGAACTATATATCATGCAAGTTCAATTCCCTCCGAAAGAAAATGTCTGCCAATATTGACTGCCATCGCGTCTGTGTCCGCATCCGTCCAACGCTGGCACGAACCTAATTCAAATTCGAATGCCACAGGTGGGGATGACCGCACTAACGGCCCTTTCCGTTCAACACCAATAGATTCACTCATCGCTGGAACCCTCGACGAAATAATGTTCTTCCAACAGTTCCACAGTCTTGCTATCATTGAGGTCAAGGCCGTTCAAATCGTGTTGTAACGCCATCTTTGCCCGTTTGAATCGTTCTTGTTGATTCTTCCTCAATTCAATCTGTTTGGCTTTTGCCACACCTAAATTAGGTAATCCAACTGACTTAACACTTACTCGATAGTCCCTTGTGGAAGGTGGTTTGTGTGTGTCATCTGCTGATCATTAAACGAGGGAAGACAAGCCTCCGAATTGTACAACCAGCCATCAAACCCATATGCAAAATTCAGGGATCATAGAAGATGTTAACTACAACATATCGACAGGGAGACAAATTTGAATCTTCCTTGACACGACCGGCTCGACCCCTTCGAAAAAACGACTTCGACGTACGGTGTCCGATTTTAGTCCTCGCGAAGCGTGTTCACGAATCGCTGAGCATCAGGAAGGAGGTCTGGGTGTTCGTCCGTAAGGGCCATAACATCCTGTAGCTGCTCGACTCTATCAAGTAGCTTGGGATCCTCTTGTGCAAGCCGAAGTAACGCAGCTCGTGTTTCTCGCTGATCATTCTCCATCGTCTCGATAGCACCGGGTTCAACTGCTTGTCCACACCAAACACAAAACTCCTCCTGGCGCGGTGTTTCTCGCTTACAGCGGGGACATTCTAATGGAGCAATCGGATCCGGTTCATCTTCCCCGACATCGAGTCCATGTGCGCGGGCGATCTCCCGGTCACTGTCTCCACCGAATACCGATACATAACGTGCAGCGACTTTGCTCCCACGAGTCCAGCCATGGTGATCCTCCAGATGTGCCTGGTTCACATTTTGGCTCGCAAGGTACGAGGCCGACGATTTTCGGAAATTGGTGAGATTTACGGGCTTCTTCACACCTGCTCGGTCTGCCGCGCTGTTCAGCGCCTTTCGTAGCATCCGATTTGAGAGTTGATCCGGGGAAGAGAGCTTACTCCATAGAGGTGCATTCGGATCGCCCGAATCAGGATGGTCGGTTAACCAACGCTGAAGATAAGGCACACTCGGAATTAGCGAGACGGTTCGCTGACCGGTTTTTCCCTCAACCGTGACTTGGAGTCCGTGTTTGTAGTCTGTGACGTCGCCGACGGTGAGCGATTGTAGCTCACCAGGACGTGCGCCGGAATCCCAAGCGACCGTGACGAGAGCAGCGTCACGAGAATTGCGCGTTCCCTTGACCATCGGGAGAATGTCTCCTTCCCACCGGAGCATGTTCTTCGGGTTCGGTGCCGGATCGTAGTTGTTCGAGTAGCCGGAAGGAATCCAATCGATGCTGTCCGGCGTATCATCACCGTCGGTGACACGTTTGGCAAATACACGAAACGCAATCCGGTAGTCCTTGTTCGTCTCTTCGTTGTCGTAGTTGCGGTTGATCCAGCGGACGACGTCCTCGGCTTTCTTCCGATCATCGAGCGCATCGCTGATGTCCTCGATCTGTTCAGCCATTCGAGTGATATGGCCGAGCAGTTTCTCGTGGCGTTGGTCGGAGTATTCGCTTCGAAGTAGTGCCATTCGATTACTGAACGCGAGGATGTTCTCTCGATCTTGTGGGGTAATCGTGTCTGATCTTTCGACGCGGTTGCGCAATCTCTCGATAGAGCCAGCCGGGTCAGCGGTCATAAGTGGTGGTTCCGAAAAATGAGGGTTAAAGGGTGGGCATGGAATTTCAGGGAAAAACGAAACCACGACCTCTGTTAGCCGTTCAGTATGTTTGCTATCTTTTTTTGCCCCTGTAGAAGCATCCACAATACCAAATTCATATAGAAGGGAACCGCAATACCATCCACCATATGAATGAAAATAATACAGTTAAATACTGATGAGATATTTTTCGATCCAGCAAACCAGTAAGCTCACTCATTTGTTAGGGTCCTTGAACGTAAATAAGGATTTTAATAAACAGTCCAGCAGCAGCAAACAGCACATCCATAATCAGAACCCCACCATGTAATCCATCATACTTATCAATATACTCCTCCGATCGTCCTGGTATTGGTTTATCGACAAATTTCGTACCAATTACTTGCGCGGCGAGTGGAATTGTTGCTGCAAAGAAGAGACAAAAATCTCCGACCAGTTTAAGCGTAGTTTCAGTGACCATTAGACCAAGTGAATGATAGCTGGGATGTTTTCAGCTTCTTCAAATGTCGCTTTTAATTCGAGTGGGCCCTGGTAGTTTGGGATCTTTGTATCATAGAAATTGAATTCAAATGAGAATATCTGGCTTTCTGTTCCTTCGTCTTCGTCAGTCTCCACCCCCTCATCTTCCAAATTTATTTGGTCGTCTGTGAGTATGGACCGAGATGATCCAGGTAGGGTAACAGATAACTCTGGCTTTTCTTCGATGTCAGTAGGCTCTAATTCCCAGTCTTGTTCTTGATCATCAAACTGGTAGACATCTGCTGGCTGGGAGTATTATAATACCAAGGTAGATCATGTCCACCGTCCTCAGTAACCTGTCTTCGAAGATAGGCCTTTACTCGACCCGTGATTCGGCCTTCATCCCTTTCTTTAAAGACGGTGTCCTCATCAGCAATTGTTCGGGAGACAGTCTCGAGAGCACGAGGCACTTCGACGGAGTATTCTACTCCGTCTTTAGTTTTGAACCACTTCTTCTCATACTCCACTCCATGTCGTTTTGTGGTCTCTGACCTTTTCGGGAGAAGAGTTCCTTTATCAACACTGTAAATAACCCAAAATTGAGTAAAGGAACCCGGACTTTTAGCGATATTTTTTCCAGTGATTACTAACTCTTCTTCAAATGAGATGCCCAACGAGAGATCAGAAGAATCGTATTCACGGAGCGAAGAACAGAGAAGACCACCTTCAACACCCCCACCATCTACTTGAATTAACATTTCAGCATCTTTTTTTAATACATGTGTTATCGCAATAGTCTGTACCTCGCCCGAAAGACCTCCGTTTGGCGCATTGATTTGAAGAATCTCCTCATAGTTGTCGGGCTTGACCTGATTGACCTTCCGCATGAGAATGTGTGATTTCCCCATACATCCATCACAAGTGTTAGCACTATAAGTATAGCTTTATGTCATTATATGATGTCATGACACCATTGTTAAGATTTCTGCAGGTCTCCCAGACTGGTATTACGAGAATTATCTTGTCATAAGGAGATCATCAGACACGGTTGAATAAATGGGGATAAACGTGTGCTGATTGGAACTAAAGAGAGTTAGGAGCATATCATCGTGTAACTTTGATATTCAATAAAGAAGGTTCGGAGATCAATTGTCTGTACTTAGCTACCAGCATCGCTACTTAGTGTACTGCACCAAGTTGCCAATAGTGTATTAGTATAGAGATACACATAGTTTAGGTTGCGGCTTAGAAATGCGGCGCATAAATGGAGACAAGGGAGCCGAGGATTGTCTACTTCCACTTAGAAGTTCGATACCGCGTGAATGAAGATTTTTCTGACGTTCTCCTGGGGGTTGTAGAACGCGAGAAACGAATCCGCAAAATTGCACACGTTTACTCGGACTGCCGTGTGCAAAACCGGCTGGTCGCGATCGGAGCGAACTCGATTCGACGAGACGGATCGAGCGATTCTCAGGGTTCTTTATAAATGATCATTGTTCCAGTTACCCGATGAAACTAGGTTTCGGGGGGACGTGTGCAAAAATATGCGTCTCCGAATGACCGATACGCGGGAACGACGGATGGAGTATCTCCTCGAGGCGACCGGTGAGAAGACGAAGAGTAAGGCGCTCGATCGCGCCGCCGAGTTCTATCTCCAGATGCGAGGTGACACTGCTGCCGTCCCGAACGGTGCGTTCGTCGAGCTGATGGAGAAAGCCGAACAACAGGGAAGTGTGACGGCGGAAGAGATCGCGGAACTGCTGGATACTGACGAGCTTCCGGTTGAAGCCAAGACGAATTGGGAAGTCGGGAATAGAGAGCACTAATTTGGTTTCACTTCACTCTGAATTAGAGAAAGTCGAGATCATCAGAGGGCTCAATTTCACCATCCCATGCTTGCGTCGCTCTGCGGACGCCGTACTTCCGGTCAGCAATACTTAGCATCCTTCCTTCCTTCCAGGCTATCGATGTAGTGCTGGAGCTCGTCCTCGGTTTCGATGACATAGTAACCGTTTCCACCAGCTGCTATCGGTATTTGATCTTCAAGGTTGAGTTCTCGGTCCCGTCAAAGCGGCCGTGATGGCGTGCAATGACACCAATAAGGTCGCGATCTATCGTCTCTCGATTCTGTTCGTCCGTATTGTGCTCGACCATACGAACAACAGTAGCCGCGTTCTCGCTCATACTGATGCTACCCCGTGGTGAGTGGTTGTCATCGACACGCCTTGGTGTTACGGACCGCAAGACACAGTTGCGCCAGCACACCTACACAGCTGAGACTGGCATCGAGGGCAAATCGTGTGACTGGAGTTAGTCACACCGAGGAGTAAACGATGGCCGCACGTCGGACAGTGGTCGTCGATGTAGCGATTCATGCCGAGAGAGTCACTTGGAGGCGTCGGCTTGGGATTGATCACCCACGGCCTTCCACCGTACATTCTCGCGAATTCCGTGGTGGGACTCATCGCTGGCGCACTAGGCGTGCTCTACCTCCCGTACTTCATGTATCTGAACGTGACGGCGATACGTCGCTCGGAGAGCGGTGGTGATCCGATGCATGCGTGGCCGCTGCTGGTCGGTGTGACGTTCGGGTTGGGTGTGGTATCTGTATAAGCGGCTACAGAAGGCGTAGGGCGTCTTTTCTTAGCGTGTTCAGTTAAGCAAGCGCTCTTCATGTAGCGAGCAAAGATCGGAGAGATGCATTCTTCAGCCGGAGATCGAAAACAGCGAATTGATAGCGCTACACGACTATAGGGGGTAATCCAGTCGTGGTGACCGAAAATAGGGCGTATGTAGATGTTTTCAATTATTGGACACCATACATTTCAGAGCATACTATTTCTCTTGAAGATTTATCTGATACATCAATAGAATCACGCTTGGGATTGCGATCCCTATTGCCTTTTCATCGAATACATATATGACTACAACCCCGCCTATAATCGAGAGAACTGCCACAAGGATTCCACTTGATACGAACGTTGTGAAAGTCTTCCAGACATCTAGAATCGCCCTATATGTTCCATTCATCTCAATACTATCTTCTTCATAATCAATTTCATCAACAATATCTCTTATCAAATCGGTTTGATTATTCATGAGATTCTTTAGCTGCTCTTCGGCAAACCGCCCAAATGTCTCTGATATTGCCTGTTCTTTATCTTGCGCTTTTTCTAAGGCAGTAATGTATATTCTAAACCACTGATATGATCGGTAGGAAAGACCCTGTCTTTTTCTCTGCCCTCTTCTAATAACGGAATTGATATTTGACATATGGTTGTAGACTTCCCTATAATCTTCACTCTGGTAGTCTTGTATAGCACAATTAAATTCGTAGTATATGAGGTCTTTATCTGTTGTCTCCGATTTTCGAGCTTGATAGCTTGATGCTGAATTAAGTATATTATCGGCAAACACGACAATAAATACTATAAAAAGAGCGCCAGCTAATATTATTTCGAAATCATGACTATACAGCGTGAGCACGGTAGAAATAACCATTAATAACATCAAACCCACACCTGTCCTCTCTCTCCATTTTGTGTTATTTGTGATTCTTCGGGCTCTATGCGTTGCCGCATCGGTGTGTTCAATCGAAAATGAATCAACGAACTCTTTGTAGTCTTCTAAACCAGTCAGATTTACGATGTATTCATTCATCTCTTTTCCCATCCTACATCAACAATTAATCTGGACCACTCTAAACAGCATCGCTAACGAGATGAAACCAATCGATATGGGTAAGACAGACGCTGTTGAAGAAACCGAGAAGCGGGCGTACGAGTACGACTGATGGATGAGCTCTGATGTGGATGCTGTTTTAGCCCTCGTTGGCAGGACTAACAACTAGTCACCTTGAATCGAGACTGGATTCAGGATCTATTTCGGAAGACTGTCGAAATAACTTCTCATATCCTTGTCCTGGGGGTTGTAGTACGGGGGAGAGTCATCACGAATATTATTGTCTGTGATGGAAACCGATCTCATCCGGTCTACCCGAGCAAGTCGCCAGAACGGCAACTCATCAGGCATACCAGATTCACTGTGACCTCTGGTTTGATAACAGCGGAGGACGCGATTTCCAGTCGTGCGGTGTACCCCATAGCACCACGGCTCGAACTCCCTCTCGTGATAGCGTTGTTCACTTTCGCCTTTATACTCCAGTGTGATTGTTTTGCGCCGCTCCATCGCTTCGAGAATCAGTGAGTGAATCTCATCAATCGATTGTGCCATAGTTGTTAATTATCTCACAATAATATAAATACATATGTTAGAAATGTTTTCATATTCTAGTTAATTCTGTACTAACTATTCATCAGAAATCCATTCCACGCAGTCCCTTTGGTAGAAAATCGAGATTTTGCGCTCGATGGCGCGTTTTGGAACGTGCTTCAGTACACGACGACGCCGCTGGCGTTCGTACTGATCTTGGTGCCGGTCTGCTACGCGTCATGGTTGCTGCGGAACGTCGAGGCGACTTACGAGCTTCGTGGCTCACTGCGAGTCGGTGGGTGGCATCACGGACAATCATTTACGGTTGGTCTACTCGTTCTCGGGGCCGTTGTGTCGGTTTGGTACGTGCTGGTCCTGTTGGCGTATCCGCCGTTTGTTGGTGGGAGAAATACGTTGTCGCACTTCGTGGGGGTTACAGTAGGGTAGGTCAGAATTTTCGATCTGCCGAGCTATCGTGCTACGCTGACAGATTATTATCTCTACAAGCGGCTATAGAGTGTATAGGACGTCCTTTGAAGTTCAATAGAAGCTGAGTCCTTGTTGGCTAATCGTCCTCTAGAAAACTATCCAATTCATTGCCTCGCTTTTGAGCCAGCTCTTCCATGGGGGGACGAATATTGTACTGAATATCTACCCCTTCTGATTTGGCATATTCTCGAAGATTCAAATAAAAATCAGGGGGAGGGTATCGGCGTTCATCTGGTCTATGAGTCCAACTCTCGTATAACTTTGTTATCGATTCGATTGTATTGATAGCAGTTAGATAGCGTACGAGACTGTTTGATCGTTGAATATCCTCTGCAGCTTTGATATGTATTCTGCCATTTGAATGTAGTGTAAGATCAACATAATGGCCTTCAATGGAAAATACACCTCCTAATTGATTTAACTTTTTTCCCGTTAACAGACCCGCTATGACGCTCATATCTTTTTCTAAATCAGACCCATTGACTGAAAGTTGGCGACCAAATTCAGACCCGTCCCCATCAAATTTTGCCTCCTTCAGCGAGAGTATATCTATGTCCCCTATTTTGTCATCTTCAAAATACTTGTAGAATACCCAAAGGAAAAAGAATGGATTGAACGATATTTGCTTAGGGCGATCTATATTAGATTGCTTTATGATCTCTTTGAACGCATTATCCGTCTCAGATCGGCCTCCGAAGAAAAAAACTCTTTCTGGTGTCTTCCAAATGACATCAACAACTGATTGATGGATGGGGCGTGCCTTGACCCGTGATCCATCTTCAGTAAGTACTGTAGAAATAGACCCGGCGCTTTCTTTAGTAAATCGCAGTAAATTAAGTTCTTCAGAAAGAATCCGAAAAGATGGGTCTAATTCGGGAAATCCATCATATTTTGACAATTCTAATTCCTCGAATGATGTTCTCATGCTGTAATTTGACTCTTCGTCTTCATCATGAGATGCTAACCTTTCTAATACGGAATTTAGCTCACTAGGGAATCTAGCAATGCGATTAAATATTAGGTGCCCATCATAAGAGAAGGATTTTCCGCTCATTCTATATCACCAGCATTGTTGGTTCATTCGTCAACATCAATGTGCAGTATATTAGTTCCTTCTTCACGAGCGATTTCCTCGTCAAGATTATATCCAGAATCTCCACGCGCTAAACCAGATATATTTGACACCTCTAAAATCTCTAGAAAATGGCTTGGGTCTCCTCCAAAGGGGGATCGCTTCTGAACAGTGTATATATTGAAAACATTGTCATTATTGATTTCGGTGCTACTGTAGATTCCCTTGTCATCTGGATAGATTGTTTGAGACATTCCTTGCTTTTCTGGGAAGACCTCGAATTCCAACTCCTCATGTGAAGAGATTAGTTTGAAGTCATATTCCTCAATATGACCGGGTATATCAAAGAAAACTACTATCCGGTATGAATCTTCATCTGGAAGTCGAAGCTTATCATAGTGCGCTTGCTGGAGTGCTTTTGGATCTTGTGTTAACGGGAACCATTTAGGAATAAAGTTGAATGGTTTCGCATATCTCCAATGTATATAAGGAAAGATTGGGAATACAAATAAAACACCCAAGAGAGCAATAATAACGAATGTAAGAGTGGGGAGTAGCTTAGTAGCATCCCCAGTTCGATAAGCAAGATATCCACTCAAAATCGAAGCGATCACCCAAAGAACTGTTTGAAGAGTATGCGCAAGTTGTTTGTGATAGGATGATTTATAGGATTCGTGGAAGCTCTCATAAATCAAATCGTATGGCTTTGAAGTCCGTTTGCTTATCTTCTTTGCAACCCAACCTAATATCGTCATAGTTTAATTACTGAATACATCTGTCTCGAAACGTTGTAGAACATATTCGTAGTCTTCTATATTATCAGTAGATATTTCTAAGTGTCCTTGATCATATACCACGTCAACTGAATCATTCCAAGGCAATTCTAGAACAAATTCTGCTCTTAGTATAGGATATCGACCTACAATACTCTCGAAGCTCTTTCCTGTTTCTTCACAATATTCACTCACACGTTTCTCTTCACCAAGATCTGTGAGAATTTCCACGTAATTTCTCCAAGTTGCGTTCTCAATAAACGTCCAAATACCTTCTCTAGTAGGTCGGAAACGATTGTGAATGGTGACATCGCTCTCTAAAGCATCATCTAAAGAATTATTAAGTACACTAACAATACGATCTAATCTTGCAGTGCCACTTTCTTTCCTTACAACAAACAACTGAGATGAGTGACGAAGTTGAAACGTCCCGCTCGCTGTTTCAGTACCCAATTGGTCTGAATATTCATATTTGAATTTCCCTTCTGTTTTTTTTGGTTCTTCAAATGGATACTCCTCAGAGTCTTCCAAATAGACTTCGATGGAGATTGTATTTACATCATATAGCTCAATTTCATCAGAGACATCTTGGATAGAGTTTTCTACTGGAAGTGAAGAGAAATCAGCCTGTCTAACGCTATCACGAGTTCTAGGCATTTTCTATCCTCCAATTAGACTAGTCGCTGGTAGAGGGTATATTTTTGGGCAACACATCTCTCTTTCGTTATCCCTTCTAAAAATCAAGGTCCCAATCCTCCAGATCCTCTCCTCTCTTATCTAACAACTCTGGTATGATTTCCCGGCGGAATGTTATTTCGGCACCTTGGTCTTTAGCAACATCATTTAGTTCCTCTATGAATGTTGGAGGAACATATTTTTTATCAGGATCATAGAATTCCCAATCTTGTCGAAGAGTGGTGAACTCGCTCACAAAGTGTAACCCAATCATAACTCTTTCTAACTTCGTTGAACTATTTATATCTTCTTTAGACAATATATGTATGCGGCCGCTTTTGGAGATATCTACCATGAGATTTTGCCCACCTACCTTGAAGATCGCTTTGAGATGCACTGGCAGTTTATTCTTAAACAATCCTTCAATAAAAGCAGTGGAGCGCAGGATATCAGTCGATTCTGTAACCTGAGCACTTTCACCAAAGAAATCTCTGCCCCCTTTAATAGTTATCTCACTAATACTATGAAGAGAAACATTCTTTCCAATGTCTTTTCCGATATAATCTCGGTAAACAAGCCACAATAAGAAATGTTTATCAAACTCCACTGGACGAAGAGTGGCATATGCTTCCTGCTGATCCTGCGTAAGACCGAGTGAAGAATAGAGATCACTTAGCGTTGTCTCTACTTCTGGCTTAGAACCTTGTACCATCAAAAGTTTAGGTAACAACCAGTAGATATATGCATTATCTTTATCTAATCTCTTCCCAGAAACTCTTCCCTTGTCATCCGAAAAAACCGTTGTCGCGTCACCGAGTTCTTCATCAAGATATTCTTTTGCGACCAGCTTCTCAGCAAGATTTTTGTGGTGAGATGTTAAACTGTCACTTTCCTCAAGATTGAGATGATAGCTCAAATCCATGTCTCTGTAGCCCTTGCGTGGGCCGCCGTTATATTTCTCTTTTAATGAGGGAAGTTTATCCTCTAAACGAGCTTCTAATGCCTCATTTGATTCAGCTTTATCGAAGATAGATTCTACTTCTGTTGTATAAAGGCCGTTGAATATTAGATGACCTTCATATTTAAATCGTGATTCAGGTACTTGATCATCTACCGCCATTAGCTAATCTTTGGATTGGTAACATAATTACATAAATGTAGTGGATTTCAAATACGATATCCAGAACATCTGGTTCTGAATTTTAGTCTTCAAGCTCACCCGCATTGAGCCCGCCAGCAAGATACTGCCGCCCTTTATCCGTGATTTGGTACATGGCTTTCGCCTCATCGACTCGCTCAAGCAGGCTATTCTTAGAGAGGACCCGACAACGTTGAGAAACGTATCGGCGGTCGTAGTCGATATTGAACCCGATTGTACTGGGATTTGCCGCGATACCCGCCTCATCTAGTAACTCAAGGATGTAATCGTCTGCACGAGTCATCCAGTCTACTCGCGGGCGCATAAACCAGAATCAAGAGGAAGCGCGCTTAGTTCTACTGTTCTTTACCATTCGGGTTCATGAATGTGTGTTGTAAACTACGTATATGCAGTAGGTTTATTACCTCGGTCTATAGACTTGTCTGATAACGGAAGCTACACGCGGATCTGTCGCTCCGATGGATCCATTGCAGAAAGCAAGCGGATCGGTGTTAGGGCACCGGATCCGCGATAGCCTCCGTAACTCAGGTACGGAAGCCATGTACGAAGAAAACTCGCGGGGTCTTGAAAGCCCCGACTGTCCGAACGAATCGACTACTAACTGCCCCTACTGCGACGAACCGACCCTTGCGCTCGTCACGTGTGGGCCATCCGCGCACATTCTTAGCCCGTGTGGTTGTCCGGTCAGCCCGATCACCGCACGCGAGCTTGCAATCAGCTCTCAAGATATTGTGCCTGAAAACGCCGACTCAGCTGAGGACGGCAACGATTTCACTTTCACTGGACGTAAGGCACGGTTTGATAACGAAGGTACTCAAAGAGACATATCGGAGTGCACTCATGACAAAACCTCGGTGGTGAAGCACCGAGACCGCACTTCCCTTGCGAGAGAAGCATGCAGACAGAAACACGACACATACCTAAGAGTTGCTACCGAATCGAAAGTGAATCTCGAGTCTCGGGTGGGAGGTGATTCCCGATGAGCCGATTCGATACACCCCAAGACGCGCGGCGCTGGTTAAAGGAGAATCAGGATACGTTGGTGAGTATCCTCCGTCACTGTGACGATGAGTTTGCACGCGCCTGTGCACTTACGGCACTCATGCACTGCGGAAGCGATCCCGACATCGAGCAGGTCAAACGCGAACTGGAACTCGCCCAGGAGGTGATGGGGTGATGTCCACCGAGAAACTGCTCGCCTCGTACGCGCGTTCAGTTGAACATGAGAATGAGTTCCGCTGTTCGACCTGCCGGGCTCGCTGTACCCGTACCCCAGAAAATCTCGAAGTGGGTCACCGTTATGGTTGCCCTAACCGTCCCGATCATCTCCCAAACGGCGGTGCTTCTGGTGGCGCGTACTACTCGGAGGACGACCGATGACGGATCGAGGCCAAAATCGGGTGCTGACTTATACTATTAAAGTGGGATTCGGAACTTCGTGTTCCGTGCCCTCCCCGGGCATCGTATTCTTACGAAAAACTACTCCTTCGTAGCCGAAGGTGTGGTCGGTCGTGTAATGGTGTCGAACGGCTAGTACATCGGGTTCTTTCGACACGAAACGCCGCCTTCTTGAGCGAACCACATAACGGCGATCTGTCGTGATTTTATTTCCCATCACGATCCAAAAATAGATTCCTGGAAGAATATTGTCTAGTTTCTGATTCGAAATGTCCATCCGCGATACCACCCCAATATCGCCGGACGACACCGTTAGTGACTCAATGGAATGAGCTCAATTTTAGGAATTTATCGCTAA
The DNA here is from genome assembly GCF_001625445.1 of Haladaptatus sp. R4. Classification (NCBI taxonomy): domain Archaea; kingdom Methanobacteriati; phylum Methanobacteriota; class Halobacteria; order Halobacteriales; family Haladaptataceae; genus Haladaptatus; species Haladaptatus sp. R4. Next base: position 730,249 of record NZ_LWHG01000011.1, on the reverse strand, counting down.
AGTTGTCAACTCATCCCTAAATTATATTCCCGTAGATATGAACTTCAGTGACCAAATCATGTTAAGTGTATAATCTGTGTTGGTGCGAATGTATCATGGAACCCACTCGAAGAACAGTTCTTGCTGGGATAGGAGCGACACTCGCGATCGGCGGCGGTGCAACACAAGCGTTCGGACAGCAGGACGGGACACCGGCGTTCAAGGTGCTGAACGTATCGGCAACCGAGGATACCATCACCTTCTACAACGATAGCAGTGGATCGGTCGATCTCTCCGGGTGGACCGTCGACTTCGAATACGGAAACGACAGCGTGGACCAGACCGGCACGATTCCAAGTGGGACGACGGTCGGGTCCGGTGGGATAATCAAAATTGCCTCCGGTGCGGTATCGGTCGACGACGCCGACGTCGTCGTTCAACCGTCGTTCGACGAACGGGTCATCGAGCGGAATCGCAGCGACGTGATTGCACTCCTCGATTCCAACGGCAACGAGGTCGCAAACAGCGAGGACGACATGTTCGGTGGCGGTTCCGGTGGTTCCGGCGGTGGCGACGACACCTCGACGACGACCGACGAGACATCGACCACGGACGAAAGCACCACGACGACGGAGGAGGACACCACGACAACGAGCGAAGAGACCACGACGAAAGAGACGACCACGACGAGCGACGAAACGACCACGACTGACGATACCGACGGGACAACGGCGACCACTACCGACGACGGTAACGAGACGACCACGACGAGCGACGAGACTTCCGGCGGATCGAGCGACACCACCACCAGTGACAGTTCCAGCGGGTCGGATTCCGACATCAGCACATCGTCGAACGACTCGAACAGCGGTGACACGGACGACTGCTAACGACGGCCGAGAACGGACGATTTTCTGAGAACGCACGGTTTTGTTCGTTTTTTCACGCGGACCGTGGTAGCGAAGTCGTGAAGTCCGGGTCCGGCAGGGGAACTCATCGAACGAAGGATCGAGCGGTAGCGTCGATAGAAAAAGAGGACGGAACGGTTCACTGTTCGTCAACCGGTCGTCATCGGCCGTCGTGAAAACCGCCGAGGATGGCGATTATGCGAGCAGTGGGTGGCGTTCCTTCGATTGCTGTTTCTCGTCGGACGACGCCTTCGAATCGTCGCTCGTTCGCGACGACGTGCCCGACTTGACCGAGAGGTGAACCGATTCGACCTGTCCCTGATGCCACGTGACTTTCGAATCGGTGGTCGCCGTCGTGCCGTCCACGGAGAACGTCACGGGAGCACCCGCGTCGTCCTTCGTTCCGGCCACGACGAGTTTCTTCGCCGTTCCGCTCGCGACCCCGAGTTTACCGTTCTCGCCGACCGTGAACGTACCGCGCTTCTCGCCGCCGACTTTGACCGTGACGGTCGTTCCGGCGGGTACCGGTTCGCCGTCGACGGTGACGGTCCCGTAGAACGTCGCCGGGAGCGAAGGGAGCGGTTCGGCGTTCGCCTTCGAATCGACGGTAACGTCCTCGGGTGAGACGGTTCGCATCGTCGTCACCGAGGCGTCACTGATCGGGAGTCCGCGGTCGTCGGTCGCGATGTTCAGCCCGTCGTACAGTTCCTGCATCGTCGGATCGCTCGTGAGATACGTCGGGAGCGTTCCAGCGGACTCCGAGTAGACGTAGTAACCCGTGAACGCGCTCACATTCGGGCCGGGTTCGTCGCTTCCGAGTTCGTAGGTCCCGGTCAGTTCGCTGCGTGGACCGAGTTGCCCGTTCGGTTGCGTCGCGTACTCCTGCACGAGCGACGGGTCGCCGGAGGAGACGCCGAACGCGTCGTCCGCTCCGGCGTACTGCGGTGCCGCGACGAAGTTCCAGCCTTCACCGAGGGTCGCCTGTCCCGGCGGGGACGGCGGTCCCTGCGTGTGCTGGAAGGTCAGCATGGCGCGAGCGTCGCTCGTCGTCGCGACCAACAGCGCATCGAGCGCATCGACGGACGAGTCGTCCGTCAGTTGCTCCCACTGACTCGATCCAGCGTCGTAGCCGTAGACCGTTCCGTCGAACGGACCCAAGATGTCGCCGACGGTCTGGTCCGTCGGGCCGGGAATGCCGACCGTGTAGTAGGTCGCCTGCCCGTTACCCGCGGTCGCGGGCATGTCGAGGTCGACACCGATTTTCGTCGGCGAGTCGGTGTTCACGTTCTCGGGGTGTGCGGTCAGGAACGGTTCGTGGGCCACGTCGCCGGTGAACGTCGTGTTCGCCGGACCGCGGTCGCCGAAGTAGTTCAGTCGCGCGTCGAACGTCTCGTCCACCGTCGATTCGACCGCGACGTCCGTCGCTTCGAGGTCGTTGAATCGAAGCGAGACGGCGTCGGCGTCCGCGCCGTCCACGAGCACGCCGGTCTCCGCCGAAACGTCGTTCTGCCGCACGTCGGTCGCGTTCGCGGTGCCGAACCTGAGACCGGTGGTCACGTCCTCGACGGTGTTGTCGGTGACGGATGCACCGGGTGCGTTCGCGTCGATGCCGACGGCCGCGTTCCGGACTGCGTTGCCGTCGACGACTGCGCCGTTCGCGGCATCGAGCGCGATTCCGGTCGTCGCGTTACGAACCGTGACGTCGTCGATGGTCGCATCGTCGGCACCATCGACGGTGAGACCGGTCGTCCGTCCGCCCGCGTCCACCGTGAAGCCGTCGAGGGTCACGTCGGGTGCGGAGACGGTGAGAACGCTTCCCGTCGCGTTCTCGGGCGCCGTGAGGACTGGACTGGCACCGTCGGCGGCGCGGATGGTGACGTTGGGCGTGTCCACGTCCACCTGTTCGGCGAACGTGCCGTTTCCGACGACGATTTCAGCGCCCGGGGGCGCGAGGTCCACGGCTTCCTGCAGCGACTTCACGTCGCCGGGGACGTTTATCGGCGCGTCGTAGACGGCGGTCGGTCCGGTTCGGAGCGTAACCCGCTCCGCGTCGGGCCCGCCGTCGCCGTCGTTTCGAGCGAGAACGAACCGACCGCGTCCTCGTCCGGTACGACGGTGATGGTGTAGTCGTCGGTCGTTTCCGGCGGCCGTTCGAGGATGGGGAGGCCGAACGGGAGCGGTCCCCAACCGTCGATGTAGAGGGAGAGGTCGTCCTCCGAGAGCGTAGAGTTCTCGCTCAGATCGACCTCGATATCGCGGAGTTGGTTCACGGACAGGTTCACCTGCACCTCCTCGCCGGGGTTCACGTGCCGTGGCTGTCCGGATTTCACGACGACCGCCGGGGCGGTACTCACGTACTGCACGGCGTTCGCCAGGATCAGGTCCGCTTCTTCGGTGTAGTCGTCGTTCCCCACGTAGGAGGTTCGACCGAGAGACGACGCGAGCACGGTTCCGGTCTGTCGGTCCACGCCGATGGCGGACCCTTTGGTGCCGTCGTCGTCGCCGACCGTGGCGACGGTGGTGCCGCTGTAGCCGCTGTACCACGCGTGGTCGCCCCAACTTCCGGTGTGAACGGTGACGTTGTCGCCGACCGACCCGACACCTTCGAACAGGGGACTCGACTTCGTGATGGTGAAGTAGGGGTTTCCGGCACCGAACCCTTCGTCGTCCGTACTCGCCGGGTCACCCACGGCGGCGGACCGGGACGTGACGGTGTCGCTCGCGTCACCCCACTGTTCGAGCCAGACGACACCCGTACTCGGACTGTTCGTCGCATCGACGAACGCTTGTGCGTCGAGTTGCGCGGGGTCGAAGTCCTGCATGACGAACGAGTCGTACTCGCCGACGGCGTCCATCGCGTTCTCGTCCTGTACGACCGTCACCTGGTAGTTCGCGGGAAGCGACGCATCGAGGGCGGCCGCGGTTTGGTCGCCGTAGCCCTCGTCCGAATCGACCACGGCGATGGTCGTGAACTCCTCGAAGACGTTCGTCGGGCCGGTCGTTTTCTCGACGCTGTCACCCATCCCTTCGAAGGTGTGGGCGAGCGAAAACGAGCCGTGGGTGCCGGATTTCGTCCGAACCGTCACGTTGAGTTCGCCGGAGTAGCCGTCCATGTCGATGGCTTGGCCGAACGGGTGCTCCTCGCCGTTGACGAGCAGCGTCGCGTTGGCCGTGTCGTAGTCGCCGGTGAGGTCGGCGGTGTACGTGTCCAGATTCCGGACGGCGGCGGTGACGGTGACGGAATCCCCGCCTTCGACCGCGTCAGACTGGCCGTCGAGGAGGCGAACGCCGAGTGCCGGTGACAGCGAGACGTCGTGATCGGTGAACGTCTCGTTTTCGACATCGACCGTCGCAGTCGTGGGTTGGTACCCGAACGCATCGACCGTGACGTCGTACGTCCCCGGTTCCTCCAGGAGCGTGTAGCCGCCCGACGCGTTCGTCACGGTCGAGTGGCCGTTTCCGAGGGAGACGGACGCCCCCGCGATGGGCGCTCCGCTTTGGTTGGTCACCGTTCCGG